>UWSJ01000166.1 GCA_900549525.1 uncultured Coriobacteriaceae bacterium | reverse complement strand
CTTGGTGTCGACACCCGCAAGGCCGACCAGAACATCCGCGGCTCCATCTCGCTGCCCCACGGCACCGGCAAGACCGTCCGCGTCGCCGTCTTCGCCGAGGGCGCTCAGGCCACTGCCGCCCAGGAGGCCGGTGCTGATATCGTCGGTTCCGACGACCTCGTTGCTCAGGTGCAGGCTGGCAACATCGACTTTGACGCCGCCATCGCCACGCCCCCGATGATGGCCAAGGTTGGTCGTCTCGGTAAGATCCTCGGCCCCCGTGGCCTCATGCCGAACCCCAAGCTCGGCACCGTGACCATGGACGTCGCCAAGATGGTCAACGAGCTCAAGGCTGGTCGTGTTGAGTATCGCGCCGACCGCTACGGCATCTGCCACGTGCCGGTGGGTCGCATCTCCTTCCCGACCGAGCAGATCGTCGAGAACTACGGGGCCCTGCTCAACGAGATCCTTCGCGTGAAGCCCTCCAGCGCCAAGGGCAAGTACGTCAAGTCCGTCGCCCTGGCCTCCACGATGGGCCCCGGCGTCAAGGTTGACAGCACCATCACGCGCAACCTGCTCGAGGCGTAAGCCCTCGCACCACAGTGCATGTCTGATCGAGACGGCACCCTCCCGAATGTCGGGCGGGTGCCGTCTCTCGTTAGCGGTCGTAAGACGGTCGTGACGCCAAGGGGTGCCTCGACGAAGACCCCTACGGCGCTTAGTGGTCGTCCTGAGTGCCGTGGAGTCTGGCCAGTGAGTTCTCATGTCTCTCATTTTCAACTCTAAGGACGCAAACAACGGCACCCTCGAGATGACCTATGCGTACGGCGATGCGTCGCTCGGGGCCGGGTTCCTCGCGACAGACAGGCTCTTACGACCGCGTAGCGCTTCTGTGGAGAAGTTGACAGTCAGCGCTCGTTGTAGAGAATAAACAAGGATTTGTTCATAGCACGTCCGCTGCCAGAGACAGCCGGTACCCGCAAGGGTCGAAGGGGCACAGCCCGCCTGCCGAGGTGGTTCAAAGAGTGAAACTCTGCGACCCCGTCTGGCTCAGCGCCGGCGGGGTCTTTTCGTCTCCTCGAGCGAAGTCCCGCCACTGGCGAGACGTGCAGGTTCGCTCGAGGGGAGGTGTACATATGCCAGCTCAGTCAAAGATCGACATGCTCAACCGCGTCAACGAGTCGCTCGACGCCTCCAAGGGTCTCTTCGTTATCGACTACCGCGGCCTCACGGTCAAGGAGACGCAGGAGCTCCGCAAGCAGCTTCGCGAGTCCGGCGCGCACATGAAGGTGTACAAGAACAACATCGTGCGCATCGCTCTCCAGCAGAAGGAGCTCCCCGCCATCGATGACTGCCTGCAGGGCACCGTCGCGTGCGTCTTCTACGAGGAGGATCCCGCGGCTGCCGCCAAGGTGGTGAAGGAGACCTCCAAGAAGCTCAACAAGATCGAGTTCCGCGGCGGTATCGTCGACGGCTCCGTCGTTTCCGCCGATGACGCCATCGCCATTGCCGAGCTCCCGACCAAGGAGCAGCTCCTCGGCCAGCTCGCCGGCCTCATCAACGGCTTCGCGCGCGACATCGCCGTGTGCGTCAACGGCGTGTCCTCTGGTCTCGCCCGCTCCATCCAGCAGGTCTCCGAGCAGAAGGCCGCCTAAGACGGCCTGCTGCGCGCCCCGCTGGCGCTCGTGCGCAGCACGTCGCTGCGCGCCACACAAGAAACGCCCGCGCACTGCCTGCGCGGGAACCGAAAGGATTAAGACATGGCTAAGCTCACCACCGATGAGATCATCGATGCCCTTAAGGAAATGACCCTTCTCGAGGCTTCCGAGCTCGTGAAGGCTATCGAGGACACCTTCGGCGTGTCCGCCGCCGCCCCCGCCGCCGTGGCCGCCGTGGCCGCTGCCCCTGCTGAGGCTGCCGAGGAGAAGACCGACTTCGACGTCGTCCTCGAGGGCTTCGGCGAGAACAAGATCCAGGTCATCAAGGTCGTCCGCGAGCTCACCTCCCTCGGCCTCAAGGAGGCCAAGACCCTCGTCGAGTCTGCCCCCAAGGCCGT
>UWSJ01000165.1 GCA_900549525.1 uncultured Coriobacteriaceae bacterium | reverse complement strand
CTCGGGCCTGCTCGGCATCGTGCACTCCATGGCGCACAAGACCGGTGCCGCCTACACGGGCGACCACATCATCCACGGCTGCGCCAACGCCATGTACCTCGGCAAGGTCATCCAGTTCAACGCCAAGGTGCCCGAGGCCAAGACGCGCTATGCCTACATCGCTAAGGAGATCCTGCACCTCAAGGGCGAGACCGAGGACGAGCTCGTCGAGGCCCTCGTCCAGGAGATCCGCGACCTCAACGACAAGCTGGACATCCCGCAGGGCATCAAGAACTATGGCCCCAAGGGCGTGAAGGCCGACGAGTCTGTCATCGACTACGCCGAGTTCGAGGAGAAGAAGCACGACGTTGCCGCCAACGCCCTGCTTGACGCCTGCACCCTCTCCAACCCGCGCAAGCCCACGCAGGAGGAGATGGAGCAGCTGCTCGAGTGCGTCTACAAGGACGAGCCGGTCAACTTCTAGTCTTGTCTGGACTCAGAGCATGCCTCAGACCGTCTAGGTAGTGTCTGGACGAGGGCAACTCATTGGGGAGCCGGGGCCATTCGCCTCGGCTCCCTTGCTGCTTGCCGATTGCTTACCGTGCTGACTTGCCCTGACCCCTAGGATGAAGATTCGTGCATATCCGCAGGAAAGGTCGTGACCTATGGACTCAAGCCAGGCAGTCGAGCTCTTCGGCTACGTCGCCTCGGCGATCGTTCTCGTGTCGCTCGTCATGAGCAACACCGTCAAGCTGCGCGTGCTCAATGCCACGGGCGCGGCGCTCTACGTCGTCTACGCCCTTATCATCGGCTCGTATCCCACGGCGGTGATGAACGCTTGCCTTGTGGCCATCGACCTCTATCATCTCGTGAAGATCCTGCGCCACAAGGAGCCGACGTCCGAATTGGGCGAGTAACGCACGAGACGGGGCCGGCGAAGCGAGGGGGCTGCGTGCGATGGCCGGCCGGATTGTTCTTGTCGTGATGATGGCGCTGGCGCTTGCTGCGTGCGGGTGTGGTCTGGTCGGCCATCATGGTTGGCTGAGGCTATCTGATCTTCTTCGTGGCCGACGTGATTATGGGCTTCATCCGGGGCTAGCCGCGTCGGAGCCGTGCCAGGGCCACTCCGCTGCTTACTCCTTTGCGGCGAGCAACCCGCGCATGGCGGCAACCCAGCCGTCGGTGGCGCGCTCGGTGGAGATGAGGATGTTGTCGCGGGCGGCGAGCTCCTCCTCGGCACGGTCGTGGCCGAAGCCGTTCACCATGAAGAGGAAGGTCCCCACCGCGTCGGCGATCACGCAGTCGGCCGGTGAGTCGCCGGCGCCCAGCACCTCGTCGGGCGCGAGCCCCGCAAGCTCCACGAAACGCACGATGCCCGTACCCTTGCTCACGCCGGCTGGGGTGATGTGGTAGGTGTGCACGCCCTGGGGGTGGTCGCGGTCGCAGTCGAGCGTGGTGTCACCCGAGATGCGGGCCACCATGCCGTTGTCGGCGAGGTAGAGGGGAAGCCCGCTCTGGTCGAGCATGTTCTGGAGCTCCACCTCGTCAACGGCTCCGCGCAGGGCGACCGTGACCTCGCGGTACTCGAAGCCCACGCCGTTGTCATGGTACGTCTCAACCTCGCCGCGCCAGCGCTCGAGAATGGCGTCGACCACGCCCGTCTCGCAGATGACGTCGTGCGGGGTCTTGCCCGAGGCGGGGTCGTAGGGCATGTCGCCCGTGAAGTAGTGCCACTCGGGGTTACTCGACTGACGCGTGCAGAGCACGCCGCCCATCTCGGCAATCCAGCCCGGAAAGCCCAGCACGCGGGCGTCCTCCTGGATCATGGCGCGGTTGCGACCGGTGCAGGGGATGACGCCCACGCCTGCCTTCGTGAGCTCCACGAGGGTCTGCACCAGCTCGGCCGAGGGCTCGCCGGCGGTGTTCACCGTGGCCTTGGCGCCAGTGAACATGGTGCCGTCGGCGTCGGTGATGACGTAGCGCACGCGGCGCAGGCGCTCGGCAAGCTCTCCGGTGGGACGGGCGGGAAAGGTCGGGGGCGTAACGCTCATGTGCGTGCTCCTTCGGTCCGTGTGGATGGGTTGATGTGTCTTGGCGAGGTGCTGGACGGTGTCGGG
>UWSJ01000164.1 GCA_900549525.1 uncultured Coriobacteriaceae bacterium | reverse complement strand
GACAACGAACGGCCCCGCGAGCCGGCAGACGCCAAAGGGCGGAAGCCGCCCAGCAGAAAAAGAGCGGGGCCATGGGGATCTCCCCACGGCCCCGCCCACCAGCCGCCACAAGCCGGCGGCACATCACATATCGAACGAGCTACTTACCCGCAGAGGCGCCGCCCTCGGCGCTGGCCTGGTTGGTGCCCGCAGCCTCGGCCTCCTTGACGCCCATGGCCTGGATCTGCGCGGCGCCCAGCAGGCCGGCGGCCTTCTCGCGCTCGAGACGGCGCTCGGCCCACACGCGGTTGGGCAGCCCAAACAGGTCCATGAAGCCCTTCGCGGCCGTGCGGTCAAAGGTGTCGCCCTTGTCGTACGTGGCCAGACCAAAGTCGTACATCGAGCTGTCGGCGCGCGAGCCCGTCACCGTGCAGCCGCCCTTGTACAGGTGCAGGCGCACCTCGCCGGTCACGGTCTTCTGCGTGCTCGCGAAGAACGCGTCGAGCGCGTCCTTGAGCGGCGAGTACCACAGGCCGTTGTAGACCTGACGGCTCCACTCGTGCTCGAGGTCGAGCTTGACGTGCAGCACATCGCCCGGCAGGCACAGGCTCTCAAGCTGCTTGTGCGCCATGATGAGCGCCAGTGCGCCCGGCTGCTCGTAGCACTCGCGGCTCTTGAGGCCCACGAGACGGTCCTCGATCATGTCGATGCGACCAAAGCCGTGGCCGCCCACGATGCCGTTGAGCGCCGCGACGAGGTCGTAGAGCTTCATGCGCTGGCCGTCGATCGAGACCGGCAGGCCCGCCTCGAAGCCGATGACCACGTCGCGGGCCTCGTCCGGCGCCTCCTCGGGGTCGACGGTGATCGACCAGGCGCCCTTGGGGGCCTGGTTCCACGGGTCCTCGAGCACGCCGCACTCGATGGCTCGGCCCCACACGTTCTCGTCAATCGAGTACGGCGACGCCTTGGTGGCGTCCACGGGGATGCCGTGCGCCTGGGCGTACTCGATCTCGGAGCTGCGCGTGGTGAGGTTCCAGCTGCGAACGGGGCCAAGGATGTCGAGCGTGGGGTCGAGCGCCTTGCACTCGAGCTCGAAGCGCACCTGGTCGTTGCCCTTGCCGGTGCAGCCGTGGGCCACCGCCACGGCACCCTCCTTCTGGGCCACCCTCACGAGGTGGCGGCAGATGGCCGGGCGCGACAGGGCGCTGAGCAGCGGGTACTTGTTCTCGTACATGCCGTTGGCGTAGATGGCCTTGGCCACGAAGTCCTCAGCGAACTCGTCGCGGATGTCGACGTCGTAGGCGGCGACGGCACCGAGCGACTTGGCCTTGTCGCTGATGGCCTCGATGTCGGAGCGCTCGGACGACGGCTGGCCCAGGCTGGCGATGCACGACACCACGTCATAGCCCTCGTCCTGCAGGTACTTGAGCAGGCAGGAGGTGTCGAGGCCACCGGAGTACGCGAGAACGACCTTACCCTTTTCGGACATGTGAGACTCCCTTGGTTGCGTGTGCGCGAGATGTGCGTACGTGACTACGATGCGGACGAGCTGCGGTGCGGACGTGCCTTAGTGCGAGAGGTGCGAGGGATGCGTGCGGCGCGGGCGAGACGCGCGTGGCCACACGCGGGGCGAACGGGTCGGGCGACGCGGGCAGGCGTCTCGCCAGCCGCGCGGGGCGGGGGCAACGGACGGGCCGCGCCCCCTACTTTCGGACGTTTCGGAGCTTGTTGATGAGCTGCTCGAGCGAGATGGCCTCGGCCTCGGTGATGCAGACGACCATGATGGTGTCGTCCCCGGCGATCGAGCCGGCCACGTCGGGCAGGCCCGCGGCGTCGATGGCGGCCGCAACCCCCTGGGCGGTCCCGGCCTGGCTGCGCACCACCACGATGTTGTTGGCGCGAATGACGCTCACGACGAGCTCGGACACCATGCGCTGGAGGTGCAGGTCCTCGGCGAGGACGTAGACCCCCTCGGGAAGCTTGCGCAGGCCCATGTCGGCGATGTCGCGCGATATGGTGGCCTGCGTGCAGGTGTAGCCCGCGGCCTCGAGCTCCTCGACGAGGGCGCGCTGGGTCTTGATCGACTTGTCGCGCACGATCTCGCGAATCGCGTCCTGCCTGCTGTTGCGACGCTTCACCACGTTGCGGCCCCTCCG
>UWSJ01000163.1 GCA_900549525.1 uncultured Coriobacteriaceae bacterium | reverse complement strand
CCAAGCCGTTCATGATCAAGCCCAACAACCACGAGCTCGGCAAGCTCTTCGACGTCAACCCCGAGACGCCCGAGGACGCGCTGCCTTACGCCCGCATCCTGCACGAGCGCGGCGCCCAGAACGTCGTGGTCTCCTGCGGCGGCGAGGGCTCGGCCCTCATCGCGGCCGACGGCTCGGAGTACACCACCAAGTGCCCGCCCTGCCGTCTCGTGAACGCCACCGGCGCCGGCGACTCCATGGTCGCGGGCTTCCTCGCGAGCCTCGACCGCGGCTTCTCCTACCAGGACGCCCTCAACTTCGCGTCGGCCTGCGGCTCGGCCACGGCCGCCAGCAAGGGCCTCGCGCAGCGTTCCACCATCGACAAGTTCTACGCCTCCCTGCAGCGCGTGATGGCCGAGGACGCGGCGAAGAAGGCCTCCGGCACCAAGAAGGACGCCGCTGCCGCCGAGAAGACCGGTGCTGCCGAGAAGGCCGGCACGAAGCAGAAGGCCTCCAAGTAGGGTTCTGGCCCTTGCGTTCCCTCGAGGACGCGTCACAACGTCACGCCCGTGCGGCGGCGAACGGATTCCTACCGTTCGCCGCCGTTTGCGTCCGGTTGCACAAATATGCGCATAGGGGCACGTTCGTAGGGTATCTGTGTCTTCGCGCCGCGCTGGTCTGCTAGACTGCGGATGGCACGTTTCGGACGGGTTTCGCCCGTTCGCTGCCCATATGGGTCCAGGGCTCCAAGGAGTCCACGAGAACAGAGGAGTTAGCATGGTTTCCGAGAAGGTCACGCTCATCAACCCGCAGGGTCTCCACATGCGTCCGGCTGGCACGTTTGCCTCCGCCATGGGCAAGTTCGCCAGCACGGTGACGGTCGTCGCCAACGGCAAGGAGACCAACGGCAAGTCGCCGATGGCCCTCATGGCCGCCGGTCTGTCCTGCGGCACCGAGATCGAGATCAAGTGCGACGGCGCTGACGAGGCCGACGCCCTCGCCGCGGCCGTGGAGCTCGTCAAGAGCGGCATCGGCGAGTAGATCTTCTCGCCGGGGTCACAAGCCCCGCGCAGCCATTGAGACGTGCATCTGAGGGGGCCGCGCAACTGCGCTAGGCCCCTTCTTGTTTTGGTCACAGAACCAGGGGGATTCGCATGTACAAGGGTGTCAACGCATCTGACGGCATCGGCATCGGCGTTGCCTGCGTCGCCGTCGAGCCCGACCTGTCCTACGTGCCCACCACGCACCAGGATACCGACGAGGAGGAGAAGGCCCGCTACAAGGAGGCCCTCGACGCCTTCTGCGCCAAGACGCAGGCTCAGGCCGACCGCATGAAGGTCACGGTGGGCGAGAAGGAGGCCGAGATCATGGTGGGTCACATCACCATGGCCAACGACCCCTTCATGATCGACGAGGTCAACAACCGCATCGTCGAGGGCAAGTGCGCCGAGCAGGCCATCGACGAGGTCTGCGACATGTTCTACGCGATGTTCGACGCCTCCGACGAGCAGCTCATCCGTGAGCGCTGCGCCGACGTCCAGGACATCCGCGCGGGCATCCTCGCCCAGCTCCTCGGCAAGGAGCTCGTCGACCTCTCCGTCCTGCCCAAGGACTCCATCGTCATCGTGCACGACCTCACGCCGTCGATGACCGCCACCATCGACAAGGAGAACGTTGCCGCCGTCGTCACCGAGGTGGGCGGCCGTACCTCCCACTCCGCCATCATCTGCCGCGCGCTCGAGATCCCGGCGGTTCTCTCCGTCGAGAACGCCTGCACCAACATCAAGAACGGCGACACCGTCGTCGTGAACGGCGGCACCGGTGACGTCGTGGTCTCGCCCTCCGACGAGGAGCTCGCCGCCTATCGTGCCGAGGCCGAGAAGGAGGCCGCCGAGAAGGCAGCCCTCGAGGTCTACCGTGGCAAGGCCACCAAGACGGCCGACGGCATCGAGAAGCTGCTCGTCGCCAACATCGGTAACCCCGACGACGCCAACGGCGCCGCCGAGCACGACGCCGAGGGCGTGGGCCTCTTCCGCTCCGAGTTCCTGTTCATGGACGCCAAGGAGCTCCCCACGGAGGACGAGCAGTTCGCGGCCTACCAGAAGGTCGCCCTGCGCATGAAGGGCAAGCCGGTCATCATCCGCACGCTCGACGTGGGCGGCGACAAGGAGATCCCGTACCT
>UWSJ01000162.1 GCA_900549525.1 uncultured Coriobacteriaceae bacterium | reverse complement strand
GCTCGCGGATCCACTTGGTCTCGTCGGCGACGATCTGGATGTCGGTCTGCTGGCCCTGGACGCCCGAGCTCGGCTGGTGGATGAGCACCATCGAGTTGGGAAGCGCCAGCCTCTTGCCCTTGGTGCCGCTCGCGAGGATGACGGCGCCCATGGAGGCGGCCATGCCCACGCACACGGTGGAGACGTCGGGCTTGATGTAGTTCATCGTGTCGACGATGCCGAGGCCGGCGTAGACGTCGCCGCCCGGGGAGTCCACGTAGAGCACGATGTCCTTGTCGGGATCCTGGCTCTCAAGGTGCAGGAGCTGGGCGATGACGAGGTTTGCGGAGTCGCGGGTGACCTCCTCGCCAAGAAAGACGATGCGGTCGTTGAGCAGGCGCGAGTAGATGTCGTAGCTGCGCTCGCCGCGCGGGGTCTGCTCGACCACGTACGGAATCAGCGGGATGTCACGAACCGGGTTGACCATGCGGTCCTCCTTCGTTCTGGCGTCGGGGCGGACGGGATGCTTCTGTCCCGACAGTTCAAAAAGCCGGACGGGGATAACCCCGCCCGGCGTGTATACCCCTTGTGGGATGGGCCGAACCCGAACGGGCGGCAGGCCCCGGGCGCGACGTACGGCCGCGGCGCGGGAGTGGAGGCGCTACTCGCCGTCCTTCTCCTCGGCACGCTTGGCGCGGCGCTCGGCCACCTCGTCGACCTCGGTGACCTTGGCGTTCTCGACAAGCCAGTTGACGGCCTTGGTGCGCTTGATGGACTCGCGGACGGCAGGCATGCGGCCGGCGTCCTTGAACTCCTTCATCGAGGCGTCGACGTCCTTCATGCCAGCCTTCTCGAACTCACCGCGCACGTCCTCCTCGGTGGCCTCGAGGCCGAGCTTCTTGGCCAGGGCATCGAGGGCGAGGGCCTGACGGGCACGCTCGTCGGCCTGCTGGTTGAGGTCGGCGAGGAAGTCGTTGACCTCGATGTGGCGAGCCTGGAGCCATGCGTCGAGCGTGGTGCCCTGGCGCTGGAGCTGGCCGAGGAAGTCCTGGGCGATCTCGTCGAAGACCTGCTTCACGTAATCCTCGGGGAGCTCCTCGGCGTCAAGCTCGCCGGCGATCTTCTCGATGACGCGGGTCTCCTTGAGGGTGGGGAGCTGGGCCTTCTTGTCGTCGGCGATCTCGTCCTTCACGGCGTCACGGAGCGCCTCGACGGAGTCGTAGCCAAAGCCCTTCTTGGCCAGCTCGTCGTTGAGCTCGGGGACGACGCGCTTCTTGGCGCCCTTGAGCGTGACCTTGACGGTGACCTTCTTGTCGTCGACCTTGTGAACCTCGCCGTCGGCGTGGGTGTGCTCGTGGCCCTCGATGGTGAACGAGACCTCCTTGGTCTCGCCGAGCTTCATGCCCTTGATGCCGTTCTGGAAGTCGGCGGGCACGGCGGTGGAGCCGATCATGAACGGACGGTCGGTGCCGGCGAGGTTCTCGCCACCCTCGACGTTCTCGACGTCGAGCGTAAGCATGTCGCCCTCGGCGGCGGCGTAGTCGTCGCCCTCCTTGACGTCCTCGAACGTGGCGTGGTAGTTCACGAGGGTCTCGACCTGCTCGTCGATCTCGGCGTCGGTGACCTCGGCGGGCGGCATGTTGATCTCGGGGGCGTCGTAGCTCTTGAGCTCGAGCTCGGGGCGCAGGTTGATGGTGGCGGTGACCTCGTAGTCCTTGCCCTCGGCGGCGAGCTCGGGGTTGTCGCCGTAGGAGGGCTCGCCCACGGGCACGACGTCGAGCTGGTCGAGCACGGCGGGCGTGGCGGCAGTGAGGAGCTCCTCGGAAGCCTGGGCGAGGACGGCCGTCTTGCCCACGAGGGCGTCGATCACCGGGCGCGGGGCCTTGCCTTTGCGGAAGCCCTGGAAGCGGTACTTGTTGGCAATCTCCTTGTAGGCGGCCTTGACGGCGGCGTTCACGTCGGCGGCGGAGATGGTGACCTTGGCCTCGAGCTTGTTGTCCTTGGGCTCGGACGCGGTGACGGTGATGTTCAACGTTCCTCCTGATGGGTCGTTCCTGCGGGCGGGATGTCCCGGGCGCTCCTGACGGGCGCGGCACCTGCCCACCCGCATGCACAAAACAGAAACATCTTAGCAGTAAGTGCGCAGACCGGCAGGCTGCAATGCGCTATCATGCAGTAATCATCCGCGGGCGTGGCGGAACTGGTAGACGCGCTGGATTTAGGTTCCAGTGGGGGAAAC
>UWSJ01000161.1 GCA_900549525.1 uncultured Coriobacteriaceae bacterium | reverse complement strand
TGCCCGTCAGGAAGACGAAGGTGTCGAAGGCCCCGAGCATCTCGGCGACGACGTAGGGCACGAGGCTCGACCACGGGATGAGGCCGATATTGCTACCGTTCACGGATTCGCAAGAAAAACGAGAACATGCTGAAAATCGCATCCATTCTCATGGGTAAGCGCAACTTCGCCATCTCAACACGCAGGAGCTGCGACCATGACGGGACAGGCCGCAAGGGGACCCTACTCCTCCCCCGACGGTAGGAAGCTCCTCACGAGCTCGCCCACCGTACGCAACATGAAGCCGCGCGTCTCCGGGTCCATGTCGCCAAGCCGCTGGACGAGGGCGGGCACCGACGTCTGCCACGTGTCCCGAATCTCAGCCATGGTCGTCGCGTCCGTCGTGCCGAGAAGGTCGTAGAGCTCGTTGGTGAAGCGCCTGCGCTCCTCGGGACTCCGGCCCGAAATCCAGGCGTTGAGAGCACCGTCCACGTGACGCGCGCCCGCCGAGAGTCCCTCGAGCTCCACGAAGCCCGCGCCCTCGACCACCCAGGAGAAGGGGTCGTGCTGGAAGATGCCCACGCTCGTGCTGCGCACGACCGAGTAGTCCTCCTGGTTCTCGAGCATCATGCCCACGATCGATGACTGCGGCAGCGTCTTGTCTATGAGCCCAGCGACGCGCGAGAAGGCCTCGCTTGCGAGGAAGGCGGCGTCGAACCCAGGCCCGTCGTGAGAGTAGACGCGCACCAAGCGCGAGAGCACGTCGTCCGGGGCCTCGACCGCCGCGTAGACCGCAAGGTTGCCGCCTTTGGAGTGCCCTCCGCACACGACCGGGCCGCTTGTGTGCCCGGCGGCGCGCACGAGGTAGGACTGAGCCGCCACCTGTGCGGGGATGGGTCGCTCGAAGGTCATGTCGAAGTCCTCGCGCCAGCCCGCAAGCGTGGCATCGGTGCCGCGAAATGCCACGTAGACCGTACCGTCGTCGAGCAGGAGCGTCACGGCGCTGAACTGCAGGGGGTGCTCGGGGTCGGAGTCGTCGTGCTCGGACGTCTGCCCGAGCACCCGCACGTCCCGGAAGCGCGGGCTTGCCGCCATGGCCGTGAGAAGCCTGCGGCAGCTCTCCGGGTCCCACAGGTCAAAGAGGGAATCGAAGCACTCGGAGCGAAGCGTCTCCTGCAGGCGCACGCCGGGCCGCCCGTCGCGGCCCGGCCCCCAGCCCGTCACCTGGCCTCCCAGCGCCTCGAGCCGGAAGTTGGAGAACCACGAGAGCACGAGGCTGTCCGGGGCGCAGAGGGGGCGCTCGGAAAAGGTGTCGAGGTTCTCCTCGACGTAGGTGCAGATGTTCCCGTGCCGGGCCATGGGCTCCCCTTCCCACCTTACCGGAACCGATATCGCGTGACGACCGGCTGACCGGCCTCGTCCTCGAGCTCCACGCAGACGAAGGCGCAGTCGATCTCCGAGAAGCCCTGCTCCCGGAGCACGAAGGCGTAGAAGCGCGCCTGCATCTCGTGACGGGCACGAATCTGCGCGAGCGAAAGGCTATGGTCGCCCGTCTTGTAGTCCACGAGCAGCGCAGGGCCGGACGCGGGCGAGGCCGGGCCGTCCGTGGCGAGCAGGTCGATCGCGCCCTCGAGGTCGTCTCCCAGAGGAGAGCTCACCCGACAGAAGAACGGTACCTCCGCGCACACGAGCGCATGGCCCAGCACCTCCCGGCGCAGGTCGGAGCTGGCCCAGCGACCGAGTGCCGCCGTAAGCCGCACGCGGTCGCGGCGGCCGACGCCGTAGGTCGCGGCAACCGTGGCAACCCGCTCGTCGCGTGGCTCGTGGCCCGTCTCGACCATGTAGCGGGCGAGCTCGTGGAACGCCGTGCCGAGGTTGGTCGCGCGGTCGGCGTCGTCGATCTGCTCGGACGCGACGTCCTCCCCCACGACCAGCGGCAAGCGCTTGGAGTTGCGCGAAGAGGCCGGGCCCTCCCCCGTCGGCACCGTGCCCAGGCGGGCGAGCTCGGCGGGCGTTAGCGGTTCGGGAACGGGCAGGGCAAGCACGTCGTCCAGCGAGACGGGGGCCGACGTGGCCGCCGCGTCGGCCCCGCCTGCAAGCGCGCGGGATGCCGACGAGTAGCTGAACACGCCCTCGCGCGGGCGCCAGAACGTCAGGGCCTCGCACAGGCTCGCGTCCACGTCGTAGAGCTCGAAGGGCGCAGTACCGGCAGCACCCGTCGTAGCGGCACCCGTCACGTCAGTGCCCGTCACGGAGTCGTTAGGCGCTGGGGTCTCCGGCGCAGGGGCCACAGGGCCCTCCTGCAGCGTGCCGCCCCAGTCCTCGCTCACCGTCCCGCCCTCCACGGGGGCAACGTCGACGCAGCGCACGAGCCCTG
>UWSJ01000160.1 GCA_900549525.1 uncultured Coriobacteriaceae bacterium | reverse complement strand
CCCATGTCTCTCGAGTTCCTGAAGGACGCCGCCGACGCCGTGCGCGCCACGACGCCGCTCGTGCACTGCATCACCAACTACGTCACCGTCAACGACTGCGCGAACGCCCTGCTCGCCGCGGGTGCGAGCCCCATCATGAGCGACGAGCCCGACGACGTGGTGGGCATCACCTCGATCTGCGGTGGGCTCGACCTCAACATCGGCACGCTCAACCATCGCTCCATCGAGGGCATGCATGCGGCGGGCAGGCGCGCGGCCGAGCTGGGGCATGCCGTCGTGCTTGACCCGGTGGGCGCCGGCGCGAGCGCGCTCCGCACGGCCACCGCGTCCGGGCTCCTCGACGAGCTGCCCATCCGAGTCGTGCGCGGCAACATGAGCGAGGTCAAGGCCCTCGCGGGCGCGTCGGCCTCCACGAGGGGCGTCGACGTCAACCCCGCCGACGCCGTGAGCGAGGACAACCTGGCCCAGAGCGCGGCCTTCGTGCGCTCGGTGGCCGAGAGGGCGGGCTGCGTGGTGGCGGTGACCGGCGCCATCGACGTGGTCGCGAGTGCCGACCGGGCCTTCGCCATCCGCAACGGCTCGCCGCTCCAGGGTCGCATCACTGGCGCGGGCTGCATGCTCTCGGCCCTGACGGCCGCCTATGCCGCTGCGCACGCCGACGCGCTCGAGGCCGCCGTCGCGGCCGTCGCCTCCATGGGGTTTGCGGGCCAGGTCGCGGCCGGGCGCATGGGCAAGCTCGACGGCAACGGGTCCTTCCGCACCTACCTGCTCGACGCGCTCTTCAACCAGACGGGCGACGACCTGCTCGAGGGTGCCCTCGTCGAGGAGCTGGGCTAGGTGGCCGGCGAGGCTCCCGTCGTCGAGGCTGCCGCCAAGGAGGCTCCCGCTGATGAGTCCCGCCAGGTGGCCGGTCCCTGCCGGCGCGGCCGGTG
Source organism: uncultured Coriobacteriaceae bacterium (assembly GCA_900549525.1). Classification (GTDB taxonomy): domain Bacteria; phylum Actinomycetota; class Coriobacteriia; order Coriobacteriales; family Atopobiaceae; genus Parolsenella. Next base: position 1,443 of record UWSJ01000160.1, on the reverse strand, counting down.
GTCTGCGGCGGCCATCCGCGAGCACCTGCTCCTCTACGCCGTGACGGACCGGGCCTGGCTTCGCGGGCGCACCCTTCCCGATTGCGTGCGGCAGGCGATTGCCGGCGGCACCACCTTCGTGCAGCTGCGCGAGAAGTACCCCGGCCACGACGAGAAGCTCGCGCTCGCGCGCGAGATCCTTCCCATCTGCCGCGCAGCGGGTGTGCCGTTCCTGATCGACGACGACGTGGCGCTTGCCGCCGAGGTGGGCGCTGACGGCGTTCACGTGGGGCAGGAGGACATGGCATGCTCCGAGGCGCGCCGGATTCTTGGCCCCGATGCCATCGTTGGCGTGTCTGCCCAGACGGTGGCCGAGGCCTGTGCGGCCGAGGAGGCGGGCGCCGACTACCTTGGCGTGGGGGCGCTTCACCCCACGGCCACGAAGCCCGATGCCGTCGATGTCGCCTACGACGAGCTCTCGCGCATCTGCTCGGCCGTGAGCATTCCTGTGGTGGGCATTGGCGGCGTCGACGCGGCGAGCGCCCACGAGCTCGCGGGCACGGGTGTGGCGGGTGGCGCCGTGGTGAGCGCCCTCTTCGCGTCCGACGACCCCGAGACCGCTGCGCGCGCCCTCGTCCGCGAGCTTCGCAAGGTCGTCCGCTAGATGGGCGCCTCCTTCTCGCTCCCGGCCGTGCTGAGCATAGCCGGGAGCGACTGCTCGGGCGGGGCCGGCATCGAGGCGGACCTCAAGACTATCCTCGCCCTCGGGCTCTATGGCGAGGCGGCCATCACCTCGGTGACGGCGCAGAACACGGTTGGCGTGCGAGGCTGTCACCAGGTGCCACCCGACGTGATAGAGGCCCAGGTGGTCGCCGTTTTCGAGGACATCGCCCCGGCGGCGGTGAAGGTGGGGATGTTGGGGTCGGCCGAGGCCGCCCACGCCGTCGCCCGCGCCCTCCGGCGTCACGGGGCGGGTGAAGGCGGGCCCGTGCCGGTGGTCCTTGATCCCGTGATGGTGTCCTCGACGGGCACCTCGCTCTCGGGCGCGGAGACGGTCAAAGCCGTCGTGGGCGAGCTCTTCGGGCTGGCTACGCTTGTAACGCCCAACATCCCCGAGGCCGTCAAGCTCGCCGCCCGCTTCACCGGCGGAGGCGATGTCGGGGTGCCGAGCAGGCGCGCGGACGTCGAGAGGCTGGCCGCGCGCGTCAAGACGCTTGTGCCCGGAGCCGTCCTCCTCAAGGGCGGTCACGCCACGGGCGCCGCCGACGACCTGTTGGTCCTTGCCGACTGCTCCTCCGTCTGGCTTCCCGGCGAGCGCATCGCCGCGGCCAACACGCACGGCACGGGCTGCACCCTCTCGAGTGCCATCGCCTGCGGTCTCGCGAAGGGCCTCGATCTGGAGCGGGCGGTGCGGGACGCGAAGGCCTACCTCGCCGGAGCCCTGCGCGCGGGCCTCGACCTTGG
>UWSJ01000159.1 GCA_900549525.1 uncultured Coriobacteriaceae bacterium | reverse complement strand
TCATCGGCATGGGCAACAACCCCATGGTCGGTGCCACCGTGGCCTGCGCCGTGGCGGTCGAGGAGGCCATGGGCAAGTAGCCTGCGGTCTCGCCTACGCGAGGGCGAACCTGAGCCGACGTCCGGAGCGTCCGGGCGTCGGCTTTTTCGACGCGCTGCTCATTACCATGCGGAGCGTTCGAATATGTGCATGCGCTTAGCACACACCGTTACGCATCTCGTGGGATTCCGCGCGACATCCAGGGCCGCTTTCGCTATACTCTCTACCGTCGTCGCAGGTAAAACCCCTGCTAACGGCATATGCCCGAGTGGTGGAATGGCAGACACGGGGGTCTCAAAAACCCCTGGGGGCAACCTCGTGTGAGTTCGAGTCTCACCTCGGGCACCATCAACGCGCGCCTCGTGGCCAGTGGCTCACGGGGCTTTTCCCTGTCTTAACGTATCCCCTTGTTACGGGAATTTGCCAAACAACCTGCGGTTTTCCCAAGGTTGGATGGTAAGCTAGTACTATCCGACTGTTTCGGACGTCCGTGCGGGGGTGCGGGCCTTTCGTGGAGGTGCAGATGTTCTCGGTGGGCGATCGCGTGGTTCATCCCGGCCAGGGCCTGTGCACGGTCGTCGAGGTTCGGGAGGCACGGCCCGAGGGCGGGGCAGGCACCAGCTCCGGCATGCTCGTGCTCGAGGCGAAGAGCGGCCGCTCCGTCACCCGTCTCATGTGCCCGGCGGACAAGGCCGCCGAGATGCTGCGCCCGCCGGTCAGCCGCGCTCAGGCGCTGGAGGTCATTCGGGGCTATGCCGCCATGGAGCCCGACCCCTTCACCGACCACAATTCGGGCCTTGAGGAGCGTCACTTCAAGGCGCTCGTGAAGCGTGGCGTCCCCGAGTCTCTCCGTGCCGTGAAGACCGTCCGTGGCCGCATCGCGGCGGCGGAGGCGGCTGGCAAAAAGCCCAGCACCTACCTTGCCCGTGTGCTGCGCGAGGCGCGTCGTCGCTCTCTCGAGGAGCTTTCGGACGCCCTGGGCATGGAGCCCGAGGAGGTCGCGGGCCTGTTTGGCGAGGACGCCGCGGACTTCTCGGACGAGGCATAGCGTCGGCGTCCATACGCGTTTCGCGCCCCGCCCCGCGTTTCCATTACATGCTGCGTCGCGTGTTTCGCAACGCCCGCTTGCCAACGCCCGCGTCTTCGGGCTCCCTTACCCCTTCTTTTCGATACGGGCCACGAAGAAGCCCTCGAACAGGCGCGTGGGGCATATGACGAGCGCTCCGGGCAGTCGGCAGGGGAGCAGTTCGGGCACAAGCCCCTGGTTTGCGGCTCCCTCCCACGGGCACGAGACCTTCGCCAGCTCGCAGTCGGCGTGACGGGCGAGCGCCCACTCCACCACGCCTTCGTTCTCGCGCGGGAGAATCGAGCAGGTGGAGTACACGAGTGAGCCTCCCGGCTTCAGCACCTCGAGCGCCCGGTCGAGCAGGGCGCGCTGCGAGCGCTCCACGCGTGCCGCCAGCTCGGGCGTGAGGCCGCGGGCGGCGTGGTCGTCATGCGTGTGCACGGTGCCCGAGCCCGTGCACGGCGCATCGACGAGAATCTGGTCGAAGCGGAACAGCGGGTCGAGCTGCCGCGCGTCCGTCCGCATGACGTGGACGTTCGTGGCCCCCAGCTTGGCGAGATTGTGCTCAAGCTTGTCGGCGCGGGGACGAGAGAACTCGCAGTCGGTTATGTGCGCGGCCCGCTCGCCCGCCTCGCCCGTCCCGAGCGCTGCCATCTGGCTCGTCTTGCCGCCAGGGGCGGCGCACATGTCGAGGACGTCGGCGCCGGGCAGGGGGCCGAGGACGAGGGGCGGCAGCATGGAGGAGAGGCTCTGCAGGTAGAGCGAGCCCGTGCGGTAGGCCTCCGTCTCCCACACGTCACGCTCGCGCACGTCGTTTGCGAGCACGACGGCGTCGGGATACCACGGGACGGGCGTCCAGCCGATGCCCGCCGCATCGAGCTCCGCGGTGACATCGGCCAGCGAGGCGCGCAGGGTGTTGGCACGCAGGGTTACCGGACGCGTCCGGGCGGCCTCCCAGCCGGCAGTCACGCGCTCGAGCCCCTCGTCACCGAAAGTCGCGCGGACGCTCTCGACGAGGTGGAGGGGCAGGCCGCAGACCTCGTCGAGCTGCTGGGGCTTGCGCGGCTGCCGGTCACGTTCGCTGCGTTGCCCTCGCCGCCTGCCGCGACTCCGCTCGTGCCGTTCGCCCATGCGTCCTCCCTCAGAAAGCGGACCGGCCGCCCGCAGGCGACCGGCCGTTGACGTTCGTCTTTATCCTATCGTAGGCGCAGGCGGGCGGCGAGCGCGGGGGAGCGGACGCCGCGCCCGATGGCCCCCGTCCCGCTACAGCTCGCGC
>UWSJ01000158.1 GCA_900549525.1 uncultured Coriobacteriaceae bacterium | reverse complement strand
GTGCTCGAGAACGACGCCGAGAGCGTGAGCCAGGGCCAGCGGCAGCTGCTCACCATCGCCCGCGCCATGCTCGCCGACCCCGCCATCCTCATTCTCGACGAGGCCACCTCGAGCGTGGACACGCGCACCGAGCAGGCCGTCGTGCGGGCCATGGAGGCGCTCATGGCGGGGCGCACGAGCTTCGTGAGCGCGCACCGGCTTTCCACCATCGTGGACGCCGACCTCATCCTCGTGATGGAGGCGGGCACCATCGTGGAGCAGGGCGCACACGACGAGCTCGTGGTCGCGGGCGGTGCCTACGCCGAGCTCTATCGCAGCCAGTTTGCGTAAGGCGGAGTGCGGGGGGTCGGCGGCCGCCCCACCACCCCGGCGACGTCCGTCTCGACACGGGCGCGCACCTGTGCCACCATGTCGCGCTTGGGGGTGGCTCGCATGGACAACCTGGTTTTCAGCCTCAACGCCATGATGCCGCTGTTTTTTCTCATGGTGGTGGGCATGGTGCTTCGCTGGGCGGGCGTGGTGAACGAGGCCACGGCCGGCGGCATGAACAAGTTCGTCTTCGCCGTGGGCATCCCGGTGCTGCTCTTCAACGACCTCGCCACGGCCGACCTCTCTCGCATGTGGGACGCGGGCTTCATCGGCTTTTGCTTCGCGGCGACCCTCGCGGGCATTGGTGTGTCCTACGCACTGTCCCTGCTCTTTCGCACGAAACGCTACCAGGGCGAGTTTGTGCAGGCGTCGTATCGCTCGAGCGCGAGCCTGCTCGCCATCGGCGTGATGCAGAACATCTACGGGTCTGCGGGCATCGCCCCGCTCATGGTCATTGGTGCCGTGCCGCTCTACAACGTGGCGGCGGTGCTCGTGCTTGTCCTCATGCGACCCGACCGCCACGCGCTTGGGCTCGGAAGCGTCGCCGGTACCATGCGTGACGTGGCGACCAACCCGATCATCCTCGGCATCGTGGTCGGGCTCGTGTGGGCGGTGCTCAAGATTCCCATGCCCACCATGATCGGCAAGACCGTCTCGTCCATCGCCGCCGCTGCCACGCCGGTGGGGTTCATCGCGATGGGTGTGCTGTTTGACGCCAAGAAGGCGCTCGCCGTGCGCGGGCCGGCGTTTCTCGCCACGTTCGTCAAGCTCGTGGGGCTCGTGGCGCTCACGGTGCCCGCGGCTGTTGCCCTCGGCATGCGCGACCAGCAGCTCGTGGCCGTGCTCGTGATGATGGGCTCGGCCACCACGCTCTCGGCGTTCGTGATGGCGCGTGGCATGGGCCACGAGGGTACGCTCACCTCGAGCGTCGTGATGCTTTCCACGCTGCTGTCGGCGTTCACCCTCACCGTGTGGCTCTGGCTGCTCAAGTCGGCAGGGCTCGTCTGACGCCGCCTCGCGTCACGTCGTCTCGCGCCCCGCCGAGCCGCCCGCGCAACCCGACCCCGAACACGGTGTGGACGGGACGTGAAGTGTCCGCAGCCGGCGGTATCCTCGTGTGCGAGAAGCGACGGGGCGGCGTCTCTTCGGGCGTGGCCAAGCCGCGCGCGGAGCCGCTCGCCAGGCAAAGGAGCCCCATGGCCTTCGTACACCTGCACAACCACACGGACTACTCCATGCTCGACGGTGCCACTCGCGTCGCCGACATGGTGAAGCGCGCGGTGGACGAGAAGATGCCGGCCGTGGCCATCACCGACCACGGCTACATGTACGGCGTGCCCGACCTCGACCTTGCCTGCGCGGGCTACAACCACAAGCAGGCCGACTGGCAGCAGTGGTTCCACGACAAGGACAACTACGCCAAGGGCCGCGAGATCCACGTGCCAGACAAGGACGAGGAGCCCGAGGCCTACGCCCAGTGGGAGCGCGACGTCGCGGCCTACGAGGCGGGCGACACCGAGCTTGCCACCTGCAAGCCCACGCCGCTCATCAAGCCCATCTTTGGCTGCGAGGCCTACTTCACGCCCGACGACACGCTCGCCCGCGGCAAGAAGCCGGCCCTCTACCACATGATCCTGCTCGCCAAGAACGAGACGGGCTACGTCAACCTCATGCAGATGATGAGCGACGCGGCCGTGCGCGGCTTCTACTACAAGCCCCGCACCACGCTGCAGATGCTCAAGGAGCACCACGAGGGCGTCATCTGCACCTCGGCCTGCGTCTCGGGCATCGTGCCGCGCCACATCCTGAACGGGCAGCCCGACGAGGCCCTCAAGTGGGCGCGCACCTTCGCCGAGGTCTTCGGCAAGGACGACTTCTACATCGAGATTCAGGACCACGGCCTCACCTTCGAGAGCGGAATGACCGACCGCCAGCTCGACGAGCAGCTCGTGGAGCTGGCGCGCTCGCTCGACCTCAAGGTCATCTGCACCAACGACTTCCACTACCTCACGCGCGACGACGCCCCGGTGCAGGACCTCATGATGTGCATCGGCATGAACGCCAAGGTCGACGACGACAACCGCATGCGCATGGAGGGCTCGGAGT
>UWSJ01000157.1 GCA_900549525.1 uncultured Coriobacteriaceae bacterium | reverse complement strand
ACCCTCGCGCCACCACATGACCTCGAAGCCCTCGCGGAACGATTTACCCAGCAGGTAGGCGCCGACGGCCGACTCTACGAGGTGCCCCCTCGCCTCACTGTCTCCAAGAAGCGCCTCCCTCCCCCTGTCCGAGCGAGCCGTCATGAGCGAAGTGTCATGGACCATGAGCCTGGGGCTGCTCCGGCGCTTCTTCAGCTCCTTGTTTGAGAACTTGGGAATCGCCGAGATCATTCCCGCCTTCCCCAACAGATCGAGGTAGTGGGCTATCGTCACGGTATTGCCGTTGTCCTGCAGTTGCCCGAGCATCTTGTTATAGGAGAGCTCCTGACCGGAGTGAGCGCAGCCGAGGCCGAAGAGCGCCCTCATGAGGGCCGGTTTGCGGACCTCGGTCATCTCGAGCACGTCCTTGGAGATTGTGGGCTCGATGATGGCATCTCGTACGTAGGAGCGCCAGCGTCGTTCGTCCGACGCGAAAGGGGCGGCTCCGGGGTACCCGCCGAAGTAGAGGAAGTCCTCGAGCGTGAACCCGAAGGCCTCGCGGCACTCCCGGTAGGTCCAGTGGGTGCAAGGGATGATTTCGAAGCGACCCATCAGCGAGTCCTCCATCCCTCTGTGGAGCAGGAGCGAGGACGACCCGCTGAGGACGGCCCGTACGGGAGTCCCCTCCCGCCTGTCCCGGTCGTACAAGGCCTTGACACAGCGTTCCCACCCGGGGACGTTCTGAATCTCGTCGAGGCAGAGAATCACCCCGCGCGACCTGTCCTCCGTAAGCGCCCGGGCGACGGCCCACTCGCGTTCTATCCAGTCAACGCTGGGGTTTTGCGCCTCGTCCGAGCTGACTGAATGGGCGACGGCGCCGGAGCGCGCCAGTGCCTGCGCGACCATGGTGCTCTTTCCGGTCTGGCGCGGGCCCACTACGAACTGCATCGTCCACGTGCCGTCACCCTGCATCCTCTCGGCGAGCGTGGAGACCTCTGCCCTTTCGAACATAGTGCTCCTTCCGAATTCTCATCGTATCTAGTAATTTTACTAGATACGATGAGAAGTGGTCGTTGACTGATTGCTCATGCCGCAAAGTTTTTCTTGCGTGGGTTGAGCGGCTGGGTTACCATGAACCCCGCATCTGCGGGCGTGGCGGAATTGGCAGACGCGTACGGTTCAGGTCCGTATGGGGGCAACCCCATGAAGGTTCAAGTCCTTTCGCCCGCACCATGAATTTGAGAGCCTCGGGTTTCTGCCCGGGGCTTTTTGTTTGCATCGAGAAACCTGTCCCTTATATTTCCCTTGCGCGGACGTCAGTGCGTGCACACTCTCGTACGTAAGCGTGTGGGGTCATATGCAGTTGTAAAAGTCCCTTAATTACATTACGAAGCCGTTACCGCGTCATTCCCGGATTATGCCCGCCAGCGAGTCATTAAGGGAGCGCTATCTGAACGGTCCCTTAATAGGCGCGAGACGAACCGTGGGCGCGCCGCTTGCAGTTCAGCACGATCCGTGTGGGCGTGACGGCCGGGGCCTCCGATGCCGTTGCCGCCCACAGTCCTTCACCTATAACGCGGGAATCCTCCCAAGCAGCTGGGGCCGCTCAACAACACGGTCATAGTCAAGGACGGGAATAGCGCTTCGGCGTAGGGCGGCACCGGGCTCAGCGTCCCCGCGAGTGACACGATTAAGAAGTCGGCCAACTCGGTAGACGGCTCTCTGCGCTGGACGGCGAAGCTCAACACCGGCATCCCGTGCGACATGTCGGGCTACCGCTTCATCGATAAGCTCCAGCCTGCCACGCTGCCGGTTCGGAAGACCGGCGCGGTCACGTGGGACAGCGACCTTCAGACGTGGGCCATCGACTGGCACATTCGCATCAACTACGGCGAGGATGCCGCCAGGGGCAAGCACACGTTTGGCAATACGGAGTATCTGAATATCGACGAAACGTTCGACACGAAAACGCAGCAGCTCGTGAAGGGCGACGACTACACCTATTTCCGCGCCGTTATGGGTCAGCCGAATGGCACCAACAACGTGATAACAAAGTCAAACGATTCCAACTACTCATGGTCTAATGGCAAGATAGATGGCTTTCAGCTCAAGCTAAACGGCGTGGGTGAAAGCTTCATCGACATCAACTACCGCACGCGGGCGACCGACCCAAAGGCTGCGGGTACGGTGTTCACCAGCACGGCCGACGTGGCTATTTGCGAATACAACCAGCCCACGACTGACGAGGGCAGCTACAGGGCCTCCGTCGTTGGCCGGGCCGCCGCGCTCACCAAGTCCGGACAGCTCGTTACGGGCTCCTCGAACCTCCTCGCGTACACGATTGACGTGAACCAGGCCAGGAAGGATCTCAAGAGCAGTTCCGACACGCTCAGCGCTTGGGACGTCCTCCCGTCCAACGTGAGCCTTGAGCCGGGCAGCATCCAGCTGAAGCAGCACAACCAGGACGCCACCTACACCGTCACGGTTACGGTGACCGACAACCACGACGGCACGCTTGCCGTGGCGCACGAGGTCACCGACGCTCAGGGCAA
>UWSJ01000156.1 GCA_900549525.1 uncultured Coriobacteriaceae bacterium | reverse complement strand
AGGAGTCAACGAGCCCCTCCACCATGGGCTGGAGCTGCCCCAGGTAGCCGGGGATGCGGCCCACGATGGCGCCGACGAGCACGCTCGTAGTCGTGCCTGCCGGCCTGCCCGCTCATGACATGAGCCCCTCGGGGTCGAGCTTGTCCTGCACCTTCTTGAGCGTGCGGCGCAGCAGGCGCGAGACCTGTACCTGCGACACGCCGAGCTTCTTGGCGATCTCGACCTGCGTGAGGCCGTCCTTGAAGCGCATGCGAAGCACCTCGCGCTCGCGCGGTGAGAAGTCGCGGATGGCGTCGGCCACCACCATGCGGTCGTCCGAGGCCGCAAGGTCCTCGTCCACCATGGCGTAGTGGTCGATGACCGCCGGCGCGTCGCCCTCGTCCGTACCGCCCGCCTCGAGCGGAACGGAGCTGTAGGCGCTCGACGACTCCATGGCCTCGAGCACTTCGTCGACCGAGACGCCCAGACGAGCCGCGACCTCCTCCGTGGAGGGCGAGCGCTGCAGCTCCTTCGTGAGGTCGTCGGTCGCCTGGTTTACCTTGGCCGAGAGCTCCTGGAGGCGCCTGGGGACGCGCACGCTCCAGCCCTTGTCGCGGAAGTGACGCTTGATCTCGCCCAGGATGGTGGGCGTGGCGTACGTGGTGAACTCGAGGCCGCGTTCCGGGTCGAAGCGGTCGATCGCCTTGATGAGGCCGATGGTGCCCACCTGCACGAGGTCGTCGAGCGGCTCGCCGCGGTTCTTGAACTTGCTCGCGAGGAAGCGCACGAGGTTGAGGTGGCTCATGATCAGCTCGTCGCGAGCCGACTCGTCACCCTCCTGCTTGTAGAGCCGGAAGAGCTCCTTGGTGCGGACCTTGTCCCAGGCAAGACGGCCCTTGGGCGTGCCGGGAAGCTCGCGATGGGAGCGCTGCGCGGCACGACGGGCAGCGGCGCGGGCCTCGGAGGCGGCTTCACGCTCGCGGGCCGAAGGGACGTCTGCCGCGACGTCCTGCCGAAGGTCGCTAGGCATCGGGCGCATCAGTCCCCTTGCGCAGGCGCAGCACGCCGGCGGCTCGGTCGCAGTCGAAGTCGTCGCAGACGGCGGCGAGTATGAGACCCGCATAGGCGCTGGCCTGGTCGTCCTCGTCAAGCTCGGCAGCGCCAAGGGAGAACTCGATCGAGACGAGGCCGTCCGCCGCGTACAGCGTGACGTCGCAGGTCTCGGGCTTTGTGGCGCAGCTCCAGACGAAGCCCTCCTCGGCCGCCATGCGCACGTCCTCGACGTCCTCGACGGACATGCCCGCGAGCACGGCAAGGTTGGCGGCGAGCATCCTCACCGACCGCGCGTACGCGGGCTCGGCGGGAACGCTCAGACGTACCGGCTTGGCATCCTGCATCGTGTGTCCTCCCTAGCGCGCGTCGGCGCCGGACGCCTCATCCGAGGCACCCGCCTTGTCGCTGTCCTGGCTCTTCGAATCACCGGCGGCGCCCGTGGCGGCGTCATCCGCCGCGGCATCATCCGCCGCAGCGCCATCGGCGGCGGGATAGGTGAAGTAGCCCGAGTCACCCGTCACGTGCTCGACGCGCGGCGCGGGGGCCTCGCTCGCAGGCGCCTCGCCGCCGCCCTGCGGCGCCTCGAGGTGGGGCATCTCCTGGCCGGCAAGCTTCTGCTGCCGGCGCTTGGGGCCCGTCACCTTGTCGGCGACCTTCCCCACGGCGCTCGCCACGCCCGAGGCGACCGACTCGGCAGCGCCGGTGACCGCCCCGCTCACGCGTGCGCCCGTGTCGGTCACGGCGTTGACGTCGGAGAGAATCCCCTCCAGGCGGACAAGGTCGACGTTCACGAGGTCAATCGTGGTGGAGGCCTTCTTGAGCATCGGCTCGACCTCGCGCGAGGCCGGGGCCAGCTCGTCCACCGCGCCATCGAGCTTGGCGATGACGGGGCGCACCTCGCCGATGGTGTCGCTCACGGCGTCGGTGAGGGTCTCGACGCTCCTGCGCGTGCGGCGCAGGACGAGCGCGAGCTCGACCACGGCCCAGACGCCGACTATCACGAGAACGACGAGGGCAATCGTCAGAGGCTCCATCGGGCTTCCTTTCCGAGGTTGTTCAAGCGGGCCTTCAAGATTTCGAAGCGTTCGTGCTCAGCATTCTACCCGTCCGCGCCGTCCAGGGGCGTCGGCTCGGCACCGGCGCGCTCGCGGCCCACCGTCTCCACGCGCCAGGCCTCCCAGCCACGGGGGCTTGGATGCCAGAACGCGCCGCGCGCGAGCCCCTCGGGCAGGTAGCGCTGCTCAACCCAGCCGGCCGGATAGTCGTGCGGGTAGAGGTAGGGCCCGTAGGAGTCTGAGCCAGGACGATGGCGGTCGCGCAGGTTGCTGGGAACCTCCCGGCGCGGGCCGTGGCGCACCTCGGCGAGGGCCGCGTCGATGGAGGCCTCCGCCGCGTTGGACTTGGGGGCAAGCGCCAGGTACGTGGCCGCCTGCGCAAGGTTGATGCGGCACTCGGGATAGCCGATGACCTCGGCCGCCTTGAACGCCGCCTCGGCCACGAGGATGGCCTGCG
>UWSJ01000155.1 GCA_900549525.1 uncultured Coriobacteriaceae bacterium | reverse complement strand
CCAGGAAGTCCATCTTGAGCAGGCCCATGTCGGCCACGGTGTGGCCCTCGTACTGGGTGATCTCGACGCCACCCTTGGTGTCGAGCTTGGTGGGAACGTGCTCGTTCACGGGGTCGCGGCAGATGAGCACGGCGCAGGCGTGCACGCCCTCGCCGCGGATGAGGCCCTCGAGCGCCAAGGCGCTGTCGATGATGCGGCGGGCGTCCGGGTCGTTGTGGTAGGCGTCCACGAAGTCCTGCGAGAACTGGTCCTCCTTGCCGGAGACCTTCTCCATGGTGGACTTGAGCGTGGCGTTGGGCGCGGCGCTGATCATCTTGGAGAGGCGCTGGCCCATGTAGACCGGGTAGTCCAGCACGCGCGCGGCGTCGTTGATGGCCTGCTTGGCCTTGATGGTGGAGTAGGTGATGACGTGCGTGACCTTCTCGGGGCCGTAGAGCTGGCGCACGTGCTCCACGACCTCGAGGCGACGCTCGTCGTCGAAGTCCATGTCGATATCGGGCATCTCGGTGCGCTGCGGAGAGAGGAACCTCTCGAACATGAGGCCGTTGGACAGCGGGTCGAAGGTGGTGATGTCCATGGCGTAGGCGACGAGGGCGCCCGCCGCGGAGCCTCGGCCCGGCCCCACGCCGATGCCGTTCTGCTTGGCCCAGCGCACGTACTCCTGCACGATCAGAAAGTAGGCCGCGAAGCCCTTGTCGCAGATGATCTTGTACTCGTACTCGAAGCGCTCCTTGACGTTCACGCCGCCGATGGTCTGGGTGGCCCAGTCGTCGCCGTAGCGCTTGGCCAGGCCCTCCTCGCACTCGCGCCTGAACTGGCTCTCGTGCGTCTCGCCCTGGTCGAGCAGCGGGAACTTCGGGAGGATCATCGAGTCCCAGTCGAGCTCCACGTTGCACTTGTCGGCGATCTCGAGGGTGTTGTCGCAGGCCTCCGGGCACCAGGAGAACAGCTCGCGCATCTCGGCCTCGGTCTTCATGTAGAACTCCGAGCCCTCCATGCGCATGCGGTTGTCGTCGTCGACCTTGGCGTTCATGCCAATGCACATGAGCAGATCCTGCGTGGGGGCGTCATCTCGCGTAAGGTAGTGGAAGTCGTTGGTGGCGACCACCTTGAGGTCAAGCGAGTGGGCGAGGTCCACCAGCTGCTCGTCGAGCTGGCGGTCGGTCATGCCGTTCTCGAAGGTGAGGCCGTGGTCCTGGATCTCGATGTAGAAGTCACCGGGAGCAAAGAGCTCCTTGAACGTGCGCGCCCACTTGAGGGCCTCGTCGGGCTGCCCGTTCAGGATGTGGCGCGGGATGATGCCCGACACGCACGCCGAGGTGCAGATGACGCCCTCCGAGTGCTCGCGGAGCATGTCGAGCGTGGTGCGGGGCTTGTAGTAGAAGCCGCGCACCGCCGCGTCGCTCATCATCTGCATGAGGTTGACGTAGCCCGTCTGGTTCTTGGCGAGCAGGATCATGTGGTAGAGCTCGGGCTTCTTGTCGCGCGCGAGCGTGTTGTCCGGCGTGAAGTAGGCCTCGCAGCCAAAGATGGGCTTGATGAGCGGGGCAGGCTTCACCGTGTCGATGTCGCCGCCGGCGTCGTGGCAGGCGACGTCTCGCTCCCACTGGGCGTGGGCCTCGGGCTCGGAGTCGGCGTCGGGCTCGTGGATCTCGCGGCCCTTGGCATAGTTGTCCTTGTCGTGGAACCACTGCTGCCAGTCTGCCTGGGCGTGATTGTACTTGGCCGCGGCAAGGTCAAGGTCGGGCACGCCGTACATGTAGCCGTGGTCGGTGATGGCCACGGCGGGCATCTTCTGGTCCACGGCGCGCTTCACCATGTCGGCGACGCGGGTGGCGCCGTCGAGCATGGAGTAGTCCGTGTGGTTGTGCAGGTGTGCGAAGGCCACGCGTCTCCCCTCTCGTCTACTGGAATCGAGGATACCGCGACGCGGGCGCGTGGGCGTGAGCCCATATGTCCCGTCAACGAAAAAAGCGACCGCGCGGGATGGCACCGCGCACGCGATCTACGTGAGAATCGCAAGGTGACGTCTTCGCACTTTTGAGTTGTGAACGGTTTTTCCGCCAAGATTCAAGGCCCCTCAAGTACGTATCCTGGCGTTTGCAAGGCGAACCCGCTTCTCGCGGGCAAAAATTCGTTCACAACTCAAAAGTGCGAAGACGATAATTCCTGACCTTCCGGTAGATTGGCCGCGATTGGCGCGATGTGGCCTCGGGAGTACCCCGGGAGGTTTCGCGGCGACGTCCGGGCCGTGTCCAGCAGCGTTCGAGCTGTGCATGGCAGCGTCCGGGCCGTGTTCGGCAATGCCCGGGCCGTGTCCAGCAGCGTTCGAGTCGTGCACGGCAGCGTCCGGGCCGTGTCGCCACCAGGATAAGATCGGCGGCGCGCCCGCAGAATCCCGGCACAGGCCCGCGGCTCCGCCGCGGCACAAAGAAAGCCGCCACCCCGAGGGGTGGCGGCTCGTAGAGCGAAGCACTATGGCCGAGACGCCTACTTGTTGAGCGCAGCGTCCACGGCGACGGCACAGGCCACGGTGGCACCGACCATGGGGTT
>UWSJ01000154.1 GCA_900549525.1 uncultured Coriobacteriaceae bacterium | reverse complement strand
GCGGGCGCAAGGACGGCTTCGACTGGTATCGCCGCGTGATCGCAAGCAACGGCGAGGAGCTGTAGTCCGGCTCCGCGTGGGGCGAGGGGTCGTGACGCCGTTGGCCGCGGCGTCACGCCCCTTATGCGTTAGCGCAGCGCGGTGCGCTCGATGATCTGCCTGAGCTCGGGGATGCCGGTGCCCGCTGTGGCCGAGGTGATGACGGTGGGTACGTCGCTCGGCAGCGTGAGGGCGCGGGCGAGCGCGGCTGCTTGCGCGGTGGCACGCGTCTTGCTGAGCTTGTCGGACTTGGTGAAGGCCACGGCAAAGGGCCGCTCGAGCGTGAGCAGGTAGTTGATCATTTCCTCGTCGAGCCTCTGCAGGTCGTGGCGGATGTCGACGAGCGACACGACGAGGCGCAGGTTGCGTTCCCTCTGCTCGAAGTAGCCGCCCATGAGCTTGCTCCAGCGCTCCTGCTCGGCGCCCGAGACGCGCGCGAAGCCATAGCCGGGCAGGTCGACGAAGTCAACAGGGCCGCACTCAAAGAAGTTGATGGTCGTGGTCTTGCCCGGCTTGGACGAGACCTTCACGAGGCTCTTGCGGTTGAAGAGCTTGTTCATGATCGAGGACTTGCCCACGTTTGACCTACCCACGAACGCAACCTCCGGACGCCCCGGCTTGGGGAGCTGGGCGGCGGTGCCTGCGGCATAGGAGAACTTGACGAGGTTGTAGTTGAGGCCGTTGGCCATGAGGGGCTCCGTTCTGTGCGGTGGTCTCTGGAGAGTGTAGCGGGTGGCGGCACCTGCTCTGTGCGCTGCCACCCGCGACCCTACGACTCCTCCATCAGGTCCTCGATGGCGCCGGCGCGATAGTGCTTGAACACCGGCTCGCCCTGCTCCTGCGTGGCATCGAGGTCAAGGTCGGCCTGGATCTGGAAGTCGTTGTCGTCGTCCGCGTCGTGGATGATCTGCGTGACGTGCCACACGTGCTGGCTCTTCTCGTCCTTGTCGTCGATGAGGAAGTACGCCGCGCTTCGGGCGTCTGCATCGAGCAGCAGCTCGTCGTGGGCGGCGTGGAACTCCTCCAGCACGGCTCGCCAGCGCCGCTCGCCCATGCCCCAGGGCTGGTCGAGGTCTCCCAGCGTGGGAATCTCCTCGCGCGCGAACAGCCGCACGCGCAGCCAGAGGGCATTGCGCACGAGCACCGTGAGGCCGTGCCGGTCCTTGACGACGGCGTCTGCGATCTCGGGCGGCAGGGCGTCGGGCAGCTCGCCAGCTGCCTCCCAGGCGTCCACGAGGCTGGAGTCGGTGGTACGGACGATGAATCCCAGCCACGCCACCACGTCGTCCAGGCTCTCGGTGCGTTTCTCGGTGGGAATGGTACGGTCGAGCACACGCCAGGCGTCGGAGAGATAACGCAGCAGCGTTCCCTCCGAGCGGCTGAGCTTGTAGTGCTGTACGTAGGTCTTGAAGTCCGCCGCCGTCTCGAGCATGTCGCGCAGGATGGACTTGGGGCGTAGACAATAGTCGCGTGCCCAGGGAACCTTCTCGCAGTAGGTGGCGAAGGCGACGTTGAGCTCGTTCTCGAGCGGCTTGGGATAGGTGACCTCGGCAAGCTTGTCCATGCGCTCGTCGTAGTCGATGCCCTGTGCCTTCATCTCGGCGAGCGCCCGGCCCTTGGCGTCACGCTCCTGAGCGCGGAGCACCTGATAGGGATCCTCGAGCGTGGCCTCCACCATCGAGATGAGGTCAAGGTCGTAGGTGTCGCTCTCAGGGTCGAGCAGCTCCAGGGCTGCCAGCAGGAAGGGCGAGAGCGGCTGGTCGAGGGCGAAGTCCTCGGGCAGGTCGACCGTGAGGCGATAGACGGCCGCGGTCGCGAGCGGGGAGTCCGCAGCAGCCGGGAGCGCCTCCGCAAGCTCGGGCGTGAGGGCGTCCACGGCGTCTGCCAGCTCCTCGCGCACGATGACGCCGGCGTCGATGAGGGTGGAGAGAATCTCGTCAGCACGGGCTACGAGCTGCGTCTTCTCGACGGGCGTCTGCAGCGAGTCGGCGATGAGCCGCATGATGCGCCCGCGCGCGTCGCCACCCTGCTCGCATTCCGCGAGCACCATGGAGTTGGTGACGCGCAAGCGCGGCGTGAGCGTCTCCGGCGGTGCCGAGACGAGCCGCTCGAACGTTTCCTTGTTCCAGTTGACGAAGCCCTCGGGCGGCCGCTTCTTCTTGACCTTGCGCTGCTTCTTGACGTCCCCGCCAGCCTTGAGCAGGGCCTTCGCGTACTCGATGTCCTGCTCGGGCGCCTCGGCGATGACGAGCCCCTCGGTGTCGAAGCCGCTCCTGCCGGCGCGGCCCGCAATCTGGTGGAACTCTCGAGAACGCAGGCGGCGCTGGCGGTGGCCGTCATACTTGGTGAGCGCCGTGAGCAGCACGGTGTGGATGGGCACGTTGATGCCCACGCCAAGCGTGTCGGTGCCACAGATGACGGGCAGCAGCCCCTGCTGGGCGAGCTTCTCGACGAGCAGACGGTAGCGCGGCAGCATGCCGGCGTGGTGCACGCCCACGCCGCAGCTGAGGAGTCGCTGGAGGGTCTTGCCGAAGGCCGTGGTGAAGCGTGTGCCCTTGCAGGCCTCCTTCACGGCGTCGCGCTGCTCCTTGGTGGCCACGCCGT
>UWSJ01000153.1 GCA_900549525.1 uncultured Coriobacteriaceae bacterium | reverse complement strand
TGCAGTACGAGAACAAGGGCGATAAGCGCCGGGCCGACGAGTATCTCCGGAAGTCGCTCGAGGCGGCGGGTATTACCGAGGACGCGGCAAAGGCTGCGGTGAAGTAGCGCTTCCCGGCTGGGACGGGGCGTTGTGAGGCGCTAGTCTGCGGATGTGTGCCTGCCCGCCGTTGGGCGCTACCCCGCCGCCCAGAACGTGGTTCCGTCTTCGGCAAACTCTACCGGCACGCCTGCGCTTGCGAAGAAGTTGAGAACGGCCGTGCGCGCAGCGTCGCCGTTTGTTGCGGTCGCGTCGCCGCTGCTGGCTGGCTCGAGTGACAGCGTCTGTCTCCCGCAGGCGTCATGCAGGCGCACGCGCCAACCCGGCGCGTCTGCTTCCAGCTCCTTGTTGCAATCGACCACCTGAAACGTCGTGATGGCGCGCATCGTGTCCTCCGTCCGTTTGTCGTTTTCGCGCGGGTTACTCCCACGTCTCCCACACCTCGGGCTTGTACCCCACGGTGGCAGCGCGACCGTTGCGGACGACGGGCTCGACGAGCACTTGCTGGTTTTCGAGCAGCTTGTCGAAGCGCTGGCTCTCGGCAAGATGCTGGATGAGCGTCACGGTCTCCTCATCCTTGGCCTTGGGGTTCACGAGGGCATCGATGCCGCCCGCCGCCTGCACCACACTGCGGAGCTCGCCTTTGCTCATCTCCTTCTCGCGCAGGTCGATGAACTGGAACTTGATGCGGCGCTCCTTGAACCAACGCTGAGCCTTCTTGGTGTCGAAGCTCTTCTTGGTGCCGAATATCTGGATGTTCATGCGCTCTCCCACGGGTTTCGATCAACGGGCATCGTTCGCGAGTATCCTTATAGAGTTTGACTGCAACGCGCCGCATCTGTCACGAGAACGGCGACGCTCACAAGAAAGGCCCGCCCATGCTCCCCCTGCCCGAGGAAATCCGCCGTCGACGTACGTTTGCCATCATCTCTCACCCTGACGCCGGCAAGACCACGCTCACCGAGAAGCTGCTGCTCTACAGTGGCACCATCCAGACGGCCGGTTCGGTCAAGGGCAAGAGCAGCTCCAAGCACGCCGTCTCGGACTGGATGGATATCGAGAAGCAGCGCGGTATCTCCGTCACGTCGTCGGTGCTGCAGTTCGAGTACGACGGCAAGTGCGTCAACATCCTCGATACCCCCGGCCACCAGGACTTTTCCGAGGACACCTACCGCACGCTCATGGCTGCCGACGCCGCGGTCATGGTCATCGACGGTGCCAAGGGCGTCGAGGCACAGACCAAGAAGCTCTTCAAGGTCTGCACCCTGCGCCACATCCCCATCTTCACCTTCGTCAACAAGCTCGACCACGACGCGCGCGACCCCTTTGACCTCATGGAGGAGATCGAGAACGTCCTGGGCATCGGCACATATCCGATGAACTGGCCGATTGGCTCCGGGCGAAACTTCAAGGGCGTCTTCGACCGCGCGAGTCGTCACGTGCTGGCGTTTCAGGGCGATGGCCACGCCAACGCCGCCAAGAAGGTCGCCGAGATTGAGGCCGAGCTGGGCGATCCCGCCATGGACGAGCTTATCGGCGAGGAGAACCACGCCGCGCTTCGTGACGACATCGAGCTGCTCGACGGTGCGGCGGACGAGTTCGATCTCGATGCGGTGCTCACGGGCAAGCTGTCGCCGGTGTTCTTTGGCTCGGCGCTCACCAACTTTGGCGTGGAGCCGTTCCTCAAGGACTTCCTGCGCCTAGCCCCTTCTCCCTCCTCTCACAAGGATGCTGAGACGGGCGACGAGGTGGAGGCCACCGACCCGGACTTCTCCGGTTTCGTGTTCAAGATTCAGGCCAACATGGACAAGAACCACCGCGACCGTCTGGCGTTTCTGCGCATCTGCTCGGGGAGGTTCGTTCGCGGCATGGACGCGTTTCACGTGCAGGGCGGCCGCAAGGTGAAGCTTGCCAGCGGCACCTCGATGATGGCCGACGATCGCGCCACGGTGGACGAGGCCGTGGCGGGTGACATCGTGGGTCTCTTCGATCCGGGCGTCTTTTCCATCGGCGACACGCTGTGCGCGGGCAAGCGGCACGTGCGCTACGCCGGCATCCCCACCTTCGCGCCCGAGCACTTTGCGCGCATCACGCAGGTTGACACGCTGCGCCGCAAGCAGTTCGTGAAGGGTATGGAGGAGCTTGCGCAGGAGGGCGCCATCCAGATCTTCCGCGAGGTGGGGTCTGGTATGGAGAGCGTCATCGTGGGCGTTGTGGGCGTACTGCAGTTTGAAGTGCTCGAGCAGCGGCTTCGCAGCGAGTACAAGGTCGAGGTTGATCGCCGCCCGCTGCCGTACGAGATCATCCGCTGGGTGGAGAACGATTCCGACGAGCTTGACCTGGCGTCGCTCGACCTCACGCGTGACACCTGCAAGGTGGAGGACATGCGCGGCCACCGGCTGCTGCTGTTCACGCGCCCGTGGAGCCTCGAGTGGGCCGAGGAGCATAACGAGCAGCTGCGGCTCAGCGAGTTCGGCAACGTGACGTTCTAGTTTGCGGTGGTGCTGGTGCTGGCGTCGGTAATGCCGGCGACAGCTTGCACGCTGGGGAGCGTTTGACGCGGCAAATGTGCCGTGGCGTGCAAGCTGTGCGGGCGTCGCCGACAGCTTGCACGCTCAGGAGCGTTTGCGTGTCCATATG
>UWSJ01000152.1 GCA_900549525.1 uncultured Coriobacteriaceae bacterium | reverse complement strand
GCAGGATTCGAACCTGCAACCCAGGGATTATGAGTCCCCTGCGCTAACCGTTGCGCCACAAGCCCCTTTGAAACCCGTCCCGCCGCGCGGCACGGGCCAAATGCTACGAAAAAGGGCGACGACCAAAGCCGCCGCCCCGTCTCATGTGGTGGAGATAAGGGGGTTCGAACCCCTGACCTCATGACTGCCAGTCATGCGCTCTCCCAACTGAGCTATATCCCCGTAGTTGATGCGAGAGGTACTATAGCAAACGGTGAGATTCCGTCAAGCATATTTCCGACTTCTTTTTCGGAGGCGGCATGACGTACAGCCCGTTCTTAGACCCCCAGGGAAACCCGAGGCGCCTCCCTGACGTGACCTTCGACGACCTCTCGCAGCTCGACGGCCTCGACGAGGGCTACGTGCTCGAGTTCAAGCAGACGTTCGGGCAGACGGTCCGCCGCAAGATTCCCAAGATCATTGCGTCGTTCTCCAACTCTGCGGGAGGATGGCTCGTCATCGGCATCGCCGACGACGGCTCGATCTGCCCCATAAAGCGGGAGAACTTCGACTTCAGCCAGGCGGTGGGGGAGCTTTGCCGCAGGCACGTCTCGCCCACGCCACGCTTCGACATGCGCTTCGTCACCAAACCGGGAAGCACGGACGAGGGCGTGCTCGTCATTCACGTCGAGGAGGGCGACTTCCCGCCCTATGTGGCTGACGGGGTCGTGGAGGTGCGCGAGGGCTCGACGTCGGGGCCGGCCGTTGGCTCTGCCCTCGTTGAGCTCTACGGCAAGGCCACGAGACACCGCGCCGAGGTGTCCGAGTTCTGCCGCCGCAGCGTCTTCTTTCCGTCGGGACTCGCTCTCTTCAACCTCTACCTGTTCCACATGGGGCCGCGTGCGCTCGAGCGGCCGGGGCGGCGGGAGACCAACGCGCACGCGCTCACGATGCGCAAGGCGTTCTCGCGCCAGTCCATAGACTGCCACGTCCAGCACGCGCACGACTCCATGCTCTTCCGCTCCTCGATGCCCCTGGGCCCGCTCGACGCGCACTCGGTCATCGAGCTCTTTCCCGACGAGTCGATGAAGCTCACCGTCCCGGCCGTCCTGCTTCTCGGCGACGAGCGCGAACGCGCACTCGACATGCTCGCGGCGACCACCGAGGCCGGGTGCGTCCCCGGCGCCCGGGCCGTCGCGATCATGAGCGCCCCGGAGACCCTCGCGCGCGTGACGCGCATGGCCTCGGTGCTTGACCGCTACGTCCGCCTGAGGCGTGGCAGCTGGCGCAACTACGCCGTTGCCTACGAGCTCGAGGGCATGGCGGGCTCGGTGCTCTGGAGCGATGACCAGACCTACCTCGACTACGTGCGCAGGCGCGGCGTCCTTTTTTGTGGAACCACGGACTGTAGGAGCGGCGCGCGCTACCTCGACGACGGCGAGCACGATTCCTTCCGAGCCCGCCAGTTCGCGGGCAGCCACTTCTTCGAGGCCTGCGGCCTGCCGCTTGGCTCCCCCGACCCGGAGGACAACGACGTCGTTGACGCCCTGCTCAGCACGAGCGGGTAGAATGGCGTGAGCATCGAGCAGGGGAGTGGCATGACGACCAACGAACAGACTCATGAGGGACGCGGGCTTCTGGCCCTGGCCGTCTGCTATCTCGTGCTTCACGTGTTTGGCTCGGCCGTGGTGCTCGCCCTGCTCACCTCCTCCACGCTCGCGTATGCGGGGGCCATCGAGGTGTCGGCCGAGCTGGCGCCCACCGTGACGGTTCTTGGGGCCGAGCTTCCCGTTCGAGTGTTGCTCATCGTCTTGTGGGTGGCCTCCGTGGCCGTTGCGGTGGCGGGTGTGGCGTTTGGCATCTCGGCGCTGCTCGCGCGCGTGCGGAAGGAGCGGCTCGGACGGGCCATCGTCCTGGGCCGCGTTATGTTTGGCCTGGCGCTCGTCAACGCCGTGCTCGCCTTCGTGCAGACCGCCCCTGTCGCGCTCGTGTGGGGCATCGCGTCGGCGGGGCTCACGGGGGCGCTCGCCCTGGAGCTCAGGAAGCTTGAGCGCCTTCTGCGCAGCGAAGGGCACGACCTCAGCACGCCGCGCAAGAGCTTCGTCGTGGACGCGGCCGAAGAGGTTCCGCGCCTCGAGGAGTCGTGCGAGGAGGATATGCGCCCGCTCTTCCGCCTCTGCAGCGGCTATGCCTCGATCATGCTCGCGTGGGGGTGCCTGAGGCTCCTGATGGGGCTCACGACGCTCTTTGCGGCTCCTGTCGCCACGCCTTCCCCGGTACGCGTGTCGGTAACGGTGCTCGGGACGCTCACCATCGTGGCGGGCGCCTACCTCATCTTCGTCGGTCGTCTTGGCAAGCGGGCGCTCGCCGGTGGATCCGGGCTGCTTCGCCTCGTGGAGGCGTCTTTGGTGGGCCTTGTCGCCAGCGCGGGGACGCTCGTCGTGTACGGTGTCTGGCTTGCCCTCGGCTGGACGGCCGACGGTTTTCTGGTCTTTTGCGCCCTTGCCGACTGCCTGCTCTACGCTGCGGGCATCTACTACGCAAGCAAGCTTCGCAAGGGTTTCGAAAAAAAGACCTAGACACGCGTGGAGGCTTCATGCTAGTATCTCCCTCGCTGCGCACGACGGCAGCCGAGAAGTGGGCGATTGGCTCAGGGGTAGAGCACATCCTTCACACGGATGGGGTCGCTGGTTCGAATCCAGCATCGCCCACCACTTCGGGGATATAGCTCAGTTGGGAGAGCGCATGACTGGCAGTCATGAGGTCAGGGGTTCGAACCCCCTTATCTCCACCATCTAAG
>UWSJ01000151.1 GCA_900549525.1 uncultured Coriobacteriaceae bacterium | reverse complement strand
ACATGCGGGCATCGCCAAGTGGTAAGGCAACGGCTTCCCAAGCCGTCATCCGCGGGTTCGAATCCCGTTGCCCGCTCCAGCGCATGCGAGTCCCGGCTCCCTTCGAGTCGGGACTTTTTTGTGCGCTTCGGTCGCGTCACGTCGGACTTGTAAGCGGTAGCGCTCCCGCCCTCTCGCCCTCGTCGATTCTGCTGCCAGCTCCGGGCTCTGCGAGACCCAACCTCTCGCGGCCGGGGTTTTTGTGTGCGTCTTCAACCCCGATTTCATCCCTCCCACGACGGGTAAGAGCAAAGGGGCGCGGTCGCAAACATGTGCTGCCCCAGCCCAAACCCAACGAAGGAGCACCATGGACGAGATTCCCATGAGCGCACAGGAGTGCGCACTCGCGATGAAGCAGCTTGAGCCCCGCCTGAACCAGTACGCAGAGTTGCTCGTTCGTCGGGGAGTCGCGGTTCAGCCCGGTCAGGAGATGGTCGTGTCCGCTCCGGTCGAGACTGCCTCCTTCGTTCGCTCCGTTGTTCGCGAGGCCTATCGGGCGGGTGCGGGGCACGTCACGGTCATCTGGGGCGACGACGCGCTTTCGCGCCTTGAGTACGAGAACTGCCCGGTCGAGGCCTTCGAGACCTTGCCGTCGTGGAAGGCCGAGCAGATGAACTCCCTCGCTGCAGCCGGAGCGTGCTTCCTGTGGCTTGATGGCGCCGACCCCGACGCGCTTACGGGCATCGATCCGGCGAAGCCCGCCGCCCGTGCCAAGGCCTCCCACGTCCAGTGTGCCCGCTATCGCCAGGGCCTCGACTTTGGCGAGAACGCCTGGAGCATCGGCGGCGTCGCCGTGGCGGCGTGGGCCCGCAAGGTCTTCTCGGACTGCTCGACCGAGGAGGCCACGTACCGGCTCTGGTCTGCGATTCTCGACGCCGCCCGCGTGGTCGATGACCCCGAGAGCGAGTGGGAGACGCACGACGCGACGCTCGCCAAGAGCAAGCGCGTGCTCAACGACGCGCACTACGACGCGCTTCACTACACGTCCGAGAACGGTACCGACCTCGTCATCGGGCTCACCGACTGTCATGTCTGGGAGGGCGGTGCGGCGCGCACCAAGTCGGGCGTCGCGTTCTTCCCCAACATGCCGACCGAGGAGGTCTTCACCACGCCCGACCGTCGACGCGCCGAAGGCGTGGTGCACTCCGTGTTGCCGCTCGTCCATAACGGGGCGGTCATCAAGGACTTTTGGCTGAGGTTCGAGCGTGGTCGCGTGGTGGAGTTCCACGCCGAGCAGGGCGAGGAGGTGCTCAGGCACATTCTCGAGACCGACGAAGGGGCCCGACACCTCGGGGAGTGCGCGCTCATCTCGAAGAACACGCCCATTCGTCAGAGCGGCCTGCTCTTCTACAACACCCTCTACGACGAGAATGCGAGCTGCCATCTGGCCCTTGGGATGGGGTTCCCGGACTGCTACGAGGGTGGCGTCGACATGACGAAGGAGGCGCTCTTCGAGGCGGGCGTGAACGAGAGTGCCAAGCACGTCGACTTCATGATTGGGGCGGACGACCTCGACGTCTGGGGTGTCAGCGCCGACGGCAAGGAGACGCCCATCTTCGAGCACGGCCAGTGGACGTGGGAGTAGCGCGGAGCGCGGCATCCTCACTGACGACGCGTATCCGCTAGAATCGTATCCGCGCTCTGGCATCTCGCGCCGTTAGCTTAGTTGGTAGAGCAGGGGACTTTTAATCCCAAGGTCCAGGGTTCGAATCCCTGACGGCGCACCATCGAAACCGCAGGGTCGGGAGCCAAAGCTTCCGGCCCTTTTTGGTGGAGGCCCGGTGGATTTGGTGGGAGCCGGTGGGAAGCCAGCACGCGCCGTCCGAAAGACGCCGTCGCCGCTAA
Source organism: uncultured Coriobacteriaceae bacterium (assembly GCA_900549525.1). Lineage (GTDB taxonomy): Bacteria > Actinomycetota > Coriobacteriia > Coriobacteriales > Atopobiaceae > Parolsenella. Next base: position 896 of record UWSJ01000151.1, on the reverse strand, counting down.
GGAGCCCGCATGATCGATCGCTATACCCGTCCCGAGATGGGCCATATCTTCTCGCTCGAGAACAAGTACGCCGTCTGGCAGGAGATCGAGGTGCTGGCCTGCGAGGCCCAGGCCGAACTGGGTACGTGCGGCATCACCAAGGAGGACGCCGCCTGGATTCGCGAGCACGCGCACTTCGAGAAGGACGAGGTCGACGAGATCGAGGCCGTGACCAACCACGACGTCATCGCCTTCCTCACCAACATGGGCTCCTATATCGACAAGGACGTGCCGGAGGGGCAGCCCAAGCCGAGCCGCTGGGTGCACTACGGCATGACGTCCTCCGACCTCGGTGACACGGCGCTCTGCTACCAGCTCGTCCAGGCCACCGACCTCCTCATCGAGGACGCCCGCAAGCTCGGCGCCATCTGCAAGCGTCGTGCCTTCGAGGAGCGCAACACCCTCTGCGTCGGCCGCACGCACGGCATTCACGCCGAGCCGATGACCTTCGGCATGAAGTTCGGCTCCTGGGCCTGGGAGCTGCGCCGCGACCTCGACCGCCTCGTCGATGCCCGCAAGAACGTGGCGTTCGGTGCCATCTCGGGTGCGGTGGGCACCTACAGCTCCATCGACCCGTTCGTGGAGGAGTACGTCTGCGAGCACCTCGGCCTCGTGCACGACCCGCTGTCCACGCAGGTCATCAGTCGCGACCACCACGCCTACCTTGCCGGCGTCCTCGCCACCACGGCGGCCACCTGCGAGCGCATCGCCACCGAGGTGCGCAACCTCCAGAAGACCGACACCCTCGAGGCCGAGGAGCCGTTCAAGAAGGGCCAGAAGGGCAGCTCTGCCATGCCGCACAAGCGCAACCCCATCACCATGGAGAAGGTCTGCGGCCTCTCCCGCGTGGTGAAGGC
>UWSJ01000150.1 GCA_900549525.1 uncultured Coriobacteriaceae bacterium | reverse complement strand
GCCTCGAGGATCTCCTGCACCTGGTCGGTGGTGAGGGCGTCCAGGCCGCAGCCAAAGCTGTTGAGCTGGATGAGGTCGAGGTCGTTCCTGCTGGCCACGAAGCGCGCCGCACGGTAGAGACGGCTGTGGTACATCCACTGGTCGACGACGCGGATGGGCCGCTCGGGCTGCATCTTGTGCGCCACGGAGTCCTCGGTGAGGATCGCGAAGCCGAAGCTGTTCACGAGCTCGGGGATGGCGTGGTTGATCTCGGGGTCGTTGTGGTAGGGGCGGCCGGCGAGCACGATGCCGTGGGCGCCGTGCTCCTCCATCCACGCGAGCGTCTCGTCGCCCCTGCGGTGCATCTCGTCCTTGAAGTCGAGGTCGGCCTGCCACGCCACGTTGACGGCGTGGTCGATCTCGGCGCGCGTGATGTGCTTGCCACGGAAGCGGCCCTTGCCGGCGGCGGCGTCCTTCTCGCGCTGCTCACTCACAAGCTCGTAGAGGCGGCGCTTGAGCTCCTTCTTGTTGTCGTACGGGATGAAGGAGTCCATGTACTCGACGGCCGGGTTGGCGAGCTCGTCGATGTTGAGGCCGAGCGCCTGCGGGTAGCTCATGACGATCGGGCAGTTGTAGTGGTTGCCCGCCGTCTCGTCCTCCTGGCGCTCCCAGCGCACGCAGGGGTACCAGATGAAGTCCGGGTCCTTGGCCAGCAGGTTCATGATGTGGCCGTGGCTGAGCTTGGCCGGGTAGCACACGGACTCGGACGGCATGGACTCGATGCCGGCCTCGTAGGTCTTCTTGGTCGACTGGTCCGAGAGCACCACCGAGAAGCCCAGGTCTGTGAAGAACGCGTGCCAGAAGGGGTAGTTCTCGTACATGTTGAGCGCGCGCGGGATGCCCACGGTACCGCGGGGCGCCTCGTCCGCGTCGAGCACGGGACGGTCGAAGAGCAGCTTGTTCTTGTAGGCGAAGAGGTTGGGCGCCAGCGTCTTGGCCTTCTTGTGGCCCGCGCCCTTCTCGCAGCGGTTGCCCGTGACGAAGCGACGGCCGTTGCCAAAGCTGTTGATGGTGAGCAGGCAGTTGTTGGAGCACCGCCCGCAGTGCGCCTTGGTCTGCTTGACCTGGAGGTTGTCGATCTCCTCGCGGGAGAGCAGCGTGGAGGTGCCGTCGACTCCGGCGCGGTCGCGGGCGAGGAGCGCCGCGCCGTAGCAGCCCATGCAGCCGGCGATGTCGGGGCGGATGGCGTTGCGGCCGGTGAGCTTCTCGAAGGCGCGCAGGGTGGCGTCGCTCATGAAGGTGCCGCCCTGGACGACGGCGTACGTGCCGATCTCCTCCGGGTCGCGCATCTTGATGACCTTGAAGAGGGCGTTCTTGATGACCGAGTAGGAGAGGCCGGCCGCGATGTCGCCCACCGTGGCGCCTTCCTTCTGTGCCTGCTTGACGCGGCTGTTCATGAAGACCGTGCAGCGGCTGCCGAGGTCGACCGGGGCCTTCGCCTCGACGGCGGCCTTCGCGAACTCCTGCACCGTGAGGCCCATGGAGTCGGCGAAGCTCTCGATGAACGAGCCACAGCCGGAGGAGCACGCCTCGTTGAGCATGATGTGCTCGATGACGCCGTTGCGCACGCGCAGGCACTTCATGTCCTGGCCGCCGATGTCGAGGATGAACTCGACGTCGGGCACGAAGGCCTTGGCGCCGCGAAGGTGCGCCACCGTCTCGATCTCGCCGGAGTCGGCGCGCAGGGCCTCGATGAGCAGCGCCTCGCCGTAGCCCGTCGTGGTAACGTGGCCGATGGTGCAGCCCTCGGGCAGGTGGTCGTAGATGTCGTCCATGATCTTGCGGGCGGTGCCGAGGACGTCGCCGCGGTTGTTGCCGTACCAGGTGTAGAGCAGCTCGCCGTCCTCGCCCACCACGGCGGCCTTCATCGTGGTGGAGCCGGCGTCAAGGCCGATGAACACGCGTCCGTGGTAGCTCGCGAGGTCGCCCTTGGGCACGACCTCCTTGCCGTGCCGCTCGTGGAACTCGTCGAGTTCCGCCTCGTTTGCAAAGAGCGGGTCGAGGCGGGCCACCTCGCTGCCCTGCATGTCGCCCAGGTTGGCGAGAGCGTCAATGACCTCGGCAAAGGTGACTTGCTTGTCACTCTCGCCGGCGAGCGCCGCGCCCGTGGCCACGAACAGGTGGGCGCACGTGGGGACGATGCGATGCTCCTCGTCGAGGTTGAGGGTGACGTAGAAGCGGTGGCGCAGCTCGGAGAGGTACTGGAGCGGGCCGCCCAGGAAGGCGACGTAGCCACGGATGGGATGTCCGCAGGCGAGGCCTGAGACCGTCTGGTTGGCGACGGCCTGGAAGATCGAGGCGGCCACGTCGGCGGGGGCGGCACCTTCGTTGAGCAGCGGCTGGACGTCGGACTTGGCGAACACGCCGCAACGGCTCGCGATGGGGTAGATGTTGGTGGCCTGCTTGGCGAGCTCGTTGAGGCCGCCGGCGTCGGTGTGCAAAAGGCTCGCCATCTGGTCGATGAAGGCGCCCGTGCCGCCGGCGCACGTGCCGTTCATGCGCTGCTCGATGCCGTTGTCGAAGTAGATGATCTTGGCGTCCTCGCCGCCGAGCTCGATGGCCACGTCGGTCTGGGGGATGAGGGTCTCCACGGCGCGCTTGGAGGCGATGACCTCCTGGACGAACTCGAGGCCGAGCCACTTGGCGAGCAACAGACCGCCCGAGCCCGTGATGGAGACGCGCATGGGGGCGTCGCCCACGACGGCGCGGGCGCGCTCGAAGAGGTCCTTGGCCGTGGCGCGGATGTCGGTGTGGTGGCGCTGGTAGTT
>UWSJ01000149.1 GCA_900549525.1 uncultured Coriobacteriaceae bacterium | reverse complement strand
CGCAGACAACACCGCCTACCGGCAGCCGCCGCAGGCCCCGCAGCCGCCCGAGCCACACGCCGCGCCCGCGGACGCGGCCGCGTCGTCCCCAAACACCCGCCGCGCCACCTCGAGCGCCGTCGGCGTCACGGCCACGCCGCCCTCGGCCGTCTCGCGCAGGGCCTCGGGCATGCACATGCCCACACGGCGCATTGCGGCGATTGCCTCGTCGGCGGGGATGACGTTGCCGATGCCCGCGAGCGCAAGCGACGCCGCCACGAGCGCGCCCGCCAGGCCGTTGGCGTTGCGCTTGACGCACGGCACCTCGACAAGGCCCGCCACCGGGTCGCACACGAGGCCGAGCGAGCCCTGCACCGCCGTCGACACGGCAGCGGAGGCCTGGGTGGGCGTGCCCCCAGCAAGCTCCACCACGGCCGCGGCCGCCATCGCCGAGGCGCTCCCGCACTCGGCCTGGCAGCCTCCCTCCGCACCCGCGAGGCTCGCGTTACGCTCGATCACGAGACCCACCGCCGCAGCCGTGAACAGGCTCATCACGCAGGCGCGCTCGTCCACGCCGCGCTCGTCGCGCATGGCGAGCACCGCCGCCGGCAAGATCCCGCACGACCCGGCCGTGGGCGCGGCCACGATGCGCCCCATGGCGGCGTTGAGCTCCGAGACGGCGAGCGCCCGGAAGAGCGCCCCGCCCAGTAGGTCGCCAAGCAGCGCGTCGCCGCCACGGACGGCCTCCCGGTAGCGGTGGGCATCGCCGCCCGTAAGGCCGCTCGGGCTTCGGAGGTCAGCCGCGCAACCCGGCTCGATGCACGCATCCATGACGGAGAGCCGCTCGGCCATGGCCGAGAACAGCTCTTCCTGCGAGAGCTCCATCGCCTCGGCCTGCTGGGCAAGGACCACGTCCGAGATGCGCTTCCCGCTTTCCTCGGCCGCGCGCACCACCTCGGCGAGCGTGTCGTACGTACAGTCAGCGCCAAGCGAGCGGACGCCGTCGGTCGAAGCGCTCATAGGATCCCCCTAAACCGGCTCGATGACGATGGATGACGTCACGCCGCGAAGCCGCTGGATGCGCTTGTTGGCACGGGCGTCGACGTTGCCCTCCACCTCGATGGACATGACGGCGTCGCCGCCCTTGTGCACGCGCGCGAGCCTGAAGTCGCAGATGTTGGCCCCGCTCTCGGCAAGGACGTCCGTGACGGCGGCGATGAGCCCCGGCTCGTCGGTGTGCAGTACCACGAAGGTGAGCCGCTGACCCGTGATGTTGACGGCCATGCCGTCGATCTCGGTCACGAGGATGGCCCCGCCGCCAACGCTGCTGCCGAGCAGCTCCACGTGGGCGCCGCTTGCCGCCGTGAGCTCGATGCGCGCGGTGTTGGGATGCAGCCCCTCGCCCGCGTCCGTCTCGAAGGCGACGGCAAGGCCCCGCTCCCGCGCGATGGCCAGGGCCTCGCGAAGCCGGGCGTCGTCGGTGGCCATGCCCATGATGCCCGCCACGAGCGCGCGATCCGTCCCGTGGCCCCGGTAGGTCTTGGCAAACGAGCCGTAGAGCGTGATGCGGGCGCGGGCCGCCGACTCGCCAAGCAGCAGGCACGCCACGCGGCCGAGGCGGCACGCCCCCGCCGTGTGCGAGCTCGAGGGGCCGATCATGACCGGGCCGATGATGTCGAGGACGGTGGACACGCGGGCCTCCTAGCTCGAGTGACGGTCGACTTCGGGGATGCGCTCGGGCTCGGCGGCGTGCTCGGGCTCGGCGGCACGTCCGGGCTCGCCAACCCGCTCGGGCTCGGCCACGCGACGGCCCCGTCGCCGACGAAGCCGCCCGGCACCCGCAGCACCGCCAGCCGCTCCCCGCGAGCGGCGTCGCATGCACTGCCGCACGGAGCGGGCCGTCTGCTCCACGTTGGGCACGAAGTCGGCCTCCTCGCGCGTCTGCCAGCCAAAGTGCACGCTCGCGTAGCGAAGCACCAGCACCACGGCCACGCACGCGTCACCGGCAAGCGCAAGCGGCGCGCCCGCGAAGGCAAGCACCGTAAACGCAATCGAGCCGCCCAAGCACGCGACGGCATAGTAGTTGGACTGCCTGAAGATCGCGGGCGGCACACCGGCCATCGAGTCGCGCATGGCCCCGCCGCCCACCGCCGTGATGACCCCCATCATCACGACGTAGAGCGGGTCGAGCCCCGCGGCAAACGCCTTGTTGGCCCCGGCGAGCGAGAACAGCGCCACCGAGAGGGCGTCGGCCAAAAAGATGGAGCGCCTGCGGACGAGGAAGAGCCCGCGGAAGTAGAACGTGACGAGGCAGATGGCAAGCGACACCCACACGAGGTCGGGGTGCTGCAAAAAGTAGACGTCGGTGGCGCCCATGAGCAGGTCGCGGATGACGCCCCCGCCAAAACCCGTGAGAAACCCGAGCACCGTGGTGCCCACCACGTCAAACTTCCGCCGACAGCCGAAGAGGGCGCCCACAAGGACGCCCACCACGGCTGACGCGTAATCTATGCCCCAAGGTACCGTCAGCACGCGCTACTCCGCGCGATGCCCGGCCTTGTGCGTGCGCACGAGCCTCGGCTGCTCCTCGCCGTCGACGGCGCCCTTGGTCACGACGACCTTGGCCACCGACAGGTCGCTCGGCACGTCGAACATCGTCTGCTGGAGCGTCTGCTCGGCGATGGCACGAAGGCCGCGCGCGCCCGTCTTGCGCTCGAGCGCGAGGCGCGCCATCTCCTGCAGCGCCTCCGGCTCGAACTCGAGCTCCACGCCCTCGATCTCGAACATGCGGCGGTACTGCTTCACGATGGCGTTGCGCGGCTCGGTGAGGATGCGCACGAGGTCGTCCTCGCCCAGCT
>UWSJ01000148.1 GCA_900549525.1 uncultured Coriobacteriaceae bacterium | reverse complement strand
AGGTGAGCTGGTCGATTTCTGCGGGTGTGATTGCCATTCTGAATCCCTTTCGTTCGATGCACGGACGAGCGCCCGCGCCTCACACATGGGCCTAACTATACTAGCGTTGTTTGTCGGATGCGTGGCGGGTGCCACAGGCGGATTGGCCCGGCGTTACCTCTACCCCGCCTCCGGTGGCGAGCGGCCGGGCGGCAAGGCCGCCATGCCGAGGCCGGGGACAACCCCACCGCCCCTAGAGCCCCATCAGCATCCGTATCACGAAGTTCTCGAGGACGGACAGCACGAGGATGGCGACGACAGGCGAGAAGTCGATGCCGCCAAGGGGCGGGATGAAGCGCCTGAAGAGGTTCATGTAGGGCGAGACGATCCGGTCGATGGCCCCCGCTATGTCAGCGACGAGCGATCCGTCGCGCAGGGGAAACCAAGAAAGGACGCACCACACGACGACGAGGAACTCGTAGAAGTTGATGAGGGCGTGGATGACGCGGATGATCTGGATGGTCGCCACGCTGTCACCTAGCCCTGGGCGAGCTCGGCCGTACGGGCGAGCGCGGCGTCGATCGCGTCATAGGCACCCTGGACGAGCAGGGGCTCGAGCTCGTAGAGCGCGGCCGCCGTGGTGCCGCCCGGGGAGGTGACGCGCTCCATGTAGGCGCGCGGGTGGTCGCCGGACTCCTTGAGCGACTCCGCCACGCCGAGCATCGTGGCGTTCACCATCTCGCGGGCAGCCACCGCAGGCAGGCCCGCGCGAACGCCGGCGCGAGTGAGGGCGTCGACCATGAGGGCGAAGTAGGCGGGTGCGCAGCCCACCACGGCGCCCTCGGCGTCAAGCTGGTCCTCGCGCATGACCTTGGCGGAGCCGAGCGTGGCGAAGAGCTGGCGTACGAGCTCGACGTCTTCGGCGGAGGCGTTGCAGCCGCCCGTCACGGCCGTGGCACCCGAGCGAACCGACACCGGCAGGTTGGGCATGACGCGCACGACGCGCGCGCCCGGAACCGCGGCCTCAAGCGTCCCGAGCGTCACGCCGGCCGCGATGGAGACGACGAGGGCCTCCTTGCTGTACTCAAACGCCCCGGCGACCTGACGAAGCACGGGGCCGATCACCTGGGGCTTCACGGCGACGACCACGACGGACGGCTTCTTCTCGAGCACGGACGCAGCGTCCGCGACGGTCACGATTCCCACCTCGGCAAGCGCGGCGAGCTTGTCGGCGTTGTGGTCGCACACGAACACCGAGGAGCCGGGAAGCGCCCCGGACTGGACGAGGCCGCGGGCGATGGAGCCGCCCATCGAGCCGCCGCCGATGATGCCAACCGTCACGCCCTGAAGCGCAGAGCTGTCAAGCTGTGCCATGCCTGTCCCTTTCTAACGAAGCGGCGGCCGTGCGGCCGCCGCGTCAAACCCTTCGGAGCGCCGCGCGGGCGCCTTGGCCTCCCCTAGCGGAGAAGGCCGTCCTTCTGGAGCTTCTGCCTGTCGGCGTCAGCAAGCTCGACGCCATGGGGAAGCACCACGAACACCCGGTCGCCAAGCTCCTCGACCGCCCCGTCCACACCGCAGGCAAGGCCAAAGCTGAAGTCGAGAATGCGCTTGGCCACCTCGATCTTGAGGTTCTTGAACGACAGCACGACCGGCTGGTTGGTACGCACGCGACGGACGACCATCTGCACGTCGTCGTAGCTCGTGGGCTTGAGCACGTAAGCCGGGAGCTTGCCGCTCGTCACGCGCGGAACCGCCGTCAGGCCCACGTCACCGGGCGTGTTGCCCGTGGCCCCGAAGACGCCGGGCTGGGTGATTGCCGGAACGTAGGAGCCCGTGGCGTCGGCCGGGGTCGGGTTGAACTCGCGCGGGGCGTCCGCGCTCGCGCGCCAGTCGTCGTCGGCGGCCCGGTAGGCGCTGTCGGCCCGATAGGCGCTCTCCTGGTAGGTGGCCCCGGTGTCGGCCGAGCCAGCGGCCTCCTCGTTGGAGACGCGCCTGCCCGAGCGCGTGTAGACGCTCACGCTGTCGGCCTCGGGACGAGCGGGGTTGCCAAGCAGCCCCGTTCGGCGCTCCGGCTCGCGACGGGCATGACGGCCCTCGGGCTCAGTCGCGCCCTCGTCATAGGGTTCGTCGTAGTCGCCGTAGTCGGCGTCGTCATAGTCGTCGTAGTAGTCGTCGCGAGAGTCCTGCGGGTGCAGCCGCTCCTGGACGGCACCCTTGATGTTGTCGAGAAAACCCATGTCGTACCCCATGTCTCACAAGGCGCCGCGCGGGCGTCCGGTTTGCCTAGGCGAGAACGTAGTCCGGCGAGAACACTATCCTGCCCAGCCTAACGAGGGTCGAACCCTCCTCGGCCGCGATTTCGAAATCATCACTCATTCCGCAGGAAAGCGTGGGCAGCGCCAGGCCCGTGCGAGCCCGAAGCTCGCCCGCGAGCTCGCGCAGCCCCGAGAACGCGCGCCGCGTCGCGTCGGCATCGTGCGCGGGGGCCATGGTCATGAGGCCCTCGAGGCGAAGCCCCTCAAGCGCGGCCAGGGCCTCGGCCGCCTCCCGAGCCTCGTCGGGCGAGAACCCCGACTTGGACGCCTCGCCGCTCACGTTGCACTCCAGAAGCGCCCGGACGCGCAGGCCCGAGCGAACGGCACGCGAGGAGACGGCCTCGGCAAGGCGCAGGCTCGAGACCGACTGCACGAGCGTGGCGCGCCCGATGACCTGGTTGACCTTGTTCGTCTGGAGGTTGCCGATCATGTCGAAGCGCGGGAGCGCAACCCCCGCCTCCGCAAGGGCGTCAAGCTTGCGCCGGAGCTCCTGGGGGCGGTTCTCGCCAAAGGTGGCGTACCCGGCGTCCATGGCCGCCACGACGGCGGCGGGGCCGACC
>UWSJ01000147.1 GCA_900549525.1 uncultured Coriobacteriaceae bacterium | reverse complement strand
GCCGAGCGCGACGCCGGCGACGACGAGGCCATGCAGTTCGACGCCGACTACGTGCGCGCGCTCGAGTACGGCATGCCCCCGGCGGGCGGCATCGGCATTGGCATCGACCGCGTGGTCATGCTGCTTACCAACTCCGCGTCCATCCGCGACGTGCTGCTGTTCCCGCACATGAAGCCCGAGCGCGGCCAGGTCTCCGGTGCGGCCGAGGCCAAGGCCGCCGAGGATGCGGCGGCCGACGAGTCTGGTGTGGGTTCGTTCGTGGTGGCCCCCAAGCTCCCGACGCTCGACTACTCCCAGGTGCACGTGGAGGAGCAGCTCGCCGACCTCGTGGACTTCGAGACCTTCTGCAAGAGCGACTTCCGCGTGGTGAAGGTCAAGGAGTGCGCGGCCGTTCCCAAGAGCAAGAAGCTCCTGCAGTTCACGCTCGACGACGGGACGGGCGCCGACCGCACGATCCTCTCGGGCATTCACGCCTACTACGAGCCGGAGGATCTCGTGGGCAAGACCCTCGTGGCCATCGTGAACTTGCCGCCGCGCAAGATGATGGGCATCGCGAGCTGCGGCATGCTCATCAGCGCCGTGCACAAGGAGGGCGAGGGAGATGCGGCCGAGGAGCGCCTCAACCTGCTGCAGGTCGACCCCTCCATCCCGGCGGGTGCCAAGCTCTGCTAGCGGCGGGGAGGCGCCGTGCGCCGTGGCACGGGGCGGGCATGGCCCGCGTTCGTGGCACATCGCGGCCGACCTGGCGGCTGGCTATGGGCTCTCGCCCTTGGCGCTGTCACGTAATTCCTACCGGCTAGACGGGTATGCTGCTTAGCAACTACGCCCTATAGACGCATGCTCTGGCATGGCGAGTCCTCGGGCTCGCCATGTTGCTTAAAGGGGGAACCCCACATGTTTGACAAGTTCACCGACAAGGCTCGCAAGGTCATGAGCCTCGCCCAGGACGAGGCCCGCTCCCTCGGTCAGATGTACGTGGGCACCGAGCACCTGCTCCTGGCGCTCATCAAGGAGGGCGACGGCATCGCCGCCCAGGCCCTCGCCAAGCTCGACGTTGCCTATGATGAGGCGCTCGAGGCCGTCAAGGAGGTCACGGAACGCGCGAGCGAGCCGGTGCCGGGCGGGCACATCCCGTTCACGCCGCGCGCCAAGCGCGTGCTCGAGGGCGCCTACCGCGAGACCATGAGCCGCGGGGCCACCTACATCTCGACCGAACACCTGCTGCTCGGCATCGTGCGCGAGGGCAACGGCGTGGCCATGGAGACGCTCAGCCGCTTGGGCATCTCCGGTGACGCCGTGCGCAACGCCGTGAACGAGCTCATCGACAAGGACAAGCCCGCCGATGCCGACGCCACGCCGGTGCGGGAGGTACGCATCGGGCCGGACGGCGTCTCGGTGGGCCCTACTCGCACGCAGCAGCAGGCATCCTCGTCGGACGACGCCTCGATGCTCGAGCAGTACGGCCGCGACCTCACGGCGCTCGCCGCCGAGGGCAAGCTCGACCCGGTCATCGGCCGCGACCTCGAGGTGGAGCGCGTGATGCAGGTGCTGGCACGCCGCCAGAAGAACAACCCGCTCATCCTGGGCGACCCGGGCGTGGGCAAGACGGCCATCGTCGAGGGGCTGGCGCAGCTCGTCGCGGCCGGTACCGTGCCGGACATGCTGCGCGGCAAGGAGATCTGGACGCTCGACGTGGCGGCCCTCGTGGCCGGTTCCAAGTACCGCGGCGAGTTCGAGGACCGTCTCAAGAAGGTCATCTCCGAGGTCAAGAAGAGCGGCAACGTGATCCTGTTCATCGACGAGATGCACACCATCATCGGCGCTGGCTCGGCCGAGGGCTCCATCGACGCGGCCTCCATCCTGAAGCCGCCCCTCTCGCGCGGCGAGATCCAGGTCATCGGCGCCACCACGGCCGACGAGTATCGCAAGCACATCGAGAAGGACTCCGCGCTCGAGCGCCGCTTCCAGCCGGTCAACGTCAATGAGCCCAGCGTGGCCGACACGCTTGCCATCATCCGCGGGCTGCAGGGCCGCTACGAGAAGCACCACCACGTGCGCTACACCGATGCCGCGCTCGAGGCGGCCGTGACGCTGTCCGACCGTTACATCCAGGATCGCTTCCTGCCCGACAAGGCCATCGACGTCATTGACGAGGCGGGCGCGCGCATGCGCGTGCACAAGATGGTGCTGCCGCCCGAGGTGGCCGAGGTTGACGAGCAGCTCGCCAAGGTGCGCGCCGACAAGCAGGCGGCTGCCGCCGCGCAGGAGTTCGAGGAGGCTGCCAAGCTGCGCGACCGCGAGAAGGAGCTCACGGCCCGTCGCAGCGAGCTCGAGGACGCCTGGCACAAGCGCATGGAAGAGAACGTGGTCACGGTCGACGCCGACGCCATCGCCGACGTGGTGAGCTCCATCACGGGCGTGCCCGTCTCCAACCTGTCCGAGGCCGAGGCCTCCAAGCTCCTGCGCTGCGAGAGCGTGCTCCACGAGCGTGTCGTGGGTCAGGACGAGGCCGTGAGCGCCGTGGCCCGTGCCATCCGCCGCAGCCGCTCGCCGCTCAAGGACCCGCGCAGGCCCGGTGGCTCGTTCATCTTCCTGGGCCCCTCGGGCGTGGGTAAGACCGAGCTCGCCAAGAGTCTCGCGGAGTTCCTCTTTGGCTCCGAGGAGGCGCTCATCACCTTCGACATGAGCGAGTTCATGGAGAAGTACTCGGTGAGCAAGCTCGTGGGCGCTCCTCCCGGATACGTGGGCTACGACGAGGGCGGCGAGCTCACGAAGGCCGTGCGCAGGCGTCCTTACTCGGTGGTGCTGTTCGACGAGATCGAGAAGGCTCACCCGGACGTCTTCAACATCCTGCTGCAGATCCTTGACGAGGGCAGGCTCACGGACGGCCAGGGCCGCAAGGTCGACTTCTCCAACACCG
>UWSJ01000146.1 GCA_900549525.1 uncultured Coriobacteriaceae bacterium | reverse complement strand
GCGTCGAGGAGGAGGAGGACTACCGCGAGCACATGAAGAAGGTGCTCAAGCGCCGTGGCCGCCTCCAGCCGGTTCGCATGGAGCTCCAGGGCGAGCTCGACGCGGCGCTCGTCAGCTTCGTCCGTAAGGAGCTCGGGCTCGAGAAACGCCGCGTGTTCCGTCTCTCCACCCCGACCGACCTCTCCTACGTCTTTGCCATCGAGGGCAAGCTCCCTGCGGCGCGCAAGACCGCGCTCACCTTCGCCCCCTTTGAGCCGCAGGAGTCCCCGATGGTCAAGCCGGGCGTTCCGATGCGCCAGCAGGTCGAAAACCACGACGTGCTGCTCTGCTACCCGTACGAGGGCATGGGCCCGCTGCTGCGCCTCCTGCACGAGGCCGCCAACGACGATGACTGCATCTCCATCAAGATCACCCTCTACCGCGTCGCCCGCCACAGCCGCCTGTGCGAGAGCCTCGTGACCGCCGTCGAGAACGGCAAGGAGGTAACGGTCCTCATGGAGCTGCGCGCCCGCTTTGACGAGCAGAACAACATCGAGTGGGCCGACCGCCTCGAGGACGCAGGCTGCACCGTCATCTACGGCTCCGAAGGCTTCAAGTGCCACTCGAAGATCTGCCAGATCACGTACCACGACAGCCGCGGCATCAGCCGCATCACCTGCCTGGGCACCGGTAACTTCAACGAGAAGACTGCCCGCCTCTACAGCGACTTCATGCTGCTCACGGCGCACCCCGGCATCGCCGAGGACGGCAACGCCTTCTTCCGCAACCTCTCGCTCGGCAATCTTCGCGGCCGCTACAAGTACCTGGGCGTGGCCCCGGTGAGCCTGAAGCCGCTCGTCATGCGCGGCATCGACCGCGAGATCAGCCGCGCCGAGGCCGGTCAGCCCGCGCAGGTGTTCATGAAGATGAACTCCCTCACCGACCGCGACGTCATCGACCGCCTCGCCCAGGCGAGCCAGGCCGGCGTCAAGGTGATCATGATCATCCGCGGCATCTGCTGCATGCTGCCGGGCGTCAAGGGCAAGACCGAAGGCATCGAGATTCGCCAGATCGTGGGCAGGCTGCTCGAGCACGCCCGCGTCTACGCCTTTGGCTCCGAGGCCGACACGATCTACCTCTCGAGCGCCGACATGATGACGCGCAACACCGAGCGACGCGTCGAGATCTGCTACCCCATCCTCGACCCCACCTGCCGCGACATGGTCATCCAGTACATGGACCTGCAGCTCGCCGACAACGTGAAGGCGCGCAGGCTCACGAGCAAGGGCACGTGGGAGCGCGTCAAGCGCACCGACGGCGCTCCCGAGATCAACTGCCAGGAGGTGCTCATCGCGGTCGCCTACGCTCGCGCCCGCCGTGCCCGCGGCATCGTGGACGACTCGGCTACGCTCTCGCCGGTGCTCGCGTCGCTCCCGACTGCGGTGGTCGAGGCCGTGCTCACGCGGAGCGGCTCGACCGGGCTCGCCTCGAGCCTGCGGCACCTTGGCACGCCGCTCGAGGGCGTGAGCCCGCTGACCGAGCCCGTGACGTCCCCCAACGACGGCAAGGACACATCGCCGGAACCCGAGACGCAGGAGGAGGTGCGCCGGGCCGTCGTCGAGGCCCGCGAGTCCTCCACGACAACCGAGGCCGCCGAGGCCACCCTCGACGCGGCGACCACGAGCGCCCACTCCCACGGAACGCCCGCTGTCCTCTCCGACGCGGCCGAGATAGTAACGGAGTCCGTGGAGCAGCTCGCGGCCGAGACGCCAGCGCCCGAGCCGGTCTCTGCCCACGTCATCGAGCCCAAGGAGGCAAAGCCCGCCGCCAAGGGCTCCGAGACGCTCGCGAAGCGCGAGACCGGACGCCTCGGTACGGCCCTCGCCCTCTTCGGGCTTGGCTTCAAGACGCTGTTTGGACGTCGCCGCTAGTACCGTCGCGCGGGCGTCACGTTCGACGGCGCATCGTGACGAAAAGCCTGCCAACTGTATGGATTGACCATCTGGTTGAACGTCGGCCGGGGCCTTCAAGGGCCCCGGCCGCTCTCTTAGGACGCTTCGACGGGTCTTGACGGGCTATTTCCTGATCCATCCCTCCACACCAGAACGCCGAACCCATACAATTCGAAGGAAACTCGTCACAGGCCCCGGCAGGAATTGTCGGGACAATCACGCCAGCAGAAAGAGAAGTCGAGCATGCGCCTCACCGTCGAGAGAATGTCCTACGGCCCCGACGCCATCGCCCACGACGAGGGCGGCAAGACCGTCTTCGTCTCGGGTGCCATAGCCGGGGACGTCGTGGAAGCCGAGCTTGTCTCCGACGGGGCGTCGTTCAGCCGGGCGCGCGTCACCGAGGTGCTCGAACCCTCGCCAAACCGCGAGAGCTGCCCCTGGCCGCTCGCCTCGGCCCTCGGCTGCGCCCCTTGGGCCTCGCTCGCCTATCCGGCGCAGCTCGCGGCCAAGCGCGCGAACGTCGTAGACTCCCTCCGTCGTGTCGGCCACCTCGACAACGCCGAGGAGCTCGTCGCCGCGTGCGACGCCCCCGGCAGGCCCTGGCGCTATCGCAACAAGGCCGAGCTCGCGTTCGTGCGCGAGGGCCAGCACGCCACGCTCGGGATGTGGTCGGCCGACGGCTCACGCCTCATCAAGGTCGACGACTTCCCCCTGCTCGACGTGCCCGAGCAAGGAAAGCTCTCCAAGCTCGTCAAGAACGTCTCGGGCGCGCTCGGATTTCTCGCAGGCTCGCACGAGCTCGAGATCGAGCGCGTGGGCATCCGCAGGTCGAGCCGCACGAACGACCTCGAGGTGGCAATCTGGACGCCCACGGGTGGCTTTCCCCGCGCCCAGGCGTGCCGCGTCCTCGAGAACGTGGGCGCCACCTCGATCGTGCGCGTCATGACCAAGGGCCCTGCCAAGGCACGCAAGGTTTCGGGCGTGGAGCGGCTCTTTGGCGCGGGCAGCTGGAGCGAGCGCATCGCGGGCGGC
>UWSJ01000145.1 GCA_900549525.1 uncultured Coriobacteriaceae bacterium | reverse complement strand
TACCGACGTACGCGATGACGCGCGAGGCGTCATGAGAGCGAGGAGGGGCGAGATGAGGAGGGAGACGGGACGGCGCGCCGAAGCCTGCAAGCGAGCGGCGCGCCGAGCACAAAAAGGAACCCACGAGGGCTCCTGGGACATTGTAACGCCGGGCGGCGCGGCGCTTGCCGTCGTGGCGGCGCTGGCGGCGAGCGGGGTCCTGCCCGCCCTGCTCGCCGCCGGGCTCGACGCCCTGCTGGCGCCGCTGCCGGGCTGGGCGCCGCTCGCGGGGCTGTTCGCCCTGGCGGCCGCCGCCGTCGCGGCATGGCCGGTGAGGCGGCGATGATCCTCAACGACTCCGTCATGGAGGCGGCGGCGTACTTCGACGACCCTTCCGAGCGCGCCGCCTTCGTCACCGCCTGCTGCGACTTCGTGTTCTCGGGCACGGAGCCCGAGGGCATGGGCGCCATGGTCATGAGCAACTTCGCGAGCCAGCGCCACTCGCTCGCCAACACGCGGGCGAAGATGGCGAACGGCGCGAAGAGACGCACCGCGAGGGCGGGCGATGCGGGAGCGAACGCGGAGCAGGACGCGAGCGAGCCGAGAGCAAACCGAGAGCAGGCGCGGAGCAAAGCCGAAGCGAACGCGGAGCAGACGGAAAGCAAAGCAGAAGCAAACGCAGAGCAAACCGGAAGCAAAACTGGAACAAACAGCGAGCAGGCGCGGAGCAAACCGGAAGCAAAACGCGACTGCGTTAAACAAGGACAAGCACAAGGACAAGAGAAGAACACCCCTCCCATCCCCGACCCTGACGTAGCAGGGGGACGGGCGCGCTCGCCGGACGCCGACCCCATCTCGCTGCTCGACCGTCGCGGGTCACGGCCGTAGGGGGTGGTGGAGATGGCTATGGCATGGCCGACGCACGCGACGCCCGCCCAGATCGCGGAGCTGTGCGGGCGGGACGGGATGGAGGTGCCGCCGGCGATAGCGCTGGCGGCGGGCATGGGCAGGCCCTCCGCGACGCCCAGGGAGGGGCCTCCCCCCACCGCCGCCCAGGCGATGGCCGAGGCGGGGGTGCCGCCCGTGGTGCTCGACGCCGTGGGCGAGATGGCGAGGCCGGTGCCCGAGGCGGTCCGCCTGTGGCTCGACGAGCTCGCGTCCAGCCGCCCGCCCTGGCTGTGGCTGTCGGGAGGCACGGGCGCGGGCAAGTCCTGCGACGCGGCGTGGGCGCTGGGGCAGGCGGTCTCCCGCGGGCTCGTCGCCCGGGGGCGCTGGGCCAAGGTCGAGGGGCTCGCCGAGCGGTGGGACGGGGCGAACCTCTACGGCCAGGGCGGCAAGGCCGCCGCCGTGAGGGACGAGCGCGAGGCTCCCCTGCTCGTGCTCGACGGGCTGGGCGAGGAACCGCCGTGCAGGGGCGCGCTCGACGCGGCCTGGGCGGTGCTGTCGTGGAGGCACGACCGGATGCTGCCGACCGTGCTCACCTCGCAGCTCTCCGGCGCGGCGTACCGCGACCGGCTCTCCCGCTACGACCGGGCGAAGGCGGCCGCCCTGTTCAGCCGCATCATGGGCGGGCTGTCGGGCTACAGGGGCAACAGGCACAGGATCGCCGGCCACGTCGTCGAGCTCGCGGACGGCGACGGCAGGGCCGGGTGAGGCGACAGGGGTCGCGCCCCGCGCGGGGCGCGACGGGAAGGAAAGCTGATGGAGACGAAGAGGATCAGGGTCAGGCTCGCGGACATGCGGCCCAACCCCGGAAACCCCCGGAAGGACATGGGCGACCTCAGGTCGCTCGCCGACTCAATCGAGGCCACGGGCGGCCAGCCCGTCAACCCAATCGTCGTCGCCCGGGACGGCAACGTCTGGCGCATCGTCGACGGCGAGCGCCGATACCGAGCGCTGCTGCTGCTCGCCGACGGCGACCCCGACGCCGAGGCCGAGGTGCTGGCCTGCGGCTCGCTGGGCGACGCCCAGGAGATGGTGGCCATGGTGGCCACCGACGACAAGCGCCCGCTCAGCGAGACCGAGCGCGCCCGCGGCGTGCAGGGCATGCTCGACCTGGGCGTCGGCGAGGAGGTCGCCGCCAAGGCGGCGCGCGTCGGGCGCGAGCAGGTGGCGGCGGTGCGCCGCGTGTCGAAGGCGGCGCCGGACGGCACGCAGCTGACCATCGCCCAGATGGTCGCCGCCGACTCCATGGCCACCGACGCCGAGCGCGACGCGGTGCTCGCGGCGGGCGAGGGCTGGGAGGCCAAGGCCCGCTCGCTCGAGCGGGCCCGCGCCGACCGGGAGGCCGTCGAGGCGATCACGGCCGCCGCTGCCGCCCGCGGGGTGTCCTTCGCCGACGCCGTGCCGGAGGGCATGGACTACGCGGGGACGGTGTCGTGCGCCGACGACGTGGACGCGCTGCCCGAGGGGGCGACGCTCGTCCGCGCCGGAGGCTCGGCGAGCTTCTGGGCGTACGAGCCCTCAGACGGCGAGGAGTCGTCGGCCGCCGCCGAGACGCGCCGCCTCGCCGACGAGAGCGCGGCGGCAGTCGCCGCGAGCGCCCGGCGCATGGCCGCCCACCTCAAGGGACTCCTTGACGCGAACCCCCAGTGCCGCGAGCTGCGCGCCCTGCGCGAGGCCGTGGCCGACGCCAGGCGCCCGGGCTGCGAGGGCTCCGTCCTCGAGCTGCTCGCGCCCGAGCCGGCCGCGATGCCGGTCGGCGCGTGGGAGATGGCCGACCTAGCGGCCGTGATGCTCGCGAACCTCCGTGGCCTCAGGGATGGCTGGAAGGACGGGCTCGTCGAGTGGAAATGCGCCGACTACGCCCGCGTCTACGACCTCGTGTCAGCGTGCGGCTGGGCGCCGACCGAGGAGGACCGCGAGCTGCGAGATCTCGCCCGCGAGGGAGGCGGTGGCGAGTGAGCAGGGGTGACGTCATCTGGTGCATGGCGGCGACGGTGCTGCTGGCCGTCGCGCTGGCGGCGCTGTGGCTGTGGCAGGCCGAGGCGCGGGAGCGGCCGCTCGCCGCGCCGGAGACCATGCCGGTCGTCTACGACCGGCCGGCGGAGACGGAAGGATGAGCATGGGAGACATGTTCAAGGGCACGCCCTGCGG
>UWSJ01000144.1 GCA_900549525.1 uncultured Coriobacteriaceae bacterium | reverse complement strand
GAGCTCGAGGTCTTTGGCCACGGCGCGCTCTGCTTCTGCTACTCGGGCGTGTGCCTCATGTCGAGCATGGCGGGCGGGCGCAGCGCCAACCGCGGCCTCTGCGCCCAGCCGTGCCGCCTTCCCTACGACCTCGTGGACGAGAAGGGCCGGGCCATCGAGGCGGCGGGTCGCACCCGGCCGCTCTGTCCCAAGGACGCGTGCACGGCGGGCGACGTGGGTGCGCTCATGGCGGCGGGCGTGGGCTCGCTCAAGGTCGAGGGCCGCATGAAGGCCCCCGACTACGTGTGGAGCGTCGTAGGCGCCTACCGCGAGCAGATCGACCGCGTGCTTGCGGGCGAGGGCGGCGCCAAGGCGGACGAGCTGGGCGGCACCGCCCTGCCGCGCGAGGTGGCGCGCAGGCTCTCGCGCGCGTTCAACCGCGACTTCACGGATGCCTACCTGCGCGGCGAGTCCGACGACCGGATGATGAGCTACGAGCGCTCCAACAACCGCGGGCAGCTCGTGGGCGAGGTCGTCGCGAGCTCGGGCCAGCAGGTGCAGCGGCGCGACGGGCGGGGAAACCTCCACTGCGACCCGCGCCAGGACCGCAGGAGCGCCCGGTGCACGGTGCGCGTGCGCGTGACGGAGCCAGCGGGCGCGGGCGACCTGCTCGAGCTTCGCCCCGTCGACGACCCGGACGCCTTCCTCACGGCGACCGTACCCGCCGACGTTGCTGCCGGCGGCACGGTTGAGTGCCGCGTGGCCCGTCCCATGCCCGTGGGGTGCCCGGCGCGGCTCATCCGCAGCAAGGCGGCGCACGACGGCACGTCGGCGGCCCTTACGCGCGAGGTGGCCCGCAAGCGGCGCGTTGCCGTGCGCGTGGTGGCGCGGGTGGGCGAGCCCTTCCGCGTGGAGCTCGCGTGCGTGGACGGGGCTCGCGTGGGCGGGGACGCCTGGGCTGACGGCGAGCTGCCTGCGGCGGCCGCGGAGGGCTTCGTGGTGGAGCCCGCCCGCACGCGTCCCGTGACCCGCGACGACCTCGTGGCGCACGTGGGGCGCATGGGCGGTTCGGCCTTTGAGCCCGCCTCCTTTGACGTCGAGATGGACGAGGGCGTGGGCATGGGCTTCTCGGCCGTGCACAAGGTGCGCGCCGAGGCGTGCGAGGCACTGGAGCGCGCGATCCTGGAGCCGTACGAGACGCGAGCTCGCACCCTGGCGCCCGCGCCGCGCGCCGAGAACGGCGGAGTGGTGCCAGTCCCCAATGCGCCATGTGGCGGAGTGGTGCCAGTCCCCAACGCGTCAGAGGTGTGCGTGCTGGCGGAGCGGCCCGAGCAGGCCAGGGCCGCCCTCGCGGCCGGGGCGACGCGCGTCTACGCGCCCTCCGACGAGCTTGCGCTTGGCGACGGGCCTGCGGGCGAGGCGCGTCCCGGCACGTCCGCGCCCGGCTGGCCCGAGGGCTGCGTGCCGGTGCTCGACGAGGTGTGCCGCGAGCCCGAGCACGCCCGTCTCGACGTCTGGGTGCGTCCCGGCGCTCCGGTTGCGGTGGGCAACGTGAGTGAGCTGGCGTTGGCGGCCGAGCGCGGGGCCGCCCCGGAGCTGCGCGGCTGCATTCCCGTGCACAACACGAGCTGCCTTTCCGCACTCGAGCGTGCGGGCGCGTCCGGCGTGTGGCTCTCGCCGGAGCTCACGCTCGAGGAGATTCGCGAGCTTGCCCCCGCCGCCACGGTGCCCGTGGGCATCCTCGTCTCGGGCAGGCCGCGCGTCATGACGAGCGAGCATTGCGTCCTGCAGGCGGCCGACCGCTGCATCCACGACTGCGCCCGCTGCGGGCTGCGCCGCCGGAGGCTCTCCCTGCGCGACCGCGACGGCAAGCTCCTGCCCGTCCGCACCGACCTCCACGGTCGCTCGCGCATCTACGACGCCTTCCCGCTCGACCTCACGCCGCAGGCGGGGGATCTGCGTGCTGCGGGCGTGACGCGCTTCGCCGTCGACGCCACGCTGCTTACGGCCGAGGAGACGACGCGTGCCACGGAGCGGCTCGTCCGCGCGCTTGCCGCCGTCGAGGCGGGCAAGCGTCCCGCCGCCCGCGAGGCGCACGCCACGAGCGGGCACCTGTTCTCGGGCATCGGGTAGGCTCATCTCGGGCGCGTCTTGCGCGTCGCGGGCCCGACTTCGTGCACCCGGACCCGCCCCGGCGTCTCTCGCGCACGTTTTGGTATTGGCACTTCGGCCGTCGCAGTTCACCTTGCGCGCGTTTGGGTATAAATTCTTGACGTTATGACGAAAGCGCCCGCCGGGCTCTCCCGGCAGGCTGTGCACGACGCCGGGACGTCCGGCGAGGGGAGAGGAACCACCATGGCAGAGAACGACACGAGCGCCACGGCCCAGCAGGCGGCGGCCCCGGAGGCCGCGGCCACGAGCTCGGAGCGCCCGCAGATTGACCACCGGCTGCTCGAGGACGTCATCGACGCCATCCGCCCGAGCTTCCAGGCCGATGGCGGAGACCTCGAGCTCGTTGGCGTGGACGATGCCACGGGCGTGGTGACCATCGAGATGACGGGCGCGTGCTCGTCGTGCATGTTCGCCTCCGCGGACATCTCCGAGGGCATTGACGGCATCATCAAGGACCACGTGCCCGGCGTTACGGCCGTGCGCCCGGTCATGTTCTAGGGAGCCTCCATGGCCGTCGACATCGATTTGCTCAAGACCGTGCTCGACGCGGTCCGTCCGAGCCTCCAGGCCGACGGGGGAGACTGCGAGCTCGTCGGGGTTGACGACGACGGCGTCGTTTCCCTCGAACTCACGGGGGCGTGCGCGGGCTGCTCGCTCTCCGATCTCACGCTCTCGCAGGGCGTCGAGCGCGTGCTTGTCGAGAACGTTCCCGGCGTCACGCGCGTGCAGGCGGTGATGTAGATGGTGCTCTCCGATCGCGACATCAAGGCCGAACTTGCCAGCGGTCGCATCGTCATCGAGCCGCTCGACCCCAAGGACGTGCAGCCGGCCTCGGTCGACGTGCGCCTGGGCTCGAGCTTCCGCATCTTCCGCAACTCCACCCACACCTACATCGACCCGCTCGTGAGCCAGCCAGAGCTTACGGAGGAGGTCGTGGTGGAGGAGGGCGGCCAGTTCGTGCTGCATCCCGGCCAGTTCGT
>UWSJ01000143.1 GCA_900549525.1 uncultured Coriobacteriaceae bacterium | reverse complement strand
GGTCGAGTGACAGTTCGGCTGCTCGTGCGGAACTCGAGGCGTTGGAATGACAAATCTCCCACTCGTGCGGAGCTGGACACTCGCCCAGGCATACGGACGCACCTTTGCCAACCTTTCTACCTGCGGCGTTACAAAACACAAAACGCGCAAACGCACGAGAGGTGACGAAACGCGGCTCCATGCTCAGCATGAACCCAGAAACTGCCAGCGAGGCCGAAATAGCTCAGCACGAGGCCGAGATCTGTCACTAGCCCCGGAAGCGCGCACGCCGAGGCCAGGGCCGCTCCAACGACTCGCACGAAAAAGCGGCCCGCCGCAAACGACGGGCCGCCAGCGCAAGGCTATGCGAACGAACGAGGCTTCGCGCAAGAACGCGGGCTAGTTGCCGAACGAGCCGCCTCGGCCACCAAGGCCGGAGCCGGAGTTGCCGGAGCCGCTCCCCGGCCTGCTACCGGAGCCATTGCCCGACCCCGAGCCACTGCCGCTCCCGGAGTTACCCGACCCGTTGCCGTACTGATCGAGCAGGGGATTGCTCGAGCTGTCGTCGTTTCGCTGGTTCTGCAGCGCCTCGTCGGAGCCAAGCGTCACGCTCAGGGTCTGCGTCTGCGAGCCGCGCACGAGGGTGACGCTCACGGTGTCGCCCACGTTATGCGAGCGCACGGCGAGCACTACGCCGTCGGAGCTCGTGATCTCCTCCCCGTCGATGGCCGTGATGACGTCACCCTGCTTGATGCCGGCCTTGTCGGCGGGGCTGCCGCTCGTGACCTCCGCCACGTAGGCGCCCTGGTTCACGGAGAGCCCCGCACGCGAGGCGTTCTGCGCCGTCACCGTCTGGAACGAACCGCCGAGGTAGGCGTGGGTGATCGTCTCGCCATTGATGATCTTCTGGGCGATCTCGACCGCGTAGTTGCTGGGAATGGCAAAGCCCACGCCCGAGCTCGAGCCACTGGCGCTCTCGATGATCGAGTTGATGCCCACGAGCTTGCCCTTATCGTCGACGAGCGCACCGCCGGAGTTGCCGGGGTTAATGGCCGCGTCGGTCTGGATGAGGTTGGTGTAGATGGTGTTGCCCGAGGTCCCCTGCAGCATCGTGGAGCGGTACAGCGAGCTCACGATGCCCGTGGAGACCGACTGCTCGAGGCCAAACGGGCTGCCGATGCTCATCACCCAGTCGCCCACCTGAAGCGAGCTGGAGTCACCCACCTCAATGGGGGTCAGCGTGTCACTGCCTGGGTCGATCTTGACGACGGCGAGGTCACTAGACTCGTCGGAACCCACCACCTTGGCGTCGTAAGTCTTGCCGTTGGCGGAGACGGACAGCGACGTGGCACCCTCGACCACGTGGTAGTTGGTGAGGATGTGACCCTCGGTGTCAAGCACCACGCCCGAGCCCACACCCGAGCCCTCCGACGTGGTCATGTAGATGGACACCACGGAGGGCAGGTCCTTGGCGGCCACCGCGTTGGCAAGCGACGTGTCCTCCGAGGACGGGTCGATGGTGATGGTCTGGTTGGGGCCCTGCGTGGTGACGGTGGTGGTGCTCTTGCCGATCACGCCCGTGCCGAGAAGAACGCCCACGATTGCGGCGGCTCCCACGACACCGGCGACGAGTCCCACGACGGCCGCCCTGAGTCCCACGTGGGGCTTCTTCTCCTTGTGGGGCTCGGGCCCGCCCGGCGCGACGGACGAGCCGGAGCCCATCGGCGGACGGGCGGGAGGCACGTTCCCACCTGTCGCGAAAGGTGCCTGCTGGCGAGCCGTGGGCTGCTGGGCCGTAGGCTGCGGCGCGTATCCAGCGGGCTGCTGGGCCGCGGCGGGCTGGCCGTAGGGAGGCTGCGGCGCGCCCGCCTGCTGCGCCGCCGGCTGCTGCGCCGTCGGCTGCTGCGCCGCGTACGCACCAGACGACACGCCTGCCCCGTACGGAGCGGTGGGAGCCGCCTGGGAGCGGGCACGAGCGGCCTCGTACCACGTCGTCGGCTGCTGCGAAGCGGGGGCCGTCCCGGGCTGCTGCTGTGCCGCTGGCTGCTGCCGTGCGGCCCCTGCCGCCGGACGCTCGAAGCCCGCCGGGGGCTCGGGGGAGCCCGCCGCAGGGCGCTGCTGGGCAGACGCCTGCGCGTCTCCGTACGGCTGCTGGTTGTTCGTCTCGGACATGCTCGCTCCTTATACTGCGAGCGACACGTCACCCGAAGGCGTCCGCGTCGCTCAAGGACGTAATTGAACTCTGTTGTACCCCGTCGCCGGGAATCACCTGTCTCCAAACCAACGCTGCACGCCCGTGAGACAACGCTTGCAGCAGCCTGAAAACGGCACCCGGTAGACGCGGCGTCCCGGCGTTGCAGCGTCCCGGCGTCCCGGAGCCTACACCTTGAACAGGTAGCCCACGCCGCGCACGGTGCAAATGTGCGAGGCCACCTGCGGGCCCACCTTGGAGCGCACGCGACGAATGTGCACGTCGACCGTACGCGTGCCGCCGCAGTACTCGAAGCCCCACACGCGATGCAGCAGCGTCTCGCGCGAATAGGCACGCGACGGGTGCGTGGCAAGGAAGCTCAGCAGCGAGTACTCCATGAGCGTGAGGTCGACGGGCTTGTCGTCGATGTAAATCTGGTACGTGGCGAGGTTGATCGTCATGTTGTCGACGACCACGATGTCCGACGAGGCGTTCTCCTCGCCCGGCCAGAGCAGCTGCGTCATGCGCACCTCGAACTCGGAACGACCGGCGCTCGAGAGGATGAAATCGTTGCGTCCCTGAACCGGCATGTGCAGCGACGCCAAGTGGTCCTCGTCGATGACGAGCAGCTGCGGGATGCAGCCG
Organism: uncultured Coriobacteriaceae bacterium; assembly: GCA_900549525.1. GTDB lineage: Bacteria > Actinomycetota > Coriobacteriia > Coriobacteriales > Atopobiaceae > Parolsenella. Next base: position 321 of record UWSJ01000143.1, on the reverse strand, counting down.
TTGTCGGAAGAGTAGGACGACACCCTCGACACGAGGTCGTCGGTCACGCCGGAGAGGTCAAGCGCGATGAGGTCGAAGTCGCTGCCGCTGGAAATCGCCTGGTCGAACGTATCAGGCATGGCGAGAAGCACCGAGATGTCGAGCCCGTGAGAGAGCTCGCGCATGCGGTCATGCAGCCTTGTGGTGCGCGATATGAGCAGAACTTTCTTGTGGTGCATACCTGCCCCTTGTCCTCGTAGCGCACTCCATCACGCCGGGGTAGGGCGCGATAGCAGTCAACAGAGAATACCACGAATAACCACAGACCGTCGGCGAACGGCA
>UWSJ01000142.1 GCA_900549525.1 uncultured Coriobacteriaceae bacterium | reverse complement strand
GCAGCGCCCAGGAGATCCGCTACATCAACCGCGACGAGAACACGCACCTGTGGCTCTTCCGCAACATGATTCTCGAGCTGCAGAAGGAGGAGCCCGAGCTCTTTGGGCCCGAGGCCGTGGCCGAGCTCAAGGCCATGCTCGAGGAGGGCGTGCGCCAGGAGATCGCCTGGGGCCACTACGTGGTGGGTGAGGACATCCAGGGCCTCACCAGGCAGATGATCACGGACTACATCAAGTACCTCGGCAACCTCCGCTGGAGCTCGCTGGGCTTCGGCGCGCTCTTCGAGGGCTACGACGAGGAGCCCGCCGACATGCAGTGGGTCTCCCAGTACAGCAACGCCAACATGGTGAAGACCGACTTCTTCGAGGCCAAGAGCACGGCCTACGCCAAGTCGACGGCGCTGGTGGACGACCTGTAGGCCTTGTCGCGAGCACATTCAGCACGACGGCCCGTGACCCTCGTAGGTCACGGGCCCTTCTTTGTTCGTAAGGACTGGCGTGCAATGCCGAAAGTAGAGGTTTGACCCGCATGGGAGCGGAGGTCGGCCTCTACAGCGGGTCAAAGCACTACTCTCAACGAACGGGGGCGAGCTACTGGCCGCTGGAGACAGGGCAGAAACCCCCGAGCATGCGTACCCTCTACCCCCTCAGGCAGTCGGTGAGCGTGGCCATGAGGACGAGGTGCTCCCTCAGCTTGACGCGGGAGAGGTGGTCGGCGCGCTCCGGCCCTCCGAGGGCGAGCAGCGGCTCATAGGCGAGGCACTCGTCGTAGTCGGGGACGCCGAGGCGCCTGACCGCCGGGGCGTAGGGGCGGATGTCGAACACGTCCTGCTGGAACTCGGGGTCGGAGAGGTCGGAGAAGTAGTACTTGAGCCCCGAGCTTAGGATGTCCTCCTTGCGGAACTCGAGCGTGATGAGGCTGCCGATCTCCTCCCCCTTCCAGACCACGAGGTCGGCGAAGGCGGTGGCGAACACGGGGACGGCGCGCTCCGGGTCGTAGTAGAGGCCGGGGAGCAGAGGCTTGAACTCCTCCGGGTCGATCACCTTGAGGAAGCCCCCGAGGAAGTCCCCGAGGCCCCAGCGCCTCCACACGTCCGAGACCTGCGGGGGCACGAGCGGGCCCCACTTCTCGAGCGAGGCGGCCGGGAAGTCCGCGAACTTCCTGAAGTCGTCCAGAGCGCTCCTGTCATCGAGATTAACCACCATTACCTCCATGTTATCATTGGGGCCAATTTGTAAGGCGCAGGTCTACATCGATGTAAATCGAATCGAGGTCTTCGGGACTCAACCCCTTCACCGCATCTTTAATGGACTGTTCAAGAGCGTCGGCGCACTTGTTCCTCCATTGAGCGCCCAACGATGAGTTGGCACCACTGTCTCCCAAACCATAGTGACCGTCGGAATAGTTGCCTGTAAGCGCCTGGAGACCGTCTGCCTTACCACCAGCCACCATATCTGGTTCATGCAGAGCGGCCTGACCTGCCATGATTCTCTTGGCCTCTGTCTTGGCCTCATTTCTCGACAATCCCTTGTCACGAAGCTCTTGGATTATCTTATCTCGTGCAATCTCCCGCGCCTCTCGTTGCTTCGCACTTGCAACCTTCCCACGCCCGTTCTCCTTGTACTCGGCACGGTTCTCGAGATACTCCTTGACCGTCAGCCTCTTGAGGCCCTCGTTCTGGCCCTTGAGCTGGCGGTCGAGCTCGGCGGGATCGTACTTGGCGTTGTGGTTGACGTTGAACCCCACTGGCTCGACCTTGACGTGCAGGCCCCCGTCGGCATCGGCATACACGCCACGGAAGTCGTCGGGAACCTTCTCCGAGGCCTCGAACCTGGGAACGTCCGAACCGCCCGCCTTGGCCGCACCGTAAGCAAAGGCGGCAGAGCCCGCGACGGCAGCGCCCACCACGATGGGCGTCGCGGCGCCCGCCGTAAGCACGATGGCGCCCACGCCCACCACGCCCGCGACCACGCCACCCGCAATCTGCCACCATCCCTGCTCCTCGCGCTGCTTGGCGGCCTCCTCGTCCGCGCGTTTCTGGTAGTAGTCCTGCTCGCGCTGGGCCGCGTCCTCGATCTGTGGCCGCATCTGCTGGACGCGCGTCAGGGACGCCTCGAACTGCGCGCTGAGCGCCTTCGCCTCGGGCGAGCTCGCAAGCTTGCCCGGCACGAAGCCCGAGGCAGTAGACGACTCCACGCGAGAGACGTAGGCGTCGAGCGCCGAGACGAACTGCTCCACCTCGTCGAAGGCGTCGGCCCCCTTGGCCTCGGCCGTCCCGCACTTGTTGCGAGCGTCGGATGCCGACGACTCCGCCGAATGCCACGAGTCCTGGTAGACGAGCAGGCGCGCCGAGTACTCGGTCGCAAGCAGGCGGGCCGACTGCGCCACGGGCACGAGGCACTCGTACACGCGCGAGCGCAGGGCGTCGGCCGCGGCGCCTTGCATGCAGGAGAGGCCGCAGAGACCCTGAAGGGCGCTCATCACGTCGTCGGCCGCCTGCGTCCAGCCCTGTGCGGCCTGGCTCTCGGTCTTGACGGTGCCCTCCACGTCTGCGATGGAGATCTTGAAACTCATCGGCCACCGCCAATCTGCGACGCGGCATTTTGATCCGTCTGGTCTAACGTGGTAGCTATGTCGCTCACCGCATCCGCCTCGGCTCTCAGCGAGGACGAGACGCGCGCCATGAGCGGATGGATGCGCCCGGCGAGCTCGATGAGGCGGTTGTAGCCCGCACCCGTTGAGGACCCAGCCTTCGCCGCCATACCCTCCTCGAACTCGCCCGCCGCGTCATAGATGTCGTACGCCGCTGACTCCACCTGTGCCCTGTCGGACTGAATCTGGCCTCCCATGGGGCCCCTTCCCCCATCCGTCGCCCATGCCCGGCGCGACGTCACGTCGTCAGTTGAACGTCTGGTCCATCCAGCTGCTCAGGTCGTTCCAGCGCGCCTGGAACCACCCGATGAGGCCGTTCTGCTCGGTCTTCTCGTTCTCGAGACGACGTATCTCCTCGCGAATGGCGTCGCGGCAGTCGTCCACGCGCGACAGGTAGCTCGAGAGCTCCGGGGAGATCTCTCCGGCCTTGTCGTCGAACGTGCGCTTGAGGCTGCCCGTCCACGTGCGACCGGACTGGAGCTTCACGGTGTGGGAGAACCCGTGCTGGCGCAGTTCGCTGGCGGCGGAGCCCACGCGGTCGTAGGCGCT
>UWSJ01000141.1 GCA_900549525.1 uncultured Coriobacteriaceae bacterium | reverse complement strand
CTGCTCGTCAACGGCTGCAACGGCATCGCCGTGGGCATGGCCACCAACATCCCGCCGCACAACCTCGGCGAGGCCGTGAACGCCGCGTGCATGCTCATCGACAACCCCGACGCCACGACTGACGAGCTCATGACCGTCATGCCCGGCCCCGACTTCCCCACGGGCGCCATCATCATGGGCACCGACGGCATCCGCGACGCCTACGAGACGGGTCGAGGCTCTATCACCGTGCGCGCCAAGGCCCACGTGGAGACCACCAAGACCGGCCGCAGCCGCCTCGTCTTCACCGAGATGCCCTACCAGGTCAACAAGGGCACCCTGCAGGAGAAGATCGCCCAGCTCGTGAACGAGAAGCGCATCGAGGGCATCTCCGACCTGCGCGACGAGTCCAACCAGAAGGGCATCCGTCTCGTCATCGAGCTCAAGAAGGACGTCATCCCGCAGGTCGTGCTCAACAACCTGTATAAGTTCACGCAGCTCCAGACGAGCTTCGGCGTCATCAACCTCGCCCTCGTCGGTGGCGTGCCCAAGCTCCTCACCCTGCGCGAGATGCTCGGCCACTACATCGACCACCAGGTCGACGTAGTCACGAGGCGCACACGCTTCGACCTCAGGAAGGCCCAGGCACGCGCCCACATCCTCGAGGGCTACCTCATGGCCCTCGACCACATCGACGAGGTCATCCACATCATCCGCTCGAGCCGCACCGACACCGAGGCCTCGCAGCGCCTCATCGAGCGCTTCGGCTTCACCCCCGAGCAGACCACGGCCATCCTCGAGATGCGCCTCCGCCGCCTGACGGGTCTCTCGCGCGACCAGATCCAGGAGGAGCTCGACGGGCTGCGCAAGGCCATTGCCTACTACGAGGACCTGCTCGCCAACCCGTCCAAGATCCTCGGGGTCATCAAGGACGAGATGCAGGAAATCGCCCGCAAGTTCTCCGACAAGCGCCGTACCGAGATCAGCGTCGAGGGCACCAAGGAGCTCAACGTCGAGGACCTCATCGCCGACGAGGACATGGTCGTCACCTGCACGCACGCCGGCTACGTGAAGCGCACGCCAGTGGCCACCTATCGCTCGCAGAAGCGCGGCGGCAAGGGCGTCCAGGGCGTCAACCTCAAGGACGAGGACTTTGTCGAGGACCTCTTCGTGGCAAGCACCCACGACTACGTGCTGTTCTTCTCTAACAAGGGCAAGGTGTACCGCCTGAAGGTACACGAGCTGCCCATTGGCCAGCGTACGGCGCGCGGCAGCCACATCTCCAACCTCGTGCCCTTCAGCGAGGGCGAGCACGCGACGGCGGTCATCACCTGCCGCACGTTCCCCGAGGACGAGTACCTCATGTTCGCCACGAAGAACGGTACCGTGAAGAAGACGTCCATGAGCGCCTACGACCGTACCCGCAGGGACGGCATCATCGCCATCAACCTGCGCGACCACGACGAGCTCGTGAACGTGCGCCGCGTACGTCCGGGCGAGAAGGTCATCATGGTCTCCACGGACGGCAAGGCCATCATGTTCCCGGAGAGCGACGTGCGCCCGATGGGCCGCGGCACGAGCGGCGTCCGCGGCATCACGCTCAAGGGTGACGCCCGCATGCTGGGCATGGAGATCACCAACGGCAACGGCGACCTCTTCGTGATCACGGAGAAAGGCTACGGCAAGCGCACGCCCGTCTCCGAGTACCCGATGCACAAGCGCGGTGGCCAGGGCGTCTACACCATCACGATGACGGCCAAGAAGGGCCAGCTCGCGGCCTGCCGCGTCGTGGGCCCGCAGCACGAGCTCATGATCGTGAGCTCCGACGGCGTCGTCATCCGCGTGAAGGTCCCCGACATCTCCAAGCTCGGTCGCTCCACGCAGGGCGTCAAGGTCATGAACGTGGCCGACACCGACTCCGTGTGCGCCCTCGCCCGCATGGTGGCGCCCAAGGCCAAGCCGAAGGTTGACCCCAACCAGGGCATGCTCGACTTCGGTGACTCCAACGACGCGGTCGAGGAGGCTCCGGTCGACATCGGCGGCGACGAAGAGGTTGACGAGAGCATGCTCGACGGCGAGTAGCGCGTCGCCGTTGCGGGTTCGTTGAGCCTGACGGGAGGCCCGGCGGATGCCTTTGCGAGGGGTCACTTGCTTTGCAAGTCCCGAGTTCCTCGCTTCGGTATCCGCCGGGCCTCCTTGCGGTTGTCGTGCATGCGCACGACGTGCTGCTCGCCGTCTCGCGGCGGGTCTCGGGGCTGCTTGGTTGTGGTGCGAGATCGTGGAGGGCCGTGGGGCTACTTCTGGTCAGGAGCCTTGAAGTCCTCGGGCGAGAGCCCCTCGACGAAGGAGTGGAACTCGCTCAGCTCGCGTTCCTGCTCGTCATGCTTGATGGCCGAGAAGTCAGGGAGGCCGGCGCGCTCGAGCACGTCCTCGTTGGCGAGGATGGGGGCGTCGGCGTAGAGCGCGAGCGCGATGGCGTCGGAGGGGCGAGCGTCAATGGCATGCGTGGCGCCGTCCTGCGCCCGTACGTCGAGCGTGGCGTAGAAGGTGGTCCCCTCGACGCGCACGAGGCTCACGGACTCAAGCGTGCCACCCATGACCTCAAGGGAGTTGAGAAGCAGCTCGTGCGTCATGGGGCGCTTGGGACGGGTGTCCTTGTCAGCTGACATCACGATGCACGACGCCTCGACGGCACCAACGCTGATGGGAAGCACATTGGGAATGGCGCCGCCCAGAACGGCTCGCACGTCACTCTCGGTATCGACGTTGACGAGCTGTGACCCATTGGTCTCCACCTCGTTTTGCGCGGGACGGAGCACGACGGCGGAGGGCAGCGGCGGCGTGCCTGCGACGATGTTCGTCAATACCATGCGTACCACGCTGATCACCCCTCCGTTGCTCGTGTGCGTAATGATTAATGGTACCCGAGAACGTCGAGGTTCGTTGGCGCGCACGGGCTCAAATCGAATTCGTTGAGAAAAAAATGAAAAAAGATGTTGACCGGAAGCATGGCATGCCATAGTATCTCTTCTCGCGTTGGGCCCGTAGCTCAGTTGGTCAGAGCGTCCGGCTGATAACCGGGAGGTCACAAGTTCGAACCTTGTCGGGCCCACCACTTCTTGTCAATAAACGCCCCAGCGTGAGCCGAGTCGCCGCTGGGGCGTTTATTACGTTTCAGGCCATATCCCGCATCTTCCGCGTCCGTACGAATCGTGCCGATGCGGTATCATGGCCGAACGCGGAGGCTGAGGCCTAAGCGGGGACGTAGCTCAGTTGGGAGAGCGCGGGCTTTGCAAGCCTGAGGTCGTGGGTTCGATCCCCATCGTCTCCACCATG
>UWSJ01000140.1 GCA_900549525.1 uncultured Coriobacteriaceae bacterium | reverse complement strand
TTCTGCAGGAAGAGATAACCCGGCTTTGTCCATAAGATCAAAGTAGGTACGTTCGTCATCCACATTAATAGCTTCAGAAAGTCGCTTCTTGAGCGGAGTCCTGCCACCCTCAGCGATGTCCACGCCATTGGGCATTCCTCCGTGATGCCCCGCAATGAAAAAGCCATGAGCTGTGCGTATATGCCTTCAAGAGTGGGGTACGATTCAAAAGCAATCTTGGCGCCCAGTTTTGCATGGTCGAAGGATCGAGTCGGCCTCCCAAATAACCTGTCCTGAAAGTGCTCGGATATCTTCCCTCCGTCATGAAGAAGCCCAACGGCACGCCCCCAATTCGCGTAGCCGAGCGCTCCGGCAAAATCCCCAGCGAGATCAGAGGCATTCTTCAGGTGAGCCGAAAGCGGCTGCCATCCTTTGGGATCAACGCCCTCGAGCGTATGTGCATACATCATCTCAGCTCCGTTTTCCATTTGGAAGCCGCACGGTTCGCACGTTTACATCCCACCCTATGCCGAGGGGGCTGGCGCATTCATTACGTGAGGGTCATGAATCGGCCGACACTGAAGAAGGGATGGCGAGCGCGGGCCGTTACCCACCGTTGGCCAACGGCTCGTACCCGTATAACGCAGCTCGCCCGCCGCATCAGCGACGGACGAGCCAGAAGCACGCAATGGGTTGAACCGGGAGCAGATGACCACAAACAGGGGCCAGCCTATGCCGCAAGCCCCGTGGCAACGCTCACGAGCGCGATGATGACGCCAACGATGGACTCGCCGCCCAGCAGGCCACTCGCCACGACGATGCCCGTCTCCTGCTCGTCGCGCTCGCCGGAGGCCGAGCACTTCGCGAGGCGGTCGAACGCGAGCTTGATGACCGCGCCGACGAGCGGCGAGAGCCCCAGGCCAAAGCAGATGACGAGCGCCGCGGCGGCAACCATGAGCGCCAGCACGCTAGCGTCAAAGCGGCCCGTGAGGTTGGCGAAGAGGCCGTGACGGGCGCTGCCGCCTTCCGTGGACGTGGCCGAGCTCACGCTCCCCCTCCCCACCGCGTCTCCGCCACGCGCCATGCGCACGAGCGCGGGCAGGATGTCCTTGAGCACCACGCCCAGGCCCGAGCCCATCGAGAGGAAGAGCCGCTTGCCGGTGCCCCCTCGGTTGGTCGCCGCGGTGAGTGTCTCGGCAGCCGCCGTGCCGATGGGGTACTCGAGGCTCGACTCGTCCACGAAGCGCCTGCGAATGAGGGCCGTGCATACAAGCCCAAGCAGTGTGCCGGCAAGCACGACGAAGAGCATCTCCCCCGTGCTTGTGTGGTCGGCGAGTCCCAGCATCCAGATGCCGGGGATGGTGAAGGCGAGGCCGCCGGCGACCATGAACCCCGCCAACATGATGATCTGGGTGATGTTGGCCTCGTTGAGGCTCCGGCGACCGAGCGCACGCAGGATCACGAGCGCCGTGATGGACGTGAAGATGGTGGGCCAGGGCAGGTTTACCCCCTCGTATATCCACCTCCCCCCAGTGGGAGGTCGGGTTACGGAACGGACGGGCGGCAGTATACTCACCCGGGGCATACGGGCGCACCCGTCGCGAAAACGGGCGCGTGAGACTGGCAAACGTTCGCGGAGGGGCCATGGACAAGCGCAACGACACCGGAAGCGTCCTCGCCGTGGACGTGGGAAACACCAGCACCAACCTCGGCGTCTTTGCCGGGGCGGAGCTGCTCGGCACGTTCGAGTACACGACGCCAGAGCGCATTACGCCCGACGAGGCCCGACTCCAGATTCGGCACGCGCTCGACCTGCTCGGGCTCGAGACCCCAGGCGGCGCCATCCTCTCCTGCGTGGTTCCCGCACTCGCCGACGCCTGGACGCGTGCGCTCGACCACGGCTGCATTCGGCGTGCGCGTGTGGTGGGCCCCGGCCTTAAAACGGGCCTGCGCATGCGCTACGACGACCCGGGCGAGGTGGGATCCGACCGCGTGTCAGACGCGGTGGCCGCCCGGGATGCCTACGGCGCCCCCTGTCTCGTCGTCGACCTTGGAACCACGACGAACTTCGAGGCGATTGACGCCACGGGGGCGTTCGTGGGCGGGATCATCGCCCCGGGCGTGGCGCTGGGGGCGTCGGCGCTCGCGCGAGGAACCGCCCGGCTTCCCATGATCGAGCTCCGCGCCCCGAGGACAGCCATCGGGAGAAACACGCGTGCGGCCATGCAGTCCGGCGTAGTGTACGGCGAGGCGGCGCGCATCGACGGCCTGCTCGACATGGTGCTTGCCGAGCTGGGGAACGATGGGGACGAGGACGCCAGCGCCATCCCCATCGTGCTCACGGGCGGTTTCGCGCACGACCTCGCGGCGCTGCTTCGCCACGACGTGCAGGTTGACGAGACACTCACGCTGCGCGGCCTCAACCTGCTCTGGCGGGCCAACGAACGCTAGCGCTGCCGCACGCAGCTGGGCACTCGGCCCGTGGCCGGTGCCCTGAGAGCGTGGCTGCAGCGGTATCCCCGCCGCGGCCACGCCCTAGCGAAGCGCTACGAGAGGGCTGCCACCGCGCGGCGCAGCTCCTCGGTGCGGTTCGTGGCCTCCCAGGTAAAGTCCGGGTCGTTGCGGCCAAAGTGCCCGTACGCGGCCGTCTTCTCGAAGATGGGACGGCGCAGGTCGAGATCGCGGATGATGGCGCCCGGCCGCAGGTCGAACACGCGGCTCACGGCGGCCTCGATAATCCGGTCGTTCACCGCGCCCGTGCCCTTGGTGTCAACGAGGACGGAGAGCGGGTGCGCCACGCCGATGGCGTAGGCAAGCTGCACCTCGCACCTGTGGGCAAGGCCTGCCGCCACGATGTTCTTGGCAACCCAGCGCGCCGCGTAGGCGGCCGAGCGGTCAACCTTGGTGCAGTCCTTGCCCGAGAACGCGCCGCCGCCGTGACGGCCCATGCCGCCATAGGTGTCCACGATGATCTTGCGGCCGGTGAGGCCCGTGTCGCCCATGGGGCCACCCACCACGAAGCGGCCGGTGGGGTTCACGTAGATGTCGGCGTCGCCCCACGCGATGCCCGCGCCGTCAAGGACGGGGGCGATGACGTGCTCGGTCACGTCGCGCTTGATGACGCCCATGTCCTCGATCTCGGGGTCATGCTGGGTGGACACCACGATGGCCGAAACCGCCACGGGCGCACCCCCCTCGTAGCGCACGGTGACCTGCGTCTTGCCGTCCGGCCGCAGGTAGGGAAGCTCGCCCGACTTGCGCACGTCGGCGAGGCGCTTGGCAAGCCCCTGCGCGAGATAGGCGGGCATGGGCATGAGTGCGTCGGTCTCGTCGGAGGCGTAGCCGAACATCATGCCCTGGTCGCCCGCGCCGAT
>UWSJ01000139.1 GCA_900549525.1 uncultured Coriobacteriaceae bacterium | reverse complement strand
GCGACCGCCTCACCTGCCTCGGCGTGAGCGACCGCACTACAATCGACAAGGTCATCCGCGAGCGCGAGGACGTGGAGCACCGCGAGTACCTGCCCGATCCCATCGACCGCACGGTCGACGAGCTCACCGCCAAGATCGAGCGCCTCGAGAAGCGCATTGCCGAGCTGGAGGACCAGCTCGAGACGAAGGAGTAGCCATGCTCGTCTACAACACCCAGACGCACCAGAAGCAGGAGCTCAGGCCCATCGAGCCCGGCAAGATTCGCATGTACGTGTGCGGCCCCACCGTCTATGACCAGATTCACGTGGGCAACGGCCGCACGTTTTTGGCCTTCGACGTCATCCGCCGCTACCTGACCTACAAGGGCTATCAGGTCACCTTTGCCCAGAACCTCACCGACGTGGACGACAAGATCATCAACCGCGCCAACGAGCAGGGCCGCACGCCCGAGGAGGTCGCCAAGGAGTTTTCTGACGCCTTCATCGAGCAGATGCGCCGCCTTGGCGTGCTTGACCCGGACATTCGCCCGCGTGCCACGCAGGAGATTCCGGCCATGATCGAGATGATTCAGGGCCTCATCGAGCAGGGACACGCCTACGCGCCCGGCAACGGCGACGTTTACTTCTCCGTGCGCTCCGACGACACCTACGGCTGCGTCTCCGGCCGCAACGTCGACGAGCTCAAGGTGGGCGCCCGCATCGAGGCCAACGACGAGAAGCGCGACCCGCTCGACTTCGCCCTCTGGAAGGCCGCCAAGCCCGGCGAGCCCATGTGGGACAGCCCCTGGGGCAAGGGTCGTCCCGGCTGGCACACCGAGTGCTCGGCCATGGTGCACCGCTATCTGGGCACGCCCATCGACATCCACGGTGGCGGCGCCGACCTTCAGTTCCCGCACCACGAGAACGAGTGCGCCCAGGCCACGTGCTGCTGGCACGAGCCGCTGGCCAACGTGTGGATGCACGCGGGCATGCTGCTCATCAACGGCGAGAAGATGTCGAAGAGCCTCGGCAACTTCTTCACGCTCAAGGAGGTGCTTGACAAGTACCCCGCCGACGCGGTGCGCCTGCTGATGCTGCAGACCCACTATCGCTCGCCGCTCGACTTCTCCTTCGAGCGCCTCGAGGGGGCCGTGGGCGCGCTCGAGCGCATTCGCGGCACCGTGGCCAACCTGCGCTGGGCGGCCGAGAGCTCCCCGCAGGACGGCGAGCTCAACGATGCCGACCGTGCGCTGGGCACTGCGGTTGACGAGGCTGGGGCCGAGTTCACGCGTCAGATGGACGACGACTTCAACACCGCGGGTGCCCTCGCGGCGATCTTTGGCCTGGTGACGGCCGCCAACACCTACCTCGCCCAGGCGGGGGAGGACACCTCCACCGGCGTGGCGCTGCGGGCTTCCGACACGCTTGTCGAGCTGCTCGGCGTGCTGGGCGTCGACTCCGTGCGTCCGCAGGAGACGAAGCTCCCGCACGAGCTGGTTGCCCTTGCCGCCGAGTACGCGGGCTATACGGGCGACGACGCCGAGGAGGCGGCCGACGCGCTCATTGCGGCTCGTGCCCAGGCGCGCAAGGACAAGCAGTGGGCCGTTGCCGACGCCATCCGCGATGGCATCGAGGCGCTCGACCTCGTGGTCGAGGACACGGCTGCTGGCACGCGCGTGAAGCCTGCCACGAAGGAGGCCTAACGTGACGAAGGGGCAGGGGCGTCCGCAGGGCGGTCGCGGAAGGTCAGGCGGCCGTGGGTCTGGCTACGGGCAGGGTCGCGGCGCGTCCGGCAGGCAGCAGGGGGGCACCGCGCCCCAGGGCGACAGGCGCGCCCCCCAGGCTCGGGGCGGCCGCTCTCAGGGTTCGGGCAATGGCGCTCGTCCCGCGCGCGACGAGCGCAGGCCGCAGCGCGGCGGCGACGTGCGTCGTGCCCCACAGGCCTCGGCGGGACGTTCCCGGGGCGACCTTATCGAGGGTCGTCGTGCCGTTGACGAGGCGCTTGAGCTCGGCATTCCCGTCTCTCGTGCCCTCGTGCAGAAGGATGCGGGCGGCGACGCCTCGTTCTCTGAGCTCGCGGCACGGCTCGAGGCGGCGGGCATCGAGGTCGAGCGCGTGGCGCGCCCCATCCTCGACTCGCTTTCCAGCCACGGAGCGCACCAGGGCGTGATGCTGCGCGTGCGCCCCTATCGCTATGCGGACATCACCGACGTCGTCGAGCGTGCGGGGGAGGGCCCTGCGCTCGTCATCGTGCTCGACCACGTGACCGACGAGGGCAACTTCGGTGCCATCGTGCGTACGGCCGAGGTCGTGGGCGCGGCGGGTGTCGTCATCGCCAAGGCCCGTGCTGCCGGCGTAGGCGTGGGGGCCTACAAGACGAGCGCCGGTGCCGTCATGCACCTGCCTATCGCGCAGGTGTCCAACCTCGCCACAGCCATCGACGAGCTCAAGGCCCACGGCTTCTGGGCCGGCGGCGCCACCGAGCACGCGCACGATGTCATCTGGGATGCCCCGCTTTCGGGCAGGGTCGCGCTCGTCATGGGTTCCGAGGGGTCTGGCATCTCCCGGCTCGTGCGCCAAAAGTGCGACTTCGAGTTCAAGCTTCCCCAGCGAGGGATGGTGGAGTCGCTGAACGTGGCGCAGGCCACGACGGCCATTGCCTACGAGTGGCTTCGTCGCGATTACCAGGGCGGGACGGCAGGCGGCGAGGCCTCGCTGGGTTTCGAGGCCGGCCGTGGCTAAGCGCTCCCACCACGAGCTGCTCGTCGTTGACGGCTACAACGTGATCTTCGGTACGCCGCGCTACGAGCAGCTCATCGACCGACCGTCGCCCCGTCAGCTCGATCACGACCCGTTCGATCGTGCCCGCGAGCTGCTCGTGGCCGACGTGGCGGCCTTCGCGCAGGGCCGCTATGAGCCGGTTATCGTGTTTGACGCGGCGGGAAACGTGAACCCCGACCACCCGGAGCTGCGCCGGGCCGGGGTTCGTATGATCTTCTCGCCCACGGGCGTCACGGCCGACACGGTCATCGAGAAGCTTGTGACCGACTGTCGCCATGAGATGCGCGAGGTCACCGTGGTGACTTCCGACAACGCCATTCGCGCCACGGTGGGCGGCATTCCCGTGACGAGAATCTCGAGTTCAATGCTTGCGCACGAGATAGACGTGCTCGATGACGACCGGGAACAGGCCCGTGCCGACCGCTCCCACGGACGACTTACCGTCGAGGACCGGCTCGACGCCGAGACGCTCGCGAAGCTCAACCGCCTTCTTGGTCGCAAGTAGTCCCGGCGGGTCTGTTACTATAGCCACGCGACGCCGGTGTAGCTCAATGGTAGAGCCCTTGTCTTGTAAACAAGTGGTTGTGGGTTCGATTCCCACCCCCGGCTCCATGTACGAGACGGCCCCGCGCCCGCGGGGCCCTTT
>UWSJ01000138.1 GCA_900549525.1 uncultured Coriobacteriaceae bacterium | reverse complement strand
GCCCCGCCGCCACGGCCCCGGCCGGTGACAGAAGTAATTGTCCTACGCGAGGGGGTTCGCGGTCGGCGTCGTGTCACGATCGCTGTCGGTCGAGCACGGGCGCTCTCGTCCGCCCCGCCCCCGCGGAGCTTCGACGGTGTGGAGAATATGTGAAATACAAAAATACCGAGAAGAAAACTTCTCAGACTCTCCGGCACTGGACGTCCGCCGACGAGCGCTACCTGCGTCAGCACAGGACGGACGGCGCGGCCCTCCTCTCGTGCGCCCTCGGCCGCTCGCGCAGAGCCGTGGAGGTGATGGCGTCGCGGCTCGGAATCTCCCTCCGCCCCTCGACGGGCGGCGTGTGCTCCGTCTGCGGCTGCTACGAGGTGAGGCCCCACACGGACGCCGGGAGGGCCGGGATGTGCCCGGTCTGCTGGGAGCGCCGGAAGGCCAAGGCCATGGAGGAGCGCAATGCCATGCGCGAGGCCACGAGGGCCTACGAGGCGGCGAAGAAGCGTGGCTAGGCTGTGCCCGTCCTGCGGCCGACCGGTGCTTGGCCCGACGTGCCCCCGGTGCGGCGCGGGCCGCTCCTGCTCCGCCCGCAGCCCGGAGGCGGAGCGGGCGCGGCGCGAGCGCAGGCCCGAGCGTGCGCGGTACTCGTCGGCGGCGTACCGCCGCGCGTGCCAGGTGGTGCTCGCCTCGACGGGCGGGCGGTGCGCCTCGTGCGGCGTCCGGGTGGCCGACCGGCTCGACGGGCGCTGGAGGTTCAGGCCCGGCGCGGGCGGGTGCCACCACGTGGTGCCGCTCGTGGAGGGCGGCGCGGACGCGCCGGGCAACCTCGTCCCGCTCTGCGCGAGGTGCCACAACCGGCTCGACGCGGAGCTGCGGAGGAGGAGGGCCAATGGCGGCGATCGTTAGGGCTTTCGTGGCGTGCCTCGTCACGGCGGCTGTGTCCCTGTCCGTCTCGACGGGGCTGGCGCTCGGCCCGGCGTGGGGGTTCCTCGCGCTGGGCGTCATGTCGGCGGCCGCCGCCGCGCTCGTGGCCCGCGGGCTCGTCGACGGGCGGGGCCGCGACGGCGGCGGGAGGGGCGAGGAGGAAGGGCGCGGATAGCGCGAGGCGCTCCCGCCGGGTCTCGACGGGGGCGCTTTTTCGTGCGCGGCGCCTTTCTAGCGGCGGCGCGGGCCGTGGCCGCGCAGGGGCTTGGGTTCTGGTTTCGACCCGTAGGAATGAGAGATCTCGTAGGCCATCGCAGTCATAACGCGGATGGTCGGCCCCCATTCGCCCCCGTTGTCCGAGGGCTTACGCATCCCCGGGCGGTGCATCCACAGCTCCTCGCCGGGGAACTCCCTCGACGGGCGCGGGTACACGCCCGCGCACTCGACGCCGAGGGGGTTCAGGTCGCTCGACGGGTGGTCCTCGAACAGGTAGCCCACGCTGTGGTCGGTGTAGGGCTCGAAGACGGCGAGGATGGCCCCGGGCCTGCCCTCGACGTCGAACAGGTCGTACCTCCAGCCGAACGCCCCGAAGCGGGCGCGGCCGTCCGGCCTCACCCTCGCGGGGGCCTCCTCGACGGGCGCCTCCTCGACGGGGCCCGGCCCGGCCGGGCGCGAGTGCCTGACGGCCTCCCGCATGGCCACGCACGCCACGATGACGGGCGCGGCCACGACGAACAGCGCGAGGCAGACGAGCCACGCGAACGACCCGAGCGCGAACAGTCCCAGCATGGTGAACCCCTTCGTCTGAGGGCGGCGGGCATGGCCGCCCGCCGCGCTACCTGTCGTCGTAGTGGCCCCGGCACTGGAGGAACGTCACGGCGTCCCCCTCGACCGAGTAGATGAGCCTGTCCTTGCGGTCGACGCGCCTCGACCACAGGCCCGCTAGGTCGCCGCGCAGCGGCTCCGGCTTGCCTATGCCCGCGTAGGGGCTGACGAGCGCCGCCTCCATCAGGGCGTCCACCCTGGCGAGGGCCTTGCCGTCGCCGGACTTGGCCAGGGCGACGTAGTCCGCCTCGAAGCGCGGGGTGGTGACGGCCCTACGCATCCCGCGCCGCCCGCTCCCTCATGGCCGCGCGGAACTCGGCCAGGTCTCCCCACTCGTGCGCGTCGCCGGCCTCCGCCTCCGCCTGGGACTCCCGCAGCCCCTCCATCACGCCGGGGCTGGACATGACGTACAGCGTCTCCTCCACGCTGTCCCACTCGTCCTGGGACAGCAGGACGACGTTCTCGCGCCCGGTGCGGGTGATGACGACCGGGGCGGCGTCCTCGACCGCCTTGTCGCAGTAGTGGCGGAGGTTCTGGCGGGCCTCCGTGAACGTCACCGTTGTCATTCGTCGTCCCTTCGTTGCTGTATGTACCGGATAATGTACATGTGTTGGCTAAGCAGGTCAAACGGCGCTCGACGGGCGTCAAGGCCACGATTTTAGAGTCCTATCGCGTGGTCATGGCGGCCACCTGCTCCGAGAGACGGGCGCGGTGCGAGCCGTCGGCGTCCACGTCCCACCCCAGCAGGACGGGCAACTTACGGCGTCGGCGGTAGTAGCGTGCTGGCTTGCTCATGGTCGGTCTCGCTTTCGTTGATGGTTGTCGATGCCTATGCCATGGTGAACAGCGCGGCGGAGCGCGTCGGGGCCGCGTAGAGCCGTCCGGTCGGGACGTGGCGGAATAGCCCGCAGTTGATGCCGTAGGTCCCGTGCCCCAGGGCGACCGTCTCGACGGCCCCCGCAATCTCCGCGAGGTTCTCGGGTGCGATCGCGGTTGCGTTGACGGCCTCGCCCGCGCCGATGAGCCGGCGGCAATCCCGCTGAGTGATTCTTTTCGTCATGGCTGTACCTCCTAGAACGGGTTGATGTCGTGCTTGTCGGGTGCCGTGAGCACGGGATACAGGCCGGGCCAGTCGATGCCGAGTCCGATTTCGGCGAGGTCTGCCGTGAGCCTGTAAATCCACGCGTCAAGCTCCATGCGCTGCTCTGCGAGATATCTGGCGCGGGTTTGGTAGTTCCGGCCGTCGTTCTCAGCCTCGAAGAGCCGTGCGTTTTTGCATCCGCATCGACGGATTCGGCGCCACAGGGTGCGGGCCTGTGCGGGTGCGACTCCGTAACGTCCGGCGATTGTCGCGAAGTCGCGGTAATTCGACTGGTCGAACATGCTTGCCATTTCGGTCTCCTCTCGTTGGCCGGGTGCTGGGCCGGTGCAATAACGTTCGTTCGTGCTTGCAATTAGGACTATAGCCATAACGAACGTTCATGCAACTAGCAACGAAATGTCTTCACAAACCGTCCATAACTAACGTTAATGCGTGGTAGACTCATCATTAATGGGAGGTTCATATATGCAGGTAAATAAGGTGCTTAAGTGGCTTGTTAGCAAGACCGGGAAAACCGCCGAGGGCCTTAGCGCCGAGCTGGGGCGCTCGAAATCGTGGCTTGGCGTAGTCTCTCGCCCCACCCGCTCGCCCGCCCTCGCGACGGTCTGCGAGGTGGCGGACGCGTGCG
>UWSJ01000137.1 GCA_900549525.1 uncultured Coriobacteriaceae bacterium | reverse complement strand
CCTCGAGGTAGCGCACGGCCGCCTCGGCCGCGTGCTGGCCCGCCGCGTCACCGTCGAACATGCACACGACGGTCTTGGCGAAGCGCGCGAGCGTCTTCACGTGGTCGAGCGAGAGCGCCGTGCCGAGCGCCGCCACGGCGTTGGTGAAGCCCGCCTCGTGCATGGAGATGACGTCCATGTAGCCCTCGCACACGATGGCGTAGCCCTTGGCCGAGATGGACTCCTTGGCCCGGTCGAAGGCGAAGAGGTGTTTGGACTTGTGGAAGACGCTTGTCTCGCGCGTGTTGAGGTACTTGGGCTTGCCGTCGCCCATGACGCGGCCGCCAAAGCCGATGCAGCGACCCTGCTCGTCGTGGATGGGGAACATGACGCGGTTGAAGAACTGGTCGCGCAGCCTCCCCGAGCGGTTGCTCGCAAGGTCGGCCGCCACGATCTCGTCGCGCGAGAAGCCCTGTTGCTGCAGCTCACGCACGAGCGAGACGGAGCCGTCGGCAAAGCCCAGCTGCCAGCGACGGCAGATGTCGGCGTTGAAGCCGCGCAAGGCGAAGTAGTGCCGCGCCTCGTCGGCGCCGGAGCTCCTGCCGCGCATGAGCCGACGCGCGTAAGCGGCCTGGGCGGCCTCGAGCACGTCGATGACGCGCGTGCGCTTGGGGCCTCGGTCGGGGCCGCGCGTGTCCTGGATGTCGATGTGCGCACGCTCGGCAAGGTAGCGAACCGCGTCGCCAAACTCGAGGCCCTCGCGCTTCATGACGTAGTCGAACACGTCACCGCCGGCGTGGCACCCGAAGCAATACCAAAGGCCGGTCTGGGGGCGCACGTGAAACGACGGGCTCTTCTCGTGGTGAAAGGGGCAGCAGCCCCAGAAGTCGTCGCCGCCACGCTGACGCAGCACGACCGTCTCGCCCACGAGCTCGACGATGTCGGTGGCCTCGCGAACGCGCTGCTTGTCCTCCTCGCTGATCATGCGATCCTCCTACGAACGAGGGCCGTCGGCGCCCCCGTCTGGCAGGGCCGACGAGGCGAGGGCTGCAGGCGTGTCGGCGTTGTTCGCGAGCAGGTCGCCCTCCCCCACGTAGCGGCGCACCCACTCCACGTTGCCGAGCACCGTACGCTCGAGCTCGGCAAGCGACGGGAACGTGCGGGGCTCGCGGAGCCACTCCACGAAGCAGACCGAAAGCTCAGATCCGTAGAGATTGCCGGAGAAGCCCAAGAGCGTGGCCTCGAGGAAGGGGGCGCCCTCCTTGCCGCCAAAGGTGCGCGGGGCGCCCACGTTGACGGCGGCGGGCCAGGCATGGCCGCCCGCCACGGCGACGGCCGCATAGACGCCCTCGGCCGGGCGGCACGACGTGGGCGAAAGCTCGATGTTCGCGGTAGGGAAGCCAAAGGCCGTACCCTCGCCACGCCCGCGCACCACCGTGCCGCCGAGCTCGTGGAACCGGCCGAGAAGTCCGGCCGCGGCGGCCACGTCACCGTCGTGCACGAGCGAGCGGATGCGGGTGGCCGAGACGGGGGCGCCATCGGCGCACGCGAGTTCGTGGCCGAACACCTCGACGCCCGCAGGGCGAGCGCAGGCGGCAAGGGCCTCGACCGTGCCAAGGCCCCCGGCACCCATGCGGAAGTTTGCCCCCACGTGTACCTCGCTCGGATGAATGGCGGGCAGCAGCACGTCCGTGAGGAAGCGTTCGTACGGCGTGGCGGCAAGCTCGTTCGTGAAGGGCACGACGAGCAGGGCATCGAGCCCGAGCGAGGCCAACACGCACAGGCGCTCGTCAACGGATAGCAGCTCGGAGTCCGTGCCGGAACCCCCAAGCACGCAGGCCGGGTCGGGGTCGAACGTCACCGCGACGACGGGCGCGCGACGACGCCGCGCTCCTTCGGCCGCGGCCCGCACGAGCCCGCGGTGCCCCACGTGCACGCCATCGAAGGCCCCCAGCACGCACGCCGACGCCGAGAGCGTCGTCGCGCCTCCATCCGCAACGGCAAAGCTGCGAGCCAAGTCGCTCACGAGGTACAGGCGGCCACCCGCCACCGAAGCGAGGGGCCGGGACAGCGCCGAGAGCAGCGAGGGCTCCTGGCACAGGCGCTCGTGTAGCTCTAGAGGGTCGTAAGCGGCCGTGCGGGCGGGGCCGAGCGGCTCGCGCTCGCCCGCGCCGCCCACTCCAGACGTCACGACAGAATCACTCATGCGCACACCCCCACGACGCCGACGGGAAAGTTGACGGAACAGGCGAGCTCGTCCCCACGTCGCTCCCAGACGCCCACGAGGGCGTCGTCACGGACGATGGCGACCCGCCCGCCCTCGGCGGGAACGGCCCCCTCGACATGCCCAAGGGCGATGCGACGACCGCACACGACGTCTGCCCCCTCCGCCTCGGTGAGATGACGCACGCCAAGGCCGAGCGCGCGAACGGGATCGAGGGCAAGCCTCGCCGCCCCCTGGGGACCTGCCTCCTCGAGCCGGTCGAGTGTGACGCAGTCTGAAAGAGAGACGGTTCCGGAGGCCGTGCGACGAAGCGCCCCCAGGTGCGCCGCGGTGCCCGCGGCACGCCCGAGGTCACGCGCGATGCTGCGCACGTAGCAGCCCTTCGAGACCGTGAACGAGCACAGCCATGCGGGGTTTCCGTCCTGCTCCTGGATGGCCAGGAGCTGCTCTTCGTAGATGGTCACGGGACGAGCGGGGAGCTCAAACTGTTCGCCGGCACGGGCGCGGGCGTAGGAGCGCACCCCGTCGACCGAGATGGCCGAGTACGATGGCGGCACCTGCATCTGCTCGCCCACGATACCGTCAAGGACCTCCCGGACGCGTGCCTCGTCCCCTACCCACGTCGGGGCGTCGGCCTCGCGCACGGCCACGCCCTCGGCGTCATCGGTGTCCGTCTCGGTGCCAAAGACGACAAGGCCCACGTAGCTCTTGCGCTCGGCCGTGAGCTGTCCCATGAGTCGCGTGCCCTGGCCCACGCCCACCACGAGCACGCCCGAGGCGGCCGGGTCGAGGGTGCCGGCGTGACCGACGCGGCGCTCCCCCACCGCACGCCTCACGCGGGCAACCACGTCGTGCGAGGTCATGCCCACCGGCTTGTCGACGGCGAGCAGCGCATTGAGGGCGCTCTCGCGACGCTTCATCGGCTCACTCCGACGCCGCGCGAAACGGCCGGCACGGCCATCGTGGCCTCGGCGAGCGCCTGCTCGCGATCGGCCTCCGCGAGCACGGCCTGGAGCTGCGGCAAGACCTTGGCGAGCGTGTCATCAATGCCGGTCTCGGAGGTGAAGCCCGCCGCGGCCTTGTGGCCGCCGCCGCCCATGGCGCGGGCCACGCCCGAGATGTCATGAGCACCCTTGGAGCGGAGGTTGCCGCGCACCGAGCCGTCGGGCAGTTCCTTGAGGAAGAGCGCCACCTCGGTGCCCTCGACGCTGCGAACGACGTCGATGAGGCCGTCGCACTCCTCCGGAAGCGCGCCGGTGCGTGCGAGGTCGGCGGCGGTGGCGTAGGAGTAGGAGATGCGGCCGTGGTCGAAGGTCACGATGCGGCCCATGACGACGCTCTCGAGGTGCAGGTAGGCAAGGCGGAAGCTCTGGTATACGTTGAGCGAGATCATCGACGGAGAGGCGCCGGCGTCGACGAGCATGCTCGCGCACTCGAAGGCCTCGGAGTCGGCGT
>UWSJ01000136.1 GCA_900549525.1 uncultured Coriobacteriaceae bacterium | reverse complement strand
CCATGCCGCCCAAGGACGCCGTGCCCACCTGCAAGCAGGCCGGCGTCATCGGCGCGATGGCCGGCGTCATCGGCTGCCTGGAGGCGCTCGAGGCCATCAAGTTCATCTGCGGCATCGGCGAGCTGCTCACGGGCAAGCTCCTCACCTTCGACGCGCTCAAGGGCGAGTTCCACACCATCAAGCTCCCACCGGCGGATCCTGACTGCGCAATCTGCGGAGACCACCCCACCATCACGGAGCTTATTGACTACGAGCAGCCCGAGTGCGCCGACGCCCAGCACGGGAGCGCGCTCTGATGGTCGACAAGCTGACGCTGGCGCGGGCAGACTACGAGCGCATCGTGGCGCACGCACGCGAGGGTTTCCCAAACGAGATGTGCGGGCTTCTGGCCGGTACGGTGGAGGAACTGCCGGCGGGGGCGCTGCTCGGCGCATCCGGCGAGCACAAGGTGGGCCACGTCGCCCACGTCTACCTGCTCACCAACACCGACGAGAGCAACGAGCACTTCACGATGGGTCCGCGTGAGCAGCTGGCGGCGGTGAAGGACGCGCGCGCCAACGGCTGGGAGCTGCTTGGCAACTGGCACAGCCATCCCGAGACGCCGGCCCGTCCGAGCGTGGAGGACAAGCGTCTCGCGTATGACCCGACAACCTGCTACCTGATTCTCTCGCTCGAGAACCCCGAGCACCTGGCGCTTAATGCGTACCATATCGCCAAGGACGGGTTTGCTACCCGCGTGTTTCTGGAGATCGAGGGGCCGTTGGACGGTTTGGGTACCGAGACCCCCGAGGCCGAGGAGTAGAGCATGACGAACGAGGGGCACGGGGCGGGCCGCTCGGAGGGCTCGTCCGTGTCCTTCGACGCCGTGCTGTTTGCGAGCTACGGGACGTCACGTGCCGACGCGCGCGAGCGGGGCATCGAGCCGGTTGCCCGAGAGCTCGCGGAGGCGCTGGGCTGTGCGCGCATCCCGCTTGGCGGTGCGCCAGGATCGTTCTCGGGTGCCGGTGCGCCCATTTTCGTGGAGGCGTATACAAGCGCGAAGGCGCGGCGGGTGCTGGCCCGTCGCGGCGAGGCGGCGCCCGACGTGTCTGCGGCGCTGCACGCCCTCGCCCGGTCGGGAGCAAGAAACGTGCTCGTGCAGCCGGGACATCTCGTGCACGGCGTGGCCTTCGAGCAGGTCGTTCGGGCGGTTGGCGAATGCCGCTTCCTCTTTGCTCGTCTGGCGCTTGGCGACCCCTTGCTTACCAGCGAGGAGGATCTTTCGACACTTGCGAGGGCGCTCGACCGACACCACCTCCGCCGTGCCGGCGAGGCCCTCGTGTTCGTGGCGCACGGGGCCGAGAGCGGCCTTGTGGGTGCGGGGTCGGCCTATACGTCGCTGGCCCTGCACCTGCGCCTGCTTGGTCGCGACGACGCCTACGTGGGTTCCATGCGGGCGTTTCCCCAGCTCGAGGACGTGCGTACGCTTGTGGCTGCCGACCGCGACCGTCATGGTTACGTGCGCGTGCGTCTCGTTCCGCTCATGCTGACGGCGGCGGCCCACGCGTCGCTCGACATAGACGGCGACCGTCCCGGTAGCTGGCGCCGTGGTTTCGAGGCCGACGGGCTTGCGGTGACGTCGGAGCTCGAGGGTCTGGGCGCCCTGGACGAAGTGCGGGGTCTCTATGTGGCACACGCTCGCGCCGCGTGGGAGGCGGCGGCAGCGGGCGCGGAACGGCCATTCGCTGCAACGGCCTTGGCGGTTCCCGGGCCTCGCACGCGCGGCGACGCCTCTGCACGCTTTCCCCTCTTCGTGAGCCTCGCGGGAGAGAAGTGCCTCGTCGTGGGGCTCGGCCACGTGGGCATACGGCGAGCTCGCATGCTCGCCTCGTTTGATGCTCGGGTCACGGCCGTCGACCCGGCGCCGTCCAGGGCGAACGAGTGCGAGGCGCATGCCTGCGGCGTGACGGTCGAACGCCGTCCGTGGGCCCCCGAGGACCTGCGCGCCGCCCGGCTTGTCGTTGCGGCGACAGCAGATCCTGAGGTCAACGCGAGCATCGCGCGTGCGTGTGCCTCCGGGGGCATTCCCGTGAGCGTCGCGAGCAGCGCCGAGCGCAGCACGTTCTTCTTTCCGGCCGTCTGCGAGTCATCAAGGCTTATGGCCGGGGTGGTGTCACGTGGCGGGGCGAGCCACGAGCTCGTCGCCCGCGCGGCGGCGGGAGTTCGTCGTACGTTGGGGGAGGTCGACCATGACGCATAGCGGCCAAGCGGGCAAGGATCGCGCCTACGGCCTTGTGGCGCTCGTGGGTGCGGGCCCCGGCAGGGCCGACCTCATCACCGTACGGGGCCGCGACTTGGTGGAGCGGGCCGACGTGGTCGTGCACGACCGCCTTGACACCCAGGAGCTGCTGGGCCGGGCCGGGCTCCGATCAGCCGCGGGCCATGCCCGTCTCGTGAACGTGGGTAAGCGCGAGGGCGCCCATCCGGTGCCGCAGGAGCGTATCAACGAACTGCTGGTTGAGGAGGCCGCCCGGGCCCGTCTTGTCGTGCGGCTCAAGGGTGGCGACCCGTACGTCTTTGGTCGCGGGGGAGAGGAGGCCTCGGCGCTTGCGGCCGCAGGCGTGCCGTTCGAGGTCGTCCCCGGCGTCACGAGCGCGCTCGCGGCACTCTCCTACGCGGGCATCCCGGTTACCGACCGGCGGCGTTCGGCGTCGTTCCATGTGCTTACGGGGCATCGCCGTGCCAACGGCGAGCTTGGTATCGACTATGCGGCGCTCGTGGCAGCGGGCGGAACGGGCGTCTTTCTCATGGCCGTCCGCACGTTGGGAGAGGTGACGCGAGGCCTTATGGAGGCGGGCATGGACCCGGTGACGCCCGCCTGCGTTATCGAACGCGGCACCATGCCTGAGCAGCGGCGTATTGACGCGACACTCTCGACCGTGACGGACGCGGCCACTGGCGCGCAGGTGAGAAGCCCGGCCATCCTCGTGGTGGGGGACGTCTGCGGGCTTGCCCCGGAGCTTGACTGGTACGACGCGCTGCCCCTACGCGGCAAAACCGTTGCCGTGACGCGCCCCCGAGGGCGATCCCATGAGCTGACGGGCCGCCTTCGTGCGCTGGGTGCCCGCGTGCTCGAAGTGCCGCTCATCGAGACGCGCCCGGTTCCTGTGGCGGAGCTCGTTCCTGTCGCACGTGGTCTCGAGGCGTACGCGTGGCTCGTGCTCACGAGCACGGAGGGCGTGCGGTGCCTGCATGCGGCGCTCGGTGCGGCAGGGCTTGACGCTCGAGCGCTTGCGGGCGTTCGTCTTGCGGCCATCGGCCCCGCGACCTCACGTGCGCTTGCTGGCATGGGCCTTGCTGCCGACCTCGTGCCCGACGTGTACGACACGGCACATCTTGGTCGCGCGCTTCTCGCCGCGCTCGCGCCCGGCGGGCGAGCGCTGCTCTTTCGTTCGCGCCAGGGGTCTCGCGAGCTTACGCGCATCCTCGACGAAGGCGGCGTGTCCTACGACGACGTGGCCGCCTACGACACGGGGGCGGCCGACAAGGGGGCCGCCGTGCGT
Organism: uncultured Coriobacteriaceae bacterium; assembly: GCA_900549525.1. Classification (GTDB taxonomy): domain Bacteria; phylum Actinomycetota; class Coriobacteriia; order Coriobacteriales; family Atopobiaceae; genus Parolsenella. The sequence continues at coordinate 148 of UWSJ01000136.1, read as the reverse complement.
CTCGCCGACGAGGTTCTCGGCGGGAAGGTCGATGCCGTCACGCTCACGAGTCCCTCGTGTGCCGAGGCGCTCGAGGCGGCGCTTGCGAAAGCGGGCGCGGTGCGCGTCCCCGACGACTGTGCGCTCGTCTGTCTCGGCGGGGCAACCG
>UWSJ01000135.1 GCA_900549525.1 uncultured Coriobacteriaceae bacterium | reverse complement strand
GCAGCGAGATGGAGCCGCGGATGTTCTGGTCGGCCTTGCGGGTGTCGACACCAAGACGGAACGTGGCCTCAACGGTCTCGTCGAAACCGGCGAAGGCAATCTCCTTGACGAGCTCGACGGCCTCCTTCGGGGCGTAGAGCTTGGTGCCGTCGACCTTGGCGACCGCGGCGTTGTACTTCTTTCCGTGCTTAGACATGTTCTTTCCTCCTGTGGTCAGCGGGCTTGCGCCCTCCCACATCAAGCGAGTCATACGACCCGCACCTGAGTCGGCAGGTGCCGACGGGATACCTACTCGGCGATGGTGACGCCCATGGAGCGAGCCGTGCCGGCGATGATCTTCTTGGCGCCCTCAATGTCGATGGCGTTAAGGTCCGGCATCTTGGTCTCGGCGATCTGGGTGAGCTGCTCCTGCGTGAGCTGGCCAACCTTGTCGCGCTGGGGAACGGCGGAACCGCTCTTGAGGCCGAGGGCCTTCTTGATGAGCTCAGCCGCGGGCGGGGTCTTGCAGATGAAGGTGAAGGAGCGATCCTCGTAGACGGAGATCTCGACCGGGATGATGTCGCCGGACTGCTCCTTCGTCTGGGCGTTGAACGCCTGGCAGAACTGCATGATGTTAACCTGCGCGGCACCCAGGGCCGGGCCGATCGGGGGCGCAGGGTTAGCGGCGCCGGCGGGGATCTGGAGCTTGATGAAGTGAACGACCTTCTTATCAGCCATTGTTGAAGCCCTTCTCGTAAACGAAGTGATACCTGCTATAAGCTGCGCGCCCCACAGAAGCTTTTCCTCACCGAAAGAGGGACGCGCGGGAAGACAAACGAAGCGTCACACGCAGCTGCGAGCGACGCACGGAGCCTACGAGATCGTAGCCACCTGGTCAAGCGTGAGCTCAACGGGCGTCTCGCGACCAAAGATCATGAGCATGACCTTAACCTTGCCGGCCTCGGGCATAACCTCAGAGATCTGACCATCGAACTCGGCGAGAGGGCCAGAGACCACGCGGACGGACTGACCCGGCTCGAGATCGGTGGACGTACGGTGCTGCGTCGGGGCACCGGTCTGGCGCGGGTTAGTGCGACGCATGATCTTGTTGAACTCTTCACGTGAAAGCGGCGCAGGCTTACCGTCTACGCCAACAAAACCTGTGACGCCCGGCGTGTTGCGCACGACGGCCCAGGAGTTGTCGTCCATCTCCATACGGACAAGGACATAGCCAGGGAAGACCTTGGACTCCTTGGTCTCCCGCTTGCCGCCCTCCTTAATCTCGGTGACCTCTTCGGTCGGGATGCGGATATCGACGACGACGTTCTCGAGACCGTACGTCTCGATACGGTGCTCGAGATCGGACTTGACCTTGTTCTCGTAACCAGAGTAGGTGTGGACGACGTACCAGCGCTTCGCCATGTTAGCTCCTCAGTCCAGAAAAGCCCACGAGAGCAGAGACAACACCGGTATCAACGAGCGCAACCGCAACGCCGAAGACGATGAGCATGGCCACGACGGCGATGGAGTAGTTCTTGAGCTCGTCCTTGGAAGGCCACGTAACGCGCTTCATCTCACCGCGAACGCCGGCAAACCACTCACGAATGCCCTTGAACGGGCCTGAATTCTTCTTGGCGGCTGCCTTGGCGGGCTTCTTCGTATCGTCCTTAGCGGCAAGAACGCCCTTCTTCTTCACGTCGGCGGAAGCAGACGCGGCACGACGTGCCTCGAGCTCCTTGCGCTCGGCAGCACGCGCCTTACGCACGCTCCGCTTCTGGCGATCCTTGTTGGGCATGCTCTTCCCTCCGAGCGATACTCCGTACATTCATAGAAACCGGCCATCCCTAACGGGTGGCCGGTGTTAGTGGCTGGCAGGCCAGGTAGGACTCGAACCCACAACAAACGGTTTTGGAGACCGCCGCTCTACCATTGGAGCTACTGGCCTGTACATGGTTACCCGAGGTTAGCGGGTCTCCTTGTGAACCGTGTGCTTGTGGCACCACGGGCAGTACTTCTTGAGCTCCATGCGCTCGGGCATGGTGGACTTGTTCTTGGTGGTGGTGTAGTTGCGGCGCTTGCACTCGGTGCAGGCGAGGGTAACCATCGTACGCATTGGAATCCTCCTGAATAGTCATGGCCAAGACTGTCTCAGCCATGGCGCGGTCGAGAATATTACCAGCGGTTCACCATAGCTGTCAACGCAGACCGCAGAATATGCACAAAAAGGCCCGGCACCCAAGGGGCACCGGGCCTCGAAGTTCTGGAAGCTAGAACTTAGGCGAGGATCTTGGCAACACGGCCGTCGCCCACGGTGTGACCACCCTCACGGATGGCGAAGCGGTCGCCCTCCTCCATGGCAATCGGGTGAATGAGGTCGGCCTCGATCGTCACGTGGTCGCCCGGCATGGCCATCTCGACGCCCTCGGGGAGGACGATGGAGCCGGTGACGTCCGTCGTGCGGAAGTAGAACTGCGGACGGTAGTTCGTGAAGAACGGGGTGTGACGACCGCCCTCGTCCTTGGTGAGGACGTAGACCTCAGCGGTGAACTTGGAGTGCGGGGTAACGGTGCCCGGCTTGCAGATGACCTGGCCGCGCTCGATGTCCTCGCGCTTGATGCCGCGGAGCAGCAGGCCCACGTTGTCGCCGGACTCGCAGAAGTCCATGGTCTTACGGAACATCTCGATGCCCGTGACGACGGAGGACTGGGTCGGCTTGATGCCCACGATCTCGACCGGCTCGTTGAGCTTGAGCTCGCCGCGCTCGACACGACCGGTGGCAACGGTGCCACGGCCGGAGATGGTCATGACGTCCTCGATGGCCATCAGGAAGGGCTTCTCGTTGTCACGCTTGGGCGTCGGGATGTACTCGTCGACGGCCTTCATGAGCTCGCGGACGGACTCGACCCACTTCGAATCGCCGTTGAGGGCGCCGAGGGCGGAGCCGCGGATGACGGGGATGTCGTCGCCGGGGAAGTCGTACTCGGAGAGGAGGTCGCGGGTCTCCATCTCGACGAGGTCGATGAGCTCGTCGTCGTCGACCATGTCGCACTTGTTCAGGAAGACGACGATGTAGGGCACGCCGACCTGACGGGCGAGGAGGATGTGCTCGCGGGTCTGGGCCATCGGGCCGTCGGTGGCGGCGATGACGAGGATGGCGCCGTCCATCTGAGCCGCGCCGGAAATCATGTTCTTGACGTAGTCAGCGTGGCCCGGGCAGTCGACGTGAGCGTAGTGACGGCCCTCGGTCTCGTACTCGACGTGAGCGACGGAAATGGTAATGCCGCGCTCGCGCTCCTCGGGGGCCTTGTCGATGTTCTCGAACGCGGTGTAGTCAGCCTTGCAGCCAGGGGTCTCAGAGAGAACCTTGGTGATAGCGGCCGTCAGCGTGGTCTTGCCGTGGTCGACGTGGCCGATGGTGCCGATGTTCACATGCGGCTTAGTACGCTCAAACTTCTGCTTGGCCATTGCCATCCTCCTCATGGATGTAAGCTCTCGGCCTTAACGGCCTTATTGCCTTCTTTACGTCCAGCGGCGCCGCCAAGGGCGACGCCGCGAGAGCTCTGGTAGCGGTGACTGGACTCGAACCAGTGACGCCGCGGGTATGAGCCGCGTGCTCTGACCAACTGAGCTACACCGCCATGCTTGAATGGAGCCCGCGACCGGATTTGAACCGGTGACCTCTTCGTTACCAACGAAGTGCTCTACCTACTGAGCTACACGGGC
>UWSJ01000134.1 GCA_900549525.1 uncultured Coriobacteriaceae bacterium | reverse complement strand
GCCCGACAAGCAGCTGCCCCAGACGGGCGACATGCTTCCGTCGGCCGGGGTGTTTGGCGGCGGGGCCCTGCTCGCGGTGGCGCTGGTGGGCATTGGCAGCTGGCTGCGTAAGCGTGAGTAGCGAGGCGGTTGGCTGTGGGTAGCGCGGTGGCCTTCGGGCTGCAGCGATGAACGGGGGCGGGGCCAGTGCGTAGGCCTCGCCCCCGCTTTGCGCGTGGGTGGTTTTGTGTGCGTGCGGGTGCGGTGGGATCGTACAGGCGGGGGGGGTGGCCGTGCGGGCGGGGGCGCCGTTACAGGCACCGCAGCACTCGTCCGCCGCGGGCTCGTGCGTGTGCAGGAAGGGCTTGCTGCCCCGGATTGTGCCGATTGTACGGTCGCCTAGCGCGTCAGCTGGCCACTGGGGCGCGTGTTGCCCCCTATCGCGCCGTTTGTACGACAGGCGGGCGAGGCCGTAAGGGCGCCATCGTACATTCGGCCGCATCCGGGGCATTGCGGGCTTCATATCTCGACGCGGCTCCAAGCCCATCGTGCATTCGGCGACTTTCGGGGCATCGACGTGCCCGAAATCATGCTTGGCTCCAGGCCGCCGTACATTCGCCCACATCCGAGGCAACGGCGGAGCAAGCCGACGACCGCCCTCCGCCCTGTGGAGCCTGCCCGTCAGCGACTAGGCCCCGAACAGCTCGTCTATCTGCGTGTTCCAGTCGTTCTCGTCAAGCGTCACCCGGGCGTTCGACCCGTCGCCGTCAACGGAGGCGTGCGTGTCGACGCTCACGTACATGTCCTGCTGCTGTGTGTTCGCCATGATGCCCGAGAGCTTCGCGCGGACGTCGGCCTTTGCCGCGTCGGACAGCGCGCCGGCCTTGAGCTGGTCGCGATACGTGTCGTTCGCGTAGTTGTAAATCGCGTAGATGAGCGAGTTGTAGTAGGGGAGCGTTACGTCAACCGCCACGTAGCCGTCATCCGTAAGGCTGGAGTCGCTCACGTACAGTGCACTCGAGATGTCCGACTCGTCGTACGTCATGCTCGCGAGCATCCAGCGTGCGAGGTCTTCGCTGTTCACGCCAACGTCAGCGAGCGTGCGGCCGCTGGCGTAGAGGCCAAACTGCTTGTCGAGCAACTGCGCGCCGCGCTTGACCGCTGCGTCGTCGCCCGCCTTGATGGCCTTGAGCCGCGTCGTGAAGTCCTGCTCCTGCTGGCCCTGGAGCTTCTCGTTGACGTTGTTCCAGTTGACCCCGGTGACGCCATTGCCGCCAAACGAGTCGCTCGTGGAGGATGTTTTGTAGTCGTTCGTGGAACTGAAGACGCTGGAGACGCAGCTGCCGATGGCATTGAGCAGGCCGCCTAGCAGCATGAGGATGGCAATGGCGGTGACGATGTAGCCGATACCCGACTTCGCCGTGCGTCCCTGCTTGGCGGGTGCGGCAGCTTGCCTCGTCTGCGCCTTCGGAGCCTTGGCCTTCGACGTGCGGGGCTTGCTCGCGCGAGGCTTCTGCGCACGTCCCTTCGCCTTGCCGTCCGACTGCTGCTGGCGGGGAGGCTCGTCGGTGGTGGGATAGCTTGCCGTGGGATAGCTGTCGGTCCCGGACGGGGCCTGCGTGCTCGCCGACCCGCTTGTGTCGTGCGGCGCCGTCCAGTCGCGCCCCGAGTCGAGCGGCGCGAACTCGTCGCCCAGCTCGTCCCAGGGCATGATGGGATCGCCTGCGTTGAAGGGGTCAACCTGCTGGTAACGACGATTCATGAAGCTCGTCTCCCGTCATATGTGGACGAATCGCAAGCGTGCGGCAGGTAACGCGCCTGACACTCCGTTCGCGGCCCGCGCTACTTGTTGTCGTCGTCGAAGAACGACCAGCCGTCCTCGGAGTCCTCGCTGTCGTCGTACTGGTCATACTGCTCGCGCGTCTTGCGCTCCAGGATGATGGCCGCGATGAGAAAGCCCGCGAGCGCCGCGCCAAGCAGGCACAGCACGCCCGTTCGCGTACCAAAGAGCCAGTCGAAGAACCCGCCGATGTCCATGCGTTCCCGCCGATCAATCAAGGGGGCCGTCATGGGCAGCCGCGCGACAGCATGCGACGGGAATCCGCCCCTCCTTGTCCGCGACTTGGCCCCTCCAAAAGTCAAAGTCACTCGCAAGTATATACTTGGTCGCTGGACTGCACTGCAGGTATCACGCCGGACCACAAGGCATCGGCGGTTGGTGCCGGCGGGCCGCGCGGCTCGCCGGCACCAACGAGAACGAGAGGGAAAGCATGCTCGACATCAAGTTCGTACGAGAGAATCCCGACGCCGTCGACGTCGCCATGGCAAACCGACAGACCAGCTGGGATCGCGAGCGCTTCTTCGAGCTCGATGACGAGCGCCGTCAGGTCATCGGCGAGGTCGAGGAGCTCCAGGCCACGCGCAACGCCGAGTCCAAGAAGATCGGCGCCCTCATGAAGGAGGGCAAGAAAGACGAGGCCGAAGCCGCCAAGGAAGCCGTGCGCCAGGTCAACGAGAAGATCGACGAGCTGGGCGACAAGCGCACGCAGCTCGAGAACGACCTCTACGACTTCATGGCTCACCTGCCCAACATCCCCTGCCCCGCCACGCCGGTGGGCGTCGACGAGACCGAGAACGTGGAGCGCCGCCGCTGGGGCACCCCGCGTGACTTCAAGGCCGAGGGCTTCGAGTTCAAGGCCCACTGGGATCTGGGCACCGACCTGGGCATTCTCGACTTCGACCGCGGTAACAAGCTCTCCGGTAGCCGCTTCACCGTGCTCGGTGGCGCGGGCGCCCGTCTTGAGCGCGCGCTCATCAACTACTTCCTCGACCAGCACGCGAGCCGCGGCTTCAAGGAGTGGTGGCCGCCCATCGTGGTGAAGCGCCAGACCATGTTCGGCACCGGCCAGCTGCCCAAGTTCGAGGACGACGCCTACCACGTGAGCGGCGACAACTTCCTCATCCCGACGGCCGAGGTCGTGCTCACCAACCTCCATGCCGGCGAGGTGCTCGACGCCGACTCGCTGCCGCGCTGGTACACCGCCTTCACCCCGTGCTTCCGCGAGGAGGCGGGCTCGGCCGGTCGCGACACGCGCGGCATCATCCGCCAGCACGAGTTCGACAAGGTCGAGATGGTCAAGTTCGCCACGCCGGAGGACTCCGACAACCAGCTCGAGAGCCTCGTGGGCGAGGCCGAGTACCTGCTGCAGCAGCTTGAGCTCCCGTACCGCGTGATCAGCCTCTGCACCGGCGACCTGGGCTTCTCCGCGCGTCAGTGCTATGACATCGAGGTGTGGCTGCCGAGCTACAACAACTACAAGGAGATCTCCTCCTGCTCCAACTGCGGTGACTTCCAGGCTCGTCGCGCTAACATCAAGTACCGCGACCCGGCCAACTTCAAGGGCACGCGCTACCTGCACACGCTCAACGGCTCTGGTCTGCCCGCCGGCCGTACCATGGCCGCCATTCTGGAGAACTACCAGAACGCCGACGGTTCGGTGACGGTGCCCGAGGTGCTGCGTCCTTACATGGGCTGCGACAAGATCGAGCGCGCGTAGGGGTTTCCCTGCGGGTTTTGCGGCGTTCGCCGTGGGCGGCGGCCCGGCTTCGGTCGGGCCGCCGTTTTTTCGTGTGGCGCGCGTGGGTGCGCGGCCCCGCGGGGTGCGGGGCGCTGGGCGTGCGGCCCCGTGGGGTGCTGGGCGTGCGGCTCCCCGGGGGCCAGAACCTCGTTTCGTGCGGAGCCGAACCAGGCCGGGCTG
>UWSJ01000133.1 GCA_900549525.1 uncultured Coriobacteriaceae bacterium | reverse complement strand
CGTTCTCGTTCGCATCGGTGCGAGCCATCTCAGCTCACCCCCGCCTACTTGTTGTTCTTGTCGTCGTCGACGACCTCGTAGTCAGCGTCGACCACGTCATCGCCGCCGTTGGAACCGGCCTGCGAGCCCGCGCTGGCACCCGCACCTGCGGCGTTGCCGCTGGCGGCGTCGGAGTTGGTGCTGGAGTACACGACCTCGGCGAGCTTGTGGCCAACCTCCTGGAGCTTGTCGCCCGCGGCCTTGATGGCGTCGACGTCGGTGCCGTCGAGGGCCTTCTTGGCCTCAGCCACGGCGTCCTCGGCCTGCTTCTTCATGTCGGCGGGCACCTTGTCGCCGAGCTCCTTCACGGTCTGCTCGGTGCTGTAGGCCAGAGAGTCGGTCTGGTTGCGGACCTCGATCTCGTCCTTGCGCTTCTTGTCCTCCTCGGAGTGGGCCTCGGCGTCCTTGACCATGCGGTCGACCTCGTCGTCAGAGAGCGCCGTGGAGCCGGAGATGGTGATCTGCTGCTCCTTGCCGGTGCCCTTGTCCTTGGCGGTGACCTTCACGATGCCGTTGGCGTCGATGTCGAACGTGACCTCGATCTGAGGCACGCCACGACGAGCAGCGGGGATGCCGGTGAGCTGGAACTTGCCGAGCGACTTGTTGTCGGCAGCCATCTCACGCTCGCCCTGCAGGACGTTGATCTCGACGGACGTCTGGTTGTCGGCGGCCGTGGAGTAGATCTCGGTCTTGGAGGTCGGGATCGTGGTGTTGCGGTCGATCATCTTGGTCATGACGCCGCCCATGGTCTCGACGCCCAGGCTCAGCGGCGTGACGTCGAGCAGCAGGATGCCCTCGACATCGCCCGTGAGCACGCCGCCCTGGACGGCAGCGCCGTCAGCGACGACCTCGTCCGGGTTCACGGACATGTTAGGCTGCTTGCCGGTAATCTGCTTCACGAGCTCCTGGACGGCAGGCATACGCGTGGAGCCGCCGACGAGGATGACCTCGGAGACGTCAGAGATCTGCATGTTGGCGTCGTGCAGGGCCTTGGTCACAGGCGCCTTGCAGCGGTCGAGCAGGTCACGCGTGATCTTCTCGAACTCGGCACGCGTGAGGTCGTAGTTGAGGTGCAGCGGGCCGCTCTGGTTCATCGTGATGAACGGGAGGTTGATCGTGGCCTGCTGGGCAGCAGAGAGCTCCTTCTTGGCGTTCTCGGCAGCCTCCTTGAGGCGCTGCAGGGCCATCGGGTCCTTGCGCAGGTCAACGCCGTTCTCGGCCTGGAACTTGTCGGCCATCCAGTCGATCACGCGCTGGTCCCAGTCGTCGCCGCCCAGGTGGTTGTCGCCGTTGGTGGCGAGAACCTCGAAGACGCCGTCGGCGAGGTCAAGCAGCGACACGTCGAAGGTGCCGCCGCCGAGGTCGAACACGAGAACCTTCTGCTCGGAGCCCTTCTTGTCGAGGCCGTAGGCGAGCGCCGCGGCGGTGGGCTCGTTGACGATGCGCTTGACGTTGAGGCCAGCGATCTTGCCGGCGTCCTTGGTGGCCTGACGCTGGGAGTCGTTGAAGTAGGCGGGCACGGTGATGACAGCGTCGGTGACCTTCTCGCCGAGGTACTTCTCGGCGTCGGCCTTCATCTTGGAGAGGATCATGGCGCTGACCTGCTCGGGCGTGTAGTCCTGGCCGTCAATCTCGACGACGGCGCGGCCGCCCTGGCCCTCCTTGACCGTGTACGGCACGGTCTTGAGCTCGGAGCCTACCTCGCTGTACTTGCGGCCCATGAAGCGCTTGATGGAGAACACGGTGTTCTTGGGGTTGGTCACGGCCTGGTTCTTGGCGGCCTTGCCGACGATGCGGTCGCCATCGGCGCGGAAGCCGACGACGGACGGGGTGGTGCGGTCGCCCTCTGCGTTGACAATGATGGTGGGCTTGCCGCCCTCGAGGACTGCCATTGCGGAGTTGGTGGTACCGAGGTCGATGCCGAGGATCTTGCTCATAAGTGGCACGTTCCTTTCTGATTAGGCGCTCGGACGTTGCGTCCGAGCGCTGCCTGGCCGGCCGGAGAGCCGCGATTGCGGTGGCCGGCCTGCCCGCATCTGCGGGCTCGCTTTGTTACTGCCCACTATATATCCTCTGCGCGTCCTTCTTATACAAAATCTAAGTGGGATTGCGATAGATTTTTTGTTCTCCACAGTGTAGGGGTGGTTTTGGAGCCTCGCAGGCGCGGTGTGCGCGCTTTTTTCCACGGCATAGGGATGGTTTTAGGGCTCCGCCGACGCGCCGCGCGGGTTTTATCTCGATGTCCCTCCGTGCCCCTCTCGGCACTCCCCGCAGGATCTTATTTCTATGCCCCTCGATGTCCCTCCGCGCCCCTCTCGGCACTCCCCGCAGGATCTTATTTCTATGCCCCTCTATGTCCCTCCGCGCCCCTCTCGGCGCTCGCCGCAGGTATTTGTTTCTATGCCCCTCGGCACCCCTCCATGCCCTTCTCGGCATTCCCCGCAGCCCGAGCGGAGGCGTTTCGCAAGGTAGAAAATTTCCCCCAAAGGCGTGGGATTTCGCGCTGGATCTAAGCCATTGAATATCCGTCAATGAAATTTTGCAAAGGGTGTTGCAAACCCCCCTTCGACTGCTATTCTGCAGTAAAGGGGCTGCTAGAAAGGTTACCAAGGCTTACTCAGAGGTTGCCGAGGCTTACTTCTCTGGCTGCGTTACACCAACGATGAAGGGAAGACATCATGGCCCATCCAGTTATTGATGCTGACGAGTGCATTGCCTGCGGCGTTTGCGTTGACACCTGCCCCGCGGGCGTTCTCGAGCTTGGCGACTCGCACGCTGAGGTCAAGGACGAGGACTCCTGCGTTGCCTGCGGCTCTTGCCAGGAGGCTTGCCCCGCCGGCGCCATCACCGAGATCGTCGAGGACTAGCTTCTAGGGGACGTCGGGTCGTCGCGTTGCGGCGCCCGGCGCACAGGTCGGGTATCTGGGGAGGTGCCCGGCCAGCATATGCGCTACGGGGAGCCTTCGGGCTTGGCGCAGATGGGGCGGGCCTGCGGGCTCGCCTCTTTTTTTGGTTGGCCTGCGACGGGCTGGCTGGGGTTTAAAGGACAGATTGTTTTCCCGCTCGAGGCCGTCGGCGCATGTCGGCAACCCCTTTTCGGGGCTTTGAATCCCTCTCCGCTTTTTATGCACTCGGATGGAATGTGCGTTCGAGATGCCGGAGGGTCGAGGGCACGAAATCTGTGATTTGTCCTACCTGCGGGGAGCGCGATGGAGGCAGGGCGGCAGGCAGGGGCGGGAGGCGCCGCCCCCGCGGGGCGTCGAGGACCACCTCCCACGACGGAACGGCAGGTCGTGCGATCGAATAATTGGATTTCTGCCATGAAAACGCGGTTTGTGGGACACGGGCCCGCGCGGCCCGGGCTACCGGGGGTGCGACGCCGGCGTCATCGTGCCGCCTGGGGCGCAAAGCGGGAGGTTCTTGGGGTGGGTGAGGCCCGTTTTGCCGCGTCGAGCGAATCGGGAGGCGGCGCAGGACGGGCGACGGAGCAGGACCTGTCCCACAAAACGCGATTTCGTGGCAGAAAACGGGAAATCCCATCGCAGGCCGCCGGGGCGCCCGAAGGCGGGTGCGAGTCCCGGGTCGACCTCCTCGGGGGCGTCACCGTGGCGGACGGCGGGCGGCGGTGCGTGCACGAGGGGCCGGGCGGGGTGACGGGGCCGGGCGGAAGGAGCTCCGCCACGGGAATCCCCGCCCCTTC
>UWSJ01000132.1 GCA_900549525.1 uncultured Coriobacteriaceae bacterium | reverse complement strand
CTTGTGTTCCATCCATCATCCCCATTGGCCGGGCTTGCGGATGTAAGGGGCTGGTAAGGCGCGACGGGGGTACGGCGACGCGTTACGGACGACCTTGCCCCACCGCCTCGGCACGCGAGATGACGGCCTCGACGTTCTTCTCGCACGCACGGGCAACCAGCTGTACGGCTCCTGCAGCGAAAGACCCGAGGCGACCTTGACGAGGACGCGCCGTCCGCCCTTGATGGCCCACTTCTTCACCAGCCTTCCGTCGCGTGTTGCCGTCTCGGAGGTGCACCAAGTTGCCCTCGCATCCGAACCGACACGCAATGGGTACAAGACGCTCGATGCATGTACGCCGGAACCCAATCCTGAGAGGCTAAGACCATGACCGAGTCAGAAACCACCAAGCCAACCTTCGACACCGAGGCGGGCGAAAAGCTCCTGACCGCCCTCGAGACCCGCTTCACCTGCAAGCGCTACGATCCCAAGGGCCACGTGCCCGAGAAGGACTTCAGGCTCATCCTCGAGGCCGCCCGCCTCTCCCCCAGCTCGTTTGGCTTCGAGCCGTGGAAGCTGATGGTGCTCGATAGCCATGAGCTCGTGGACGAGCTGCGCGAGAAGGTCGCCTGGGGCGCCAAGAAGAACGCCGACCGTACGGTCGTCATCCTCGCCCGCCGCCAGGTCAACGCCCAGAGCGCCTGGGTCCACCACATCGCCCACGACGTCCAGCATCTCTCCGAAGAAGACGAGCAGGCCCGTCTCGAGCGCTTTGACACCTTCCAGCACGAGGACCTTCGCGTGGCCGAGAATGCCCGTACGCTGTTTGACTGGGCGGCCAAGCAGACCTACATCGCGCTTGGCAACATGCTCACGATGGCCGCCGCGCTGGGCGTAGACGCGACGCCCGTCGAGGGCTTCAACCTGAACGGCGTGGAGCAGCTGCTCGTGGGGCGTGGTCTCTACAACCCCGCCGAGTGGGGCGTCTCGGTGCTCGCGCAGTTTGGCGTGCACGACCCCACGCACCGAATGGCACCCAAGACCCGCCGCGCGCTGAGCGAAGTCGTGGAGCACGTGAAGTAACGGGCGCGTCAGGCGAGATTATGAAGAGGCCGCGGGCAGAAGTCCGCGGCCTCTTTGGTGCGAGAGGTGGGGCCGATTGGATGCAGGCTGAGAGGGACGGGCACTTTTTTCGTACGGGGTTAATGGTTGCGGCGCTCACTCGCAAAGCGTTTTGGTACGGACTTGGTACGGGATTTCCGGCACACCACCCGACGCTCACTCGCAAGGCATTTTGGTACGGAGTGAGGTACGCAAACGAAAGCAGGCCGAGGACTCAATGTCTCCGACCTGCGTCTTTGATGGTCGCGGGGGCAGGATTTGAACCTACGACCTTCGGGTTATGAGCCCGACGAGCTACCAGACTGCTCCACCCCGCACTATGTATGTGCGCCTCAGCGCAGAAAGTAACTATACACACCGAGTGGGCGCAGCGCAACGACTCGTTCGGATTGTGAAGCCTTCTCCACAACTCAAACCGCTCGACAGTCGAGCGTGGGCGGCGGAGAATGCTCTTCGTACCTGCACCTCAAGCTGCGCGCCGCAAAGGGGCCGTCATGAAGCCAAGCGCCACCGTCCAAACCCGCCGCCCGACGGCCCCGCGCATTCGCCCGGCCACCGCGCATGACCTCGACGCGCTCGATGGCATCTACGCCCATGCACGTCGCTTCATGGCCCAGACGGGCAACCCCACGCAATGGGGGTCAAACGAGCCCTCCCGCGAGGAGCTTGCGGCGTCCATCAATGCGGGCACGCTCTTCGTGGGGACAAACGAGGACAACGCCCCGTGCTCAGCCTTTGTCCTTATCGCCACGCCTGAGCCCACCTACCAGCACATATATGACGGCTCGTGGCCAAGCGACGAGCCGTACCTCACGCTCCACCGGGTCGCGAGCGACGGCACCGCCGACGGAACTCGTTTGATCCACAGCGAGCTCACGACGTCCCTGCTCATCCTGACCGGCCCCACGACCATGTGGCAGCCCCACTCACGGTGGCACAGCTATCCGTCGCCAATGACGCAATCTTGTGTTTGGGCTCAGCATAGGGGCATGACAAGCCGGTAACGCTGCGCTTCGCGACCTGCTAACGCAAGCAATACGAGGCGGTGCGCGAAAAAGCTCGTACGGCTTACGGCCTCGCCCGTATCCCTCACAACATGCGCACGAGCCGATTGCGAACGGCAACGATCTTGCGCACGGCCTGCTCGACCTGCTCCATGGCGTCCGCGATCTTCCTCTGGACGATCCAGTCGGCAACGACCCCGTCGAAGAAGTAGTCCGCGAAGCTCAGGAAGCCGCTCACTTCGATGTCAAGGCCAAGCGAGCGGTCGACGTCGGCCAGCTCGCGCGCAAACGCACGGACGGCGTCGCGGGCCTGCTCGAGCTCATCCTGTGCGTCGTCCATGCGGCGGTGCTTCATGAACGTGGAGAGGAAGCTACCGCCCAGGACGTCGGCAAGGCCCCAGCTGTTGGCGCGGTCCAGCTGGTTAGCCGCAGCCTCAAGATGGTCAAGCGCCACGTCCGCCGCCTGAATGGCCTCGAGAATCTCCGCCCGACTGTTCGTGGTGGCCATCCTTGTCCTTTCCCCGGCATCAGCCGCACCAAGGATAGCAAGCGCCGGACGTAGTAAGCTCGGTTCACGATACGTCGTCGGCGAGAGGAGCGACATGCGTTCGTTGGCCTGGGCGCTTGCCGCCGTCACCCTCGTCGGCGTCGTGTGTCGACTGCTGCCCGGCCCCCTGTCGGCCCTGCCGTTTGTCCCCGTCGTCGTAGCGGCGACACCGTGGTATGCGCTCACGGCGCTTGCATCACTTGCGCTGTTCGTCTGGAATCTTGTCGCCGCGGGACGGGTCGGCCTGTCCGTTGCTGGCATCCTTCTCCCTGCCCTCATGGTGCTTGCCGTCCTGCTCGAGGCGTTCTGGCAGGGGCCGTTCTTCGTCGGAAGTCCCACGAACGCCGTCCAAAGCGCCACGAACCAGCCGGCCACCTTCGAGCTGCGCGTCATGACCTGCAACGTGTACAAGGGCCGCGCCGATGCCGTGCGCGTCGTGGAGCTCGCGCGCACGGAGGGCGTGCAGGTGCTCGCCCTGCAGGAGACCACCGCCAACTTCGTGAACGAGCTCGAGGCTGCGGGAATCGACGAGCTGCTCCCCTACTCGCAGCGCTCGAGCTCAGACGGGGTGTATGGCAACGGCCTCTGGAGCTCGCTGCCGCTGGATGACGTGGCGTCCGACGACATTGGCTCGAGCGCCTCCGCCATGCCGGGCGGTACCGTCACGCCGGAGGGGGACGCGGGAGACGAGGCGGCAGTGCGCGTGCGGCTCGTCTCGGTGCACACGTGCGCGCCTGGGCCGGGCCATTGGAACCTCTGGCGCAAGAGCATCGAGGAGATAGGGGTGGCGCGCGAGAGGCTCGCCACAGACCCCGATACCCGCTACGTACTTCTGGGCGACTTCAACGCGACCTACGACCACGCCCCGTTCCGCGAGATGCTGGGGGTTGGTGCCGATGGCCCTCGGCTCGAGGACGCAGCGCGTGCCGCTGGGGGCGGGCTCGTGTCCACCTGGCCCTCCGGCCGCTGGATGGCACCCCCGCTCTTCGGCATCGACCACGTCGTTGTGAGCGATGGCATTGCCGCCCGCAGCGTGTGGACGGCCCGCGTCGACGGCACGGACCACAGGGCGCTCCTCTGCACGCTGGAAATCGCAGGCAACGGGGGCGCCTAGAGCACGTTTGGTCTCGTCCGCAGGCGC
>UWSJ01000131.1 GCA_900549525.1 uncultured Coriobacteriaceae bacterium | reverse complement strand
TACTTGTAAAGTCGAAAAACGTCGTGCACAGGTCGAAAAATTACATGCGGGCGCGCAATCGAGCTGCGGCCGGGCCCGCAGGCAGGTTCAAAGCTCGTCCAAAAGCGCCTCTACAGCAACCCCGCCTCGCGAAGATCCGACTCGAGGGCACGCAGGTCGTCGGTGTTGGGGTGGGCGAGCGCCATGTCGAAGTTGGCGATGAGCATCTCGGCGCGCTTGGCGTCCTTGCTGCCGGGCTCGGCCGCCGCCAGCATGCCCTCGTAGCGCTTTCGGACGACCTCGGGCATCTTGCCCTGGCACATGAACGAGCCCGCGAGCTCGCAGTTGGCGGGCAGCTCGCCCCGGAAGCGCTCAAGTACCTGGTTGTAGTACTCGTCCGACGCGCCAAAGCCGCAGGTGCCAAACAGGAAGACGCGACGACCATCGAGCGAGCGAAGGAAGCTGCGGACGTCCTCGGTGGCCGTTCCCTTGTCGACCCAGGAACCCACGAAGACTACGCCGGCAGTGCGCGCCACGTCGGTTGCCCCGGCGGGGTCACCAAAATAGGAACAGGCGTCGGGCCCCATGGCCTTGCGAATGCGCTTGGCGATTAGCTCGGTGTTGCCGGTTTTGCTCGCGAACACGACCGAATAGCTCATACTGGCTCCCTTAGTCCTTCCGAAGACGATGCAGCGCGAGACCATGTCCCGCGCTCGAAGGTAGGCGTCTTATACCCGTTTTTGGCGGCTTGTTTGCGCATGCACGTAAGGGGAGTGAAAGGGCGACCGAACGAGTGCCGAGACGTCCATTGAGCCCAGACCATCAACCAAGCGCCAGGCATCCGCTTCCTACATCAGCACGAGGAAGTTGCGGACGCAGAGCACCATCACCACGACGAGGGTGAGGGCGTAGAGGCGGTTGACGCCTGCGTCGTCGAGCCTGCCGGCGACCTTCTTGCCCGCGACCGACCCCGCCACGGCCATGGTGGCCATGAGCACGAGCATCAGCGGGTCGAAGGCGGGGACGTTGCCGGAGACTAGCGTGTAGACAAGGCTTGCCACCTGCGAGAACGCGATGATGAGGATGGACTCGCGGGCGGCCTCTCGCGTGCCGGACGAGAACAGCAGCGCAAGGATCACGAGGTTGAAGGGCCCTCCGCCAATGCCGAGAAACGCCCAGAGCGCCCCCGTGACGGCTCCGATGAGCGCGGAGGCAACCGGCCCCGTGACGTGCAGGGTGGGGACGCTCTCCCGCTTGACGGTGTAGGCGACCGTCGCGAGCGAGAGCGCGAAGAGCACGGCCGCCTGGGCTGCCCCGATGGCGTCGGCGTTGCCGAGCAACGCGCGGATGGCGTTGAACGCGACCTTGCCCGCGACGCCGCCCGCGGCCGCGCCCGCGGAGATGGGCAGGGCACTGGGCGGGTAGGGGTGGCGCGGGGCCTCGGGGTGGCGCAGGTGCCTCCAGCCGTCCTGTGCCAGGGTGGCGAGCGACATCACGAGCACGGTGAGGCTCGAGAGGAAGCTCGTCGTGGCCATGCCCATGACGCCGAGCGAGTCCACGATGGGCTTGATGATCACGCCTCCGCCGATGCCGCAGATGGGGCCCAGCGTGGAGGCGAGAAAGCAGACGACGCAGATGACGAGGAGGTCGATCACGCCTTACGCCTCGCTCTCGGCGATGCCAAGGGCCGCGGCCCAGGCGCTCGGGTCGCGGAAGCTGAAGATGGCGGTGCCGGTGCCGTCGTCTGCCCGCACCACGAGCACGGGGCGCTTGACGAGCATGCCGTCCGCGGCGAGCAGCCTGAAGGCCTCCTCGTCGCTCATGCCCGCGTCAAGCTTGGCCTTGACGCCGAGCTCGCGGTACTTGGCGCCGCTCGTGTTGAAGAGTCGGCGCATCGGAACGCCCGCGAGCTCGCGCCATGCGCCGAGCTCGGCCGCCGTAGGCCGGTCTTCCACGATGTGACGGTCGGTATAGGCGACGCCATGCTCGTCCAGCCACTTCTTGGCTCGCTTGCACGTGCTGCACTTGGGATACTCGACGAAGAGAACGTCCATGGCGGTTCCTTTCGCGACTTGTCGGCGAAGTCCACGGGAAACTGCCCCTAGCATCCTCGCATCTGCGAACGTTTGCAAGCGGACGTGGCGTGGCGGGTCAGAGGCATGGCGGGTCGGCAGCCCGCCGCAGCAGCGCACACCGCCTTACGCCTCCCGCGCGCCGTACCTCTCGTAGTAGGCGTCGAGGCGCGCCTTGACGTCGTCGTCGATCACCACGCGGCCCGCCACCTCGCGGTTGTGGAGGTAGTCGGTCACCTCGGCCATGGAGACGATGCTTGCCACGGGAAAGCCGTAGCGCTGCTCGATCTCGCGCTGGGCCGTGGTTACGCCGCCCTTGCCTACCTCCATGCGGTTGAGACTCACGATGAGGCCCTTGACCTCGACGTTGGCGGCTGCCATAAGCTTGGGGTGGGTCTCGTCGATGGACTTGCCCGAGGTGGTGACGTCCTCCACCATCACGACGCGATCGCCGTCCTTGAGCTCGTAGCCCAGCATGGAGCCCTTGTCGGCGCCGTGGTCCTTGACCTCCTTGCGGTCGGCGCAGTAGCGGACCTCCTTGCCGTAGAGCTCGTCGAAGGCGATGGCCGTGGCGACCGCGATGGGGATGCCCTTGTAGGCCGGCCCGAAGACCACGTCGAAGTCGAGCCCGAAGTTGTCATGGATGGCCTGCGCGTAGTAGCGGCCCAGGCGCTTGAGCTGGGAGCCCGTCACGTAGGCACCCGCGTTCATGAAGAACGGCGAGACGCGCCCGCTCTTGAGTGTGAACTCGCCGAACTTGAGGACGTCCGACTCGACCATGAACTCGATGAACTCCTGCTTGTACTGCTCCATGGGTCGCCTCTCCTGACGGGTTTGTGCGTACACTTTAGCTTAGCAGGGGGGCGGCGTGAGGTGGAAAGGGTGCTGCATGGGGAACTTGACCGTCCTTGTCGCCTCGGACTCATTCAAGGGCTCTGCATCGAGCCGCGAGGTGAATGAGCTCATCGAACGGGGGGCGTTGAGGGTCGATCCCTCTGCGACCGTCCTCACCTTTCCTATCGCGGGCGGCTTCCTGCCGGGCGGCACTCTCCGGGTCACTCGTCGTGGTCCTCTCCCGGCAATCATGCTTCTCGAAAGACTAATTGACTACGGAACCATGGGCAACTAAGGTTAAGCGTGTCCGTCAGCGGTCTGCTTTTGTCCGCGAGCGGTTTTTTCGTGGTAGCGGTTCTGTGTTCATGGGGTTTGCGGCAGAGGTCTGCTCTGTC
The DNA here is from genome assembly GCA_900549525.1 of uncultured Coriobacteriaceae bacterium. GTDB lineage: Bacteria > Actinomycetota > Coriobacteriia > Coriobacteriales > Atopobiaceae > Parolsenella. The sequence continues at coordinate 534 of UWSJ01000131.1, read as the reverse complement.
GCCGTGAAGAACGGGGTTCGGCGCAGACGCGCCGGGAAGGGGAGTCATGGCCGTACACATCGTCGAGGAAGCCAACAGGTGCCTGCACTGCAAGAGGCCGATGTGCCAGAAGGGGTGCCCCATCTCCACGAGCATCCCGCAGGTCATCCAGCTGTTCCAGGACGGCAAGATGGGCGAGGCCGGCGAGATGCTCTTCGAGAACAACCCGCTGTCCGTCGTGTGCTCCATCGTCTGCAACCACGAGGCGCAGTGCGAGGGGCACTGCATCCGCGGCCGCAAGGACACGCCGGTTCACTTCAGCGCCATCGAGAGCTTTGTGTCCGACCTCTACCTCGACCGCATGGTAGTGGAGCGCGCCGAGCCCAACGGGCACATGGCCGCCGTCATCGGCGCGGGCCCGGCGGGCATCACCGTGGCCGTGGAGCTCGCGAAGGCCGGCTACGACGTCACGATCTTCGACTCCAAGGAGCGCCCGGGCGGCGTCATGCGCTACGGCATCCCCGACTTCCGCCTGCCGCGCACCATCCTCGACCG
>UWSJ01000130.1 GCA_900549525.1 uncultured Coriobacteriaceae bacterium | reverse complement strand
ACGAGGACGACAACGTCGTGCCCGTCACGGTCATCCAGGCCGGCCCCTGCGTCGTCTCGCAGGTCAAGACCGTCGAGTCCGACGGCTACGATGCCGTCCAGATCGGCTTCGGCGACATCAAGAAGTCCCACGTCAACAAGCCCATGGCGGGTCACTTCGCCAAGGCCGGCGTCGAGCCGATGCGCTACCTCCGCGAGGTGCGCGTTGCCGACGGCTCCGAGCACAAGGTGGGCGACGTTGTCTCCGTGGCCGACTTCTCCGAGGTCAAGAGCGTTGACGTCACCGGTACCTCCAAGGGCAAGGGCTTCCAGGGCACCATCAAGCGCTGGAACTTCGCCTGCGGCCCCATCACGCACGGTTCTCGCAATCAGCGCCGCCCGGGCTCCATCGGCCAGTGCGCCTACCCCTCGCGCGTCCGCAAGGGTCTGCACATGGCCGGCCACATGGGCAACGAGCGCGTCACGGTGAAGAACCTCAAGCTCGTTCGCGTTGATGCCGAGCAGAACCTCCTGCTCGTCAAGGGCGCCGTGCCCGGCGGCAAGAACGGTCTCGTCGCGATCCGCATGGCCTAAGGGCCCGCTTTAACCCAACCTTTAGGCTACCAAGGAGAACAAGATGTCCCAGATCGAAATCAAGAACGCGGAGGGCCAGGCGGCGGGCACCGTCGAGCTGTCCTCGAGCGTGTACGGCATTGAGCCGAACATCCCCGTCATCCACCAGGTCGTGACCGTGCAGCTCGGCAACCTTCGCCAGGGCACCCACGACACCAAGGGCCGCTCCGAGGTCTCCGGCGGCGGCGCCAAGCCGTGGCGTCAGAAGGGCACCGGCCGTGCCCGTCAGGGCTCCATCCGCGCCACCCAGTGGGTCGGCGGCGGCGTGCCCTTTGGCCCCACCCCGCGCACGCACAACCGTAAGCTCAACAACAAGGAGATCAAGCTCGCCATGCGCGGCGTGCTCTCCGGCAAGCTCCGCGACGCCGAGCTCGTCCTCGTTGACGACCTCCACTTCGAGAAGCCCAGCACCAAGCAGGCCGTCGCCCTTCTCAAGGCCCTCGGCCTCGCGGACAAGCGCGTGACCCTCGTCGTGAACGACGACGACGTCAACACCTACCTGTCCTTCCGCAACATCCCGAAGGTGCGTCTCGTGGGCCAGACCGAGGCCACGACCCACGCCCTCATCGACAACGCCGCGCTGGTCATGCCGGCCGCTGTTGCCAAGTACTTCGAGGAGGTGCTCGCTTAAATGAACTCCGTCTACAACGTCATCATCCGCCCGGTCGTCACCGAGCGCTCGTTCGACCTCATGAACCAGAACAAGTACACGTTCGAGGTCGCCAAGAACGCCCCCAAGGAGGAGATTCGTGACGCCGTGGAGAAGATCTTTGGCGTCCACGTCCTCAAGGTCAACACCGTTAACGTGAAGCCCAAGAAGAAGCGCGTTCGCTACGCCACGGGCTACACCCGCTCCTGGAAGAAGGCCATCGTCACGCTCGCCGAGGGTGAGACGATCGAGGTCTTCGGCCAGCAGGCCGCCGAGGCCTAGACCTTGTGACCTTCGTCCCCGTCTTCGGGCGGGGGCGTGTCCGCGTCGCGCGTAAGGATACGCGCGGCACCGTGGTAATCCGGCGTCATCTCGCCGAGGCCACGACGGTGCGGCCGCATGAGGCAACACCACCAGGCCTCATCCCTTGAGCGGGATGGCCAACGGAGAAACGAAAGGGAAAGCAAAGATGGGAATCAAGCACCTCAAGCCCACCAGCGCAGGCAGGCGTTGGCAGACGGTCTCGGACTTCGCCGAGATCACGACTGACAAGCCCGAGAAGTCGCTGCTCGAGCCCCTGCCCAAGAAGGCCGGCCGCAACAACAAGGGCCGCGTGACCACCCGCCACCAGGGCGGCGGCCACAAGCGTCAGTACCGCATCATCGACTTCAAGCGCAACAAGGACGGCGTGCCGGCCAAGGTCGCCACGATCGAGTACGACCCCAACCGCTCCGCTCGCATCGCGCTGCTCCACTACGTCGACGGTGCCAAGGCCTACATCCTGTGCCCCAAGGGCCTTTCCGTGGGTGACGTCGTCGTCTCCGGCCCCGAGGCCGACATCAAGCCGGGCAACGCTCTGCCGCTTGCCGACATCCCCGTCGGTACGCTCGTGCACGCCGTTGAGTTCCAGCCTGGCCGCGGCGCTGCCATTGCCCGTTCTGCCGGCAACTCCTGCCAGCTCATGGGCAAGGAGGGCAAGTACGCCATCCTCCGCATGCCGTCTTCCGAGATGCGCCGCGTGCTCATTACCTGCCGCGCCACGATCGGCGAGGTCGGCAACGCCGAGCACGCCAACATCAAGATCGGTAAGGCCGGTCGTAACCGTTGGAAGGGCGTCCGTCCGACGGTCCGTGGTACGGTCATGAACCCCGTCGACCACCCGCACGGCGGCGGCGAGGGCAAGAACCACACCTCCGGTCGTCCGTCGGTCTCCCCGTGGGGCAAGCCGGCCAAGGGCAAGAAGACCCGCGACCCGAAGAAGAGCACCAACCGTCTCATCATCCGTCGTCGCAAGACGAAGTAGTCGGAACACGAGAAGTAGGAGAAAGCACCTATGAGCAGAAGTCTCAAGAAGGGCCCGTTCGTGGAGACTCGCCTCCTTTCGCGTGTTGCCGCGCAGAACGAGGCGGGTACGAAGGAGGTCATCAAGACCTGGTCGCGCGCCAGCACCATCTTCCCGGAGATGGTCGGTCACACGATCGCCGTCCACGATGGTCGCAAGCACGTGCCCGTGTACGTCACCGAGTCCATGGTCGGGCACAAGCTGGGCGAGTTCGCCCCCACCCGCACCTTCCGCGGTCACAAGGCCAACTAGGGGGTTACTAGCTAATGGCACAGAAGATCACTAATCCCAACTGGGTCTCCGCGACCGCGCGCTACGTCCGCGTCGCCCCGCGTAAGTCCCGCATCGTCCTGGACCTCATCCGCAACAAGCCCGTCGACCGCGCCCTGGAGATCCTCCAGTTCTGCGAGCGTGCCGTGGCCGTTGACATCGAGAAGGTCCTCCGTTCCGCGGTGGCCAACGCCTATCAGAACAAGGGCATGCGTCCCGACGACCTGGTCATCGTCGCCTGCTACGCCGATGAGGGCCCCACGCTTAAGCGCATCCGCCCGCGCGCCAAGGGCTCCGCGAGCCGCATCAACAAGCGCACGAGCCACATCACCGTCACCGTCGCTCCCCGAAAGGAGGCGTAGGACCTAATGGGTCAGAAGGTTTCCCCCACTGGTTTCCGCCTCGGCATCACCGAGAACTGGCGCTCCCGTTGGTACGCCGACAAGGACTACGCCGCCAAGCTCGGCAATGACCTCGAGATTCGCAAGTTCCTGACCAAGCGTCTTGAGCGTGCCGCCCTGTCCCGCGTCGACATCGAGCGTGCCGGCGACAAGGTCAAGGTCACCATCTTCACCGGCCGTCCGGGCATCGTGATCGGCAAGAAGGGCGCCGACATCGACAAGCTCCGTGGCGAGCTCGAGAAGATCGCCAAGGTCGGCAAGGGCCAGGTCAACATCGACGTCATCGAGATCAAGCGTCCCGAGCTCGACGCCTCCCTCGTTGCCCAGTCCATCGCCGAGCAGCTCGAGCAGCGCATCGCCTTCCGTCGCGCCATGCGCAAGGCCGTGCAGTCTGCCCGCAAGGCCGGCGCCAAGGGCATCCGCATCCAGTGCTCCGGTCGTCTCGGCGGCGCCGAGATGGGCCGTCGCGAGTGGTACCGCGAGGGTCGCGTGCCCCTGCACACCCTCCGCGCCTGCATCGACTTCGGCGAGGCCACCGCTCGCACCACCATGGGCGCCTGCGGCGTGAAGGTCTGGATCTACGT
>UWSJ01000129.1 GCA_900549525.1 uncultured Coriobacteriaceae bacterium | reverse complement strand
CCCCGAGCATCGTGGGCGTGCCGCCGCCAACGTAGGCCGTCTCGAGCCCGTCAATGAGCCCCAGGTCGCGCGCCTCGCCGACGAGCCGCTCGAGCGCGGCCCCGTAGCTGGCCATGAGGGCATCCCCGTGCCGCGTGGCGGCCGTCGAGAAGTCGCAGTAGCGGCAGCGCCGCACGCAGAACGGGACGTGAAGATAGAGCGCGCAGACCATCAGGCGAGGGCCTCGCACGCGCTCGCGGGAAGCGACGCCTCGAGCTCGTCAGCAAGGGCGAGGTAGTCGGCCGTGTCGATGCAGTGCATGGCTCGCTCGCGCCAGGCCCCCGCGTCGGGAACGCCGCGCAGGTACCAGCCGGATAGGCTTCTGGCCCTCGCGATGTGGGCGCCCGTGGCCGCGAGCAGGCGCACGTGGAGGCGAAACGCCGCGAGGCGCATGGCGGGCGTGGGCACGAGCGGCGCCTCGGCCTGCGCCGAGCCTCGCAGGCACCCCAGCTCGTGCTCGGCCGCGCGAAACACCCACGGGTTTCCGTAGCTTCCCCGCGCGACGAAGCAACCGGCCGCGCCCGTCTCGGCGAGGAGCGCCGCCGCACGCGGCCCGTCCAGGGCGTCTCCCGAGGCAACCACGGGTACGCCCACGGCCTCGACCACGCGCCTGACCTCGGCCGCACTGCTCTTGCCCCGGTAGAGCTGTGAGGCCACGCGCCCGTGCACGGCGATCGCCCGCGCACCCGCGGCCTCGAGCACCCGCGCAAACTCGGGGCCCACGATGGCGGCCGGCCTGCGCCCGATGCGAATCTTGGCCGTCACGGGCACCTCGGTGCGCCCGCAGGCGTCCAGCTCCTCACGGATGGCCTGCACGATGTCGGCCGCGAGCAGCGGCTCGTCGAGCAGGGCCGACCCCGCCCCGGACTTGGTGACCTTGGGGACGGGGCATGCCATGTTCACGTCGATGAGCGCAAGACGGCCGCCGAGGCGCTCGGCCACGAGCGGCACCGCCTCGCGGAAGTGCTCGACGTCGGAGCCGAAGAGCTGCACGGCAAGCTCGGGCTCCGCCGGGTTGGGGTCCACGAGCTCCCAGGTCTTCTCGCTCTTGTAGTGGATGCCGGTCACCGACACCATCTCGCTGTACGCAAGCGCCGCCCCACCCGCACGCGCCATGAGCCGATAGGCCGCGTCGGTGACGCCCGCCATGGGGGCCATCAGGAAGGGGTTCGCCGCAAGACGGGCGCGAATCGCCTCCCCCGCGGACACGTCGGCGACAGCCCCGATGCCGTCGCCAATCGAAGCCCACGGAACCGGCGGCCACGCAAGCCCGGCCTCGCTCGCGCCCGTCTCCATTACGCCTGCGGCCGCACCACTCGACGCTGCCTCCCGGCGCGCCTGCTCGCCCTCGGCCGTGCGCCTGGGGCCGCGCATTACTCGTCCACCTTGAGGATCGCCATGAAGGCCTCCTGCGGAACCTCGACCGAGCCAATGGCCTTCATCCGTTTCTTGCCCTCCTTCTGCTTCTCGAGCAGCTTGCGCTTTCGCGAGATGTCGCCGCCGTAGCACTTGGCCAGCACGTCCTTGCGACGCGCGCGCACGGTGGAGCGGGCGATGATCTTGTTGCCGATGGCGCCCTGGATGGGCACCTCGAAGAGCTGCTGCGGAATGATCTCCTTGAGCTTGTCGCAGAGACCACGCGCAAGGTCATAGGCCTTGTCACGGTGCACGATGAACGACAGGGCGTCCACCTCGTCGCCGGAAAGCAGGATGTCGAGCTTCACGAGGTCGCTCGCGCGGTAGTCGGAGAACTCGTAGTCGAGGCTCGCGTAGCCCTTCGTACGGCTCTTGAGCTGGTCGAAGAAGTCGAGGATGAGCTCGGCGAGCGGCATGTCGAAGTGCATCTCGACCGACTTCTTAGAGAGATGGATCATGTCCGTCGTGACGCCGCGGTGCTCGATGGCCAGCTGCATGACCGCGCCCGTGAACTCCGGCGGACAGATGATCTTGGCCTTGAGGAAGGGCTCCTCGATGTGGTCGATGCAGGTGACGTCGGGCAGGTCCTGGGGACTCCTCACGTCAGCCATCTCGCCGTCGGTCTTGAAGACGTGGTAGTCCACCGAGGGCGACGTCGCGATGAGGTCCAGGTTGAACTCGCGCTCGAGGCGCTCCTTGACGACCTCCATGTGAAGCAGCCCCAAGAAACCGACGCGGAAGCCAAAGCCGAGGGCCACAGAGGTCTCGGGCGTCCAGGTGAGCGATGGGTCGTTCACGTGGAGCTTGTCGAGGGCGTCGCGGAGGTTCTCGTACTCCTTGGTGTCCACGGGGAAGAGGCCGGTGTAGACCATCGGCTTGGCCTCGCGATACCCCGGGCACGGCGTGGCGCAGGGGCGGGCGGCGTCGGTGATGGTGTCGCCCACGCGCACGCTCTCCGGGTCCTTGAGGCCGGTGACCACATAGCCTACCTCGCCCACGGACAGCTCGTCGACCGCCGTCTCGGCCGGGCGCTTCACACCCACGCCGTCGCAGAGGAAGTCCTCGTCCTTCTGCATCATGTGCAGCTGGTCGCCCTTGCCGATATGGCCGTCAAAGACGCGCACCGTGGCCACCACGCCGCGATACTCGTCAAAGTACGAGTCGAGGATGAGGGCCTTGAGCGGGGCGTTAGCGTCTCCCGTGGGCGGGGAGATGAGGAACACGATGGCCTCGAGCAGGTCGTGGATGCCCTCGCCGGTCTTACCGGAGACGCACACGGCGTCGTCGGCGGGGATGGCAAGGTCCTCCTCGATCTCGGTCTTGACCTCGTCGGGATGGGCGCTCGGCAGGTCGATCTTGTTGATGGCCGGCACGATGTCGAGCTCGGCGTTCATGGCGAGGTTGGCGTTGGAGACGGTCTGCGCCTCGACGCCCTGCGTGGCGTCGACCACGAGCACCGCGCCCTCGCACGCCGCGAGCGAACGGGAGACCTCGTAGGTGAAGTCGACGTGACCCGGCGTGTCGATGAGGTTGAACTGGTAGGTCTCCCCGTCGTCGGCGTCGTACATGACGCGCACGGCGTTTGACTTGATGGTGATGCCGCGCTCGCGCTCGATGTCCATGGTGTCCAGCAGCTGGGCCTCCATGTCGCGCTCGTCCACCGTGCGCGTGAGCTCGAGAATGCGGTCGGAGATGGTGGACTTCCCGTGGTCGATGTGAGCGACGATCGAGAAGTTCCTGATGTGGGAGATGTCTGTGGTATTCATGGGGTCGATTCTAGCGTATGGGGGCCACATTTTGTGGTGTTGCGCGTAAACCTTGTGGTAGGGCCGCAAACCATCTGCTATACTCGCGGGGTTGACCTCCCCGTGTCTCGGTCAAGAGGCCTCACCAACAGTAAGTCCTGAAAGGAAACCGCACGTGGCTAACATCAAGTCTCAGAAGAAGCGCATCATCACCGCTGAGAAGGCCCGCCAGCGCAACAAGGCCGTCCGCTCCGAGCTCAAGACGGCCGTGAAGCACGTCCGCACCGCCGTGGAGGCCAAGGACGCCGAGGCCGCTCAGCTTGCTGCCAACAAGGCTACCCGTCTTCTCGACAAGGCTGCCTCCAAGGGCATCATCCACAAGAACCAGGCCGCCCAGCGCAAGTCCGGCGTCCAGAAGCTCGTGAACACCATCAAGTAGCTGCGGTTTTATGGGTTGAGACCGCTGCAAGCAGACTAGCCGGAGTTATACAAAACCAGTGCCTATGAGATGTCCGTAACTGGGAACAGTTAGGACAAAGTTAGGACACGCTCAGAGGCATTCACAAAGCAAGGCCCCCTATGCAACCGTTGGGATGCACGGGGGCCTTGTCATTTATTTTCCGCAAATCACCTCACCGCCCGGAGGCAGGGAGGGGAAGCGATACGAGCCGGCGGTTAGCGGGGGGCGCGGCCTACGACCGGAAC
>UWSJ01000128.1 GCA_900549525.1 uncultured Coriobacteriaceae bacterium | reverse complement strand
GGCTACGAGCGCTTCGCCGACGGCCTCTCCGGCGACGTGGTCGAGGAGATCAGCCGCAAGAAGGACGAGCCCGACTGGATGCTCCAGATGCGTCTCAAGGCCCTCGACCTCTACGAGCACATGGGGATGCCCAAGAACTGGGGCCCCAGCATCGGCGGCCTCGACATGGGCACCATCTCGACCTACGTGGCGAGCGGCTCCAAGCAGGCCAAGGACTGGAGCGAGGTGCCCGACGACATCAAGGACACCTTCGAGCGCCTCGGCATCCCCGAGGCGGAGCGCGCGAGTCTCGCCGGCGTGGGCGCCCAGTACGACTCCGAGATCGTCTACCACAACATGAAGGACGAGGTGGCCAAGCAGGGCGTCGTCTACACCACCGTCGAGGACGCGCTGCACTCGGGCTACGAGGACATGGTGCGCGAGTACTTTGGCACCCTCATCCCGATGAACGACCACAAGTTCGCGGCGCTGCACTACGCGGTGTGGAGCGGTGGCTCGTTCGTCTACGTGCCCGCCGGCGTGCACCTGGACTTCCCGCTCCAGAGCTACTTCCGCCTGAACGCCGCCGGTGCCGGCCAGTTCGAGCACACGCTCATCATCGTGGAGCCGGGTGCCGACCTGCACTTCATCGAGGGGTGCTCCGCGCCTAAGTACAACGTGGCCAACCTCCACGCCGGCGCGGTCGAGCTCTTCGTGAAGAAGGGCGCGCGCCTTCGCTACTCGACCATCGAGAACTGGTCGAAGAACATGTACAACCTCAACACGAAGCGCGCGCGGGTCGAGGAGGACGGCAAGATCGAGTGGGTGTCCGGCTCGTTTGGCTCCCACATCTCGTTCCTCTACCCCAGCTCGCTGCTCGTGGGCAAGCGCGCGAGCTGCGAGTTCACGGGCATCACGTTCGCCGGTGCCACGCAGAACCTCGACACGGGCTGCAAGGTGACCCTCGCCGCGCCCGACACCAAGTGCTCCGTGGACACCAAGTCGCTCTCCAAGGGCGGCGGCATCTCGACCTTCCGCAGCTCCGTCGTGGTCACGAAGGCCGCCGACAACGCCAGGGCGTCCGTGAGCTGCTCCTCGCTCATGCTCGACGACATCTCCCGCTCCGACACCATCCCCGCCATGGACGTGCGCAACGCCACGGCGAGCGTGGGACACGAGGCCACCATCGGCCGCATCTCGGACGACACAGTGCTCTACCTCATGAGCCGCGGTTGCTCCGAGCAGGAGGCCAAGACCATGGTGGTCAACGGGTTCGCCGACCCGGTCTCGAAGGAGCTGCCGCTTGAGTACGCCGTCGAGATGAACAACCTCATCAAGCTCGAGATGGAAGGGGCGATCGGCTAGATGGCCATCACGCTTTCGGGCGTCGACCAGGCGCCTTCCCAGACTTGGAACTGGCTTAAGATCAACGACTGCGCGCTCGAGGTTCCCACGCCTCCCGCCGCAGACCCCGCCGCCGAGGTTCCCGCCGCCGCGCGTCGCATCGTCTGCGGCGCCGGGGCCGACGCCACCCAGTGGCTCGACGCCGCGGCCACCCAGCGCCGTTGCGTCATCGTGCCCGCCAACACCGTGGGCGAGCACGTGAGCGTGCTGCTCGACGCCGGCATCGGGACGGTTGCCCAGACGTGCGTCTTTGCTCAGCCGGGGTCGGAGGCCTTCGTCGACGTCGTCGTGGCCGAGGGCCTCGGTCACGCGCCCGTCGAGAAGGACGACCGCGCCCACGCGGAGGCCAACGAGGAGGCCGCGAAGGCCGCCGACCTCCCCAAGCCCGTCGACGACGCGCCCACCACGAGCGGCCACGCCCTCCGCATCCACGCCGAGGCCGGCAGCCGCGTCCACGTGACGCTGCTCGTGGCCGCAGGTGCAGACGAACAGTACCTCGACAGCCTCGGCATCACCGCCAACGACCGCGCCGAGGTCACCGTGCGCCAGTACGTCATTGGCGCGGCCACCACGGCCCTCGGCACGAGCGTGGAGCTCGCCGGAGACCGCAGCCGCCTCGACCTGACGCTGCGCTACCTCGCCGGGGCGGGCGAGAAGCTCGACCTCGGCTACTCCGTGCCCATGCACGGCAAGAAGAGCCGCGCCGACCTCGACATGACGGGCGTGCTCACCGACGACGCCGAGAAGAGCCTGCGTGCCACGATCGACCTCATCCACGGCTGCAAGGGCGCCAAGGGCTCCGAGCAGGAGACGGTGCTCGTCGCGGGCGACAAGGTCGTCAACAAGACGCTGCCGGTCATCCTCTGCGACGAGGACGACGTCGAGGGCGCGCACGGGGCGGCCATTGGCTCCGTGAGCCCCGAGCAGCTCTCCTACCTGCAGGACAGGGGTCTCTCCGAGGCACAGGCCATGGAGCTCTTCAGCCGCGCCATCGTCGACGACGCCGCCAACACGCTGCCCGGCGCGGCCCCGGCCGCCGTGGTGTCCTGGGCCCGGGCGGCCCTCGGCCCCGACGCGGCCGACGAGATCGCCGACGCCCTCGAGCTCGGTGACCACCCGCTCGCTGGCCAGGCAAGCGCCGCGGCCCCCGCGCCCTCATCCACCACAGAAAGCGAGGCGTAAGTCGCATGGCAGACGTCATCACCGTCGATGCCGTCACCCCTGCGGTGACCGACATCGACAACAACCCGTACAAGGCCGACTTCCCGCTCCTCGCGGCGCACCCGGAGCTGTCCTTCCTCGACAGCGCCGCCACCGCGCAGCGCCCGGGATCTGTCCTCGACGCCCAGTGCCGCTTCTACGAGACGATGAACGCCAACCCGCTCCGCGGCCTCTACAAGCTCTCCGTCGACGCCACGGCGGCCATCGAGGACGCCCGCGCCAAGGTCGCAGCGTTTATCGGCGCCGAAGACCCGGCCGAGGTCATCTTCACGCGCAACGCCTCCGAGGCGCTCAACCTCGTGGCCAAGACGCTCGGGCCCCAGGTGCTGCACGAGGGCGACGAGGTGGTCATCTCCATCATGGAGCACCACTCCAACCTCATCCCCTGGCAGCAGGTCTGCCGCGCCACTGGCGCCAAGCTCGTGTACCTGCGCCCCGACAAGGACCCGGCTGGCAACTACGAGATCAGCCCTGCCGAGATTGCGGCGAAGATCGGGCCTCGCACGAAGATCGTCTCCGTCACGCACGTCTCCAACGTCCTGGGCGTCGAGAACCCCGTGCGGGCCATCGCCGATGCGGCGCACGCGGTGGGTGCCACCGTCATCGCCGACGGCGCCCAGTCGCTCCCCCACGTCCACGTTGACGTGAAGGAGCTCGGCGTCGACGCCTTCGCGTTCTCCGCGCACAAGCTGGGCGGCCCCATGGGCATCGGCGGCCTCTGGGGCAAGCGCGAGCTGCTCGAGAGCCTGCCGCCCTTCCTCACCGGCGGCGAGATGATCGACTCGGTCACCGAGACGGACGCCGTCTGGGCGCCCATCCCCGAGAAGTTCGAGGCTGGCACGCAGGATGCCGCCGGCATCTACGCCACCGGTGCCGCCATCGACTACGTCGTGGCCCATGACCGCGATGGTCTCGAGGAGCGCGAGCGCAACCTTGCGGCCTACCTCACCGAGCGGCTGCAAGAGCTCCCGTTCGTGGACATCGTAGGCCCCGCCGACCCCCGTCACCACGTGGGAGCCGTGTCGTTCAACGTGCAGGGCATCCACCCGCACGACGTCTCGAGCCTGCTCGACACCAAGGACGTCGCCATTCGCGCCGGCCACCACTGCGCACAGCCCCTGCTCACGTGGCTTGGCATCGAGAGCTGCTGCCGCGCCAGCGTGGCGTTCTACAACGACAAGGCCGACATCGACCAGCTTGTCGACGGCCTCACGTTCGTCTGGGAGGTCTTCCATGGCTAACGCGACGGGCGGGGTCTACAGCCGCGCGCTCATGGACCACGTGAGCAACCCCGACTACAAGTACAAGA
>UWSJ01000127.1 GCA_900549525.1 uncultured Coriobacteriaceae bacterium | reverse complement strand
CGCGATGGCCAGCCGCTGTTGCACGGCCCCTCGCGGCGCGACGCCCTTACACTAGGGGGCATCGTACCCACGGCAGGAGGTTCCATGACCCTCACGCAGCTCCGCTACATCGCCAAGGTCGCCGAGTGCGGTTCGATCACCGAGGCGGCCCGGCAGCTCTACATCTCCCAGCCGAGTCTCTCGGCCGCCGTCCGCGAGCTCGAGGGCGAGCTCGGCATCACCATCTTCAACCGCAGCGCCCGCGGCATCTCGCTCACGCCCGACGGCTCGGAGTTCCTCTCCTACGCGCGTCAGATCCTCGAGCAGACCGAGCTCGTGCAGCAGCGCTACACCCACGCCAAGCCCACCAAGCGCCTGTGCGCCATCTCGGCCCAGCACTACGCCTTCGCCGTCAACGCCTTCGTGCGCCTGCTCGAGGGCGTCGACGCCCCCGAGTACGAGCTCACCCTGCGCGAGAGCCGCACCTACGAGGTCTTCGAGGACGTGGCGGGATACCGAAGCGAGCTCGGCATCATCTACCTCAGCAGCTTCAACGAGAAGGTCCTGCGCAAGCTCATGCGCGAGAACCACCTCAGCTACACGCCGCTGTTCGACGCGCCGCCCCACGTGTTCCTGAGCGAGCGCCACCCGCTGGCGCACGCCGAGCGCGTGACGCTCGAGGAGCTCGACGACTACCCCTACCTCTGCTACGACCAGGGCACGCACAACTCGCTGTACTTCTCGGAGGAGCTGCTGCCGTTCGAGAGTCACCGCAAAACCATTGTGGTGACCGACCGCGCCACCCTCTTCAACCTACTGCGCGGCGTGGACGGCTACACCATCTGCTCGGGCGTGCTCAACTCCAACCTCAACGGGACGGACATCGTGTCGGTGCCGCTGGAGACGGACGAGACCATGCAGCTGGGATACCTCACCAATGACCGCGCCAGCCTCTCGCCCATGGCGACGAAGTACCTGGAGGAGCTGCGGAGGCTCATCGCGGCTGACGGCTTCGAGGTGCTGAGCTAGCGCATGGCGCCAAGCCCTGGCACTCACGGAATCGGGACTACGCCCGCCCGCGAAGGGGAATACGGATTGTGCGTCAGCGCAAGCAGCATGCATATGATGGCGTCAGACTGCCCAATCATAGACATGTCCACGTGCCGCCCGGGAGCTCGCGTCCCGAGGCACAATCCACACACGGAGGCCTCATGAGCGACAACGACATCAACGCCAACGTCTCGGACGCCTCGGCTCCCATCGTCATCCCGCCCACCGGACCGGGGGCGCCCGTACCCGCCGCCGACGGCCCCTCCCCCATCGAGGGCCGCCTGCGCAAGGCGCCACTGCGCGTGCCGGACATCTACGAGGCGTGCAGCGGCTTCACGCTCTTCGGGCGGCGCATCCGGTCGCTCCTCTACTCCACCGACGTGGCCGTCATCCGCAACTCCAACGCCGACGCCATCTTTGCCGTGTATCCCTTCACCGCCCAGCCTGCCATCACGCAGGCGCTGCTCACGGTGGCCGAGGCGCCGCTGTTCGTAGGCGTAGGCGGCGGCACCACCACGGGCAGGCGCGCGGCCGAGCTCGCGGCCGTCTCCGAGATGCAGGGTGCTGCGGGCGTGGTGCTCAACTCGCCGGCAACCACCGAGATGGTGGCCCAGATTGCCACGACCGTAGACATCCCGGTCGTCGCCACCATCACGAAGTTCGACGACCTCGCGGCCGAGAAGGTCTACGCCGGGGCCCGCATCGTCAACGTCGCCGCCGGGCGCAACACCGCCGCCGTCATCGCCGAGCTGCGCGCCGCCTTCCCCAACCTGCCCATCATCGCCACCGGTGGCCACGACGCCACCACCGCGCAGGCCACAGTCTCCGCCGGCGCCAACGCGCTCATCTGGGCTCCGCCAAGCGTGGTGCAGCTGCAGAAGGACATGATGGTTCGCTATCGCGCGGGCAAGGGCGCACACGACGAGGACGAGGCCGCGCCCGCGGCGACCCCCGTCCCCGCGACGCCGGACATCACCGACATGCCGGTGGCGGCCATCCCCCACGTACCCGACCCGACCGACATGCCCGTGGTCGCCGACGTGCCCGTGGGCGTCGTCTCAACCGTCCCGCCCGAGGCAGAGGCCGCACCGGTGGTCACCAAGGGATTCGTGAGCCCCTTCCACGGCAGGCTCCCGCGCCTGCGCCGGAAGAGCTAGACAGGGCCCGGAGCCACGAAGACGCGCTCGCATGCACCTCCGAGCGGCCTCCTCCAGGTCGGCTCTGCGACTGTTTCACCGCAGCAACCTCGGAGGAGATTTATTTACCTACTTCTCCGGTAGGGTATTGACCTTTAATGACAACGGACGTATAAACGTCCCAGCACGCAACGACAACCACCCAGCCCAAGGAGGCAGCGACATGGCAAGCACGTCTCACGTCACCATGTGTGCCATGCGAATGCTGAACTCCCGGGCGATCCAGGGGTAGTCTCGTCGCGCGTCGTCAGGCCGCACGCAAGACGCTTCGTCCGCGCCCGGGAGCCCTGAGCTGCCGGGCGCTTTTTCTTCCGCAGCAGCTGCCAGCCCCATCCCTGGCCCGCTCTTCCCCACTTCCACTCATGGACAGCCGACGGCACGCGCCGCCGCCCCAACAACAAGGAGGACCACATGCCCGCCATCACCCCCGAGACCGAGAAGACCTTCCGCTTCGAGACGCTGCAGGTCCACGCCGGCCAGGAGGCGCCCGACTCCGCCACCGACTCCCGCGCCGTGCCCATCTACCTCACGAGCTCCTACGTCTTCAAGGACTCCGCCACCGCCGCCGGCCGCTTTGGCCTCACCGAGCCGGGCAACATCTACTCCCGCCTCACCAACCCCACCGTCTCCATCTTCGAGGAGCGCGTGAACGCCCTCGAGGGCGGCGTGGGCGCCCTCGGCGTGGCCACCGGATCTGCGGCCATCACCATTGCCGTCCAGAACATCGCCACCGCCGGTGACCACATCGTGGCCTCCACCAACCTCTACGGCGGCACGCTCAACCTCTTCGAGCACACCCTCGCCGAGCAAGGCCTCTCCGCCACGTTCGTCGACCCCTCCGACATCGAGGCCGTGAAGGCGGCCGTCAAGCCCAACACGAAGCTCCTCTACGCCGAGACGCTCGGCAACCCCAACTCCGACGTCCTCGACATCGAGGCCTGGGCCGAGGTTGCCCACGCCGCAGGCGTGCCCCTCATCGTTGACGACACCTTCTCAACCCCGTACCTGTTCCGTCCGCTTGAGCACGGCGCCGACATCGCGGTTGCCTCCGCCACCAAGTTCGTGGGCGGCCACGGCACGGCCATGGGCGGCTACATCGTCGACTCCGGCACGTTCGACTGGGCCGCGCACGCCGACAAGTTCCCCGGCGTCGCCAAGCCCAACCCGAGCTATCACGGCGTAGTCTTCACCGAGGCCGTGGGTGCCGCCGCCTACGTCACCAAGGCCCGCGCCACGCTCCTGCGCGACCAGGGCGCCACGCTCTCGCCCTTCAACGCGTTCATCCTGCTCCAGGGCCTCGAGACGCTCTCCCTGCGCGTCGAGCGCCACGTCGAGAACGCGCTTAAGGTCGTCGAGTTCCTGAACGGCCGCCCCGAGGTGGAGCGCGTCAACCACCCGAGCCTCGCCACCGGCCGCGCCAAGGAGCTCTACGACAAGTTCTATCCCAACGGCGCCGCGCCCATCTTCACCTTCGAGCTCAAGGGTGACGCCGAGCGCGCCAAGAAGTTCACCGAGAGCCTGCAGCTCTTCAGCCTGCTCGCCAACGTCGCCGACGTGAAGAGCCTCGTGATCCACCCGGCCTCCACCACGCACTCCCAGCTCACCGAGGAGGAGCTGCTCGCCGCAGGCATCAAGCCCAACACGATCCGCCTCTCCATCGGCACCGAGCACATCGACGACATCATCGCCGACCTCGAGCGCGGCTTCGA
>UWSJ01000126.1 GCA_900549525.1 uncultured Coriobacteriaceae bacterium | reverse complement strand
AGGTGGGGAAGGTGGGTTTCATCACCACCCTCGCGGCCCCCTACCCAGCGGCGCCCCTCAGAAATTTACCCGCGCAAAATGGAAAAAATGTCACGCTTTTGTCACGATTCCGGGGGAAGGCGGGCGGACAATCGCCGCATTCCGCTGCGTCCCGGGAGGAAACGTGATAAAGAGGTGCGAGTGGTGCGGCAGGGCGTTCGAGTGCCGCACGAGCAAGGCGAAGTACTGCGGCGACCGCTGCCGCAAGGCCCACCAGAGGGCCTACCGCTGCGGCGTGAGGCTGATGCCGCCGAGCGGCCCCGTCGAGCCGTCGAGGGCGACCATAGACGACGGCGCCATAGCCTCCGCCGTGGCGCAGCTCCACGGCCTCGCCGCCCTGTTCGACTCGGCGACCGAGCGCGGCCCCAAGGAGCGCGTGCCGCTCTGCGCCTACCTGCGCGACTCCATAAGCGAGGCCCTGCTGAGGGTGGGGCTCTGATGCCGCGCAAGGCGGAGCCGACCTCGCTGCGCTCCCTCGCCACGGCGGCGGCCCCGCAGCCCCCCGAGGAGCATCAGACGCTCGAGAAGCCCGCGACGGTCGCGGCGAGCCCCGTCATAAGCGAGCTGTGGGAGCTGTACGCGGGCTCCGGCATGTCGTACAAGCCCGAGGACGCGCCGCAGACGGAGCGCCTCGTGACCTACGTCTCCATGTGGCTGGAGTGCCGCGAGCACTGCTACGACGGCGAGGGGCGCGTCATCGCCCTGGACAAGCTCGAGGACTGGCCGATGGTGTACATCCTCGCCAACGACAAGGAGGCGTACGTCGGCCAGACGACGAGCGTGGCGCGGCGCATGGCCCAGCATGGTGCTAACCCCGAGAAGCAATCCTTCACGAGTGGCAACATCATCTTCAACAGCGAGTTCGATGCGTCGGTCATCACCGACTACGAACGCCGGCTTATCCAGTACATGCATGGTAACGGGCGCTACCGGCTGACCAACAAGAACGATGGGATGACCGACACCAACTGCTTCTCCAAGAGCAGGTATTCGGAGATGTTCGAGGATCTGTGGGGCGACCTTCGCCAGTGCGATCTGGCAGAGAAGACACTCAAAGAGATAGAGGAGTCTGACGTCTTAAAGTACTCGCCATTCAAGGGATTGAACCTGGATCAGCAACTGGCTCTTGACGAGATTCTAACGGCAATTGGAGAGTGTGCGGTTTCTTCTCGCCCCCTCGTGGTCGAGGGCATGCCTGGAACGGGCAAGACCGTCCTTGCCGTGTACCTCCTCAAGCGTCTCAAGGACGACGAGCGCTTCCATGGCCTCAACATCCGACTCATGGAGCCGGCTACAGCCCTGCGCAAGACTCTCTGATCTGCATTAGAGACGGTATCTGGCCTTCGTCCGCCCGATGTAATCGCTCCTAGTGACTTGGCAAAGGCTGCTTGCGGATTTCGAGGGCGGGAGGAGCGAGGGTTTGATATCGTCCTGATCGACGAGGCTCACTTGCTGAAGCGCCGAGTCAATCTCGGCATGCAGTTCGGGAGTTTTGACAAGACCTGCGATACCCTCGGCCTGCCAAAGGGCTCAAGCCAACTGGACTGGATTCTTTCGCAGGTGGGAATCCTTGTGTTCTTCTACGACCCCCTCCAGACCATCGGCCCCTCGGGCGTTACGCCGGCCGAGCTCAAGGAGCGTCTTGGCGGGGCACTCAAGAACCCCATTCGGCTCGAGTCCCAGATGAGGGTCAAAGGCGGGAGACGCTATCTCGATTACATGAGGAGTGTTTTTGCGGGAGAGCGCCCTCATCGCGATAGCTTTCTTGGCTATGACCTCGTCTTTCATGAGGATTTCCGTGGCTTTGTCGATTCGTTCGAGAAAGACCTTAATCGCTCTGATCTCACTCGTATGGTGGCGGGCTTCGCCTGGCCGTGGCGAACCAGGCCGGGGCGTACCCCAAGGAAGGGGGGGGGCTCGGGCCTCGTATGACATTGAGATTGAGGACATCCGTCTGAGATGGAATCGAAGGCAGGAGAACTGGGTCGGCCTTGCGGCAAAGGAGCCTTCGGCGGCTCAGGAAGTTGGCTGTATCCACTCGATTCAGGGATATGACCTGAGCTATGCCTACGTGATTATCGGGCGAGACATACGGCTTGACGAGAGCGGGAAGTCCCTTGTCGCTGACAGGTCATATTATTACGACAAGAACGGGAAGAACACCGCCACGCAAAGCGAGCTCGACGCATTTGTCTGCAACGTCTCCTACGTGCTGCTGACTCGGGGGATTTACGGGACTCATATTTACGTGGTCGACCCGCATCTTCGGGCCTGCTTCTCACAGTTCTTCGCGTAGCCCACACGCCTCCCGCCCTGTACGTTTTCCGAGGGTTTTCTCCATGCGCCAGCTTCGCGCTATACTTTCGTCCCGTATGGACTTCCAGGGCGGCCGCGCCGCCCGGCGAGCGCTTGCGCCCGCCATTCGAGAGGAGCACGCATGGCCGAACCCGTTCCCGGCACCCTCAGGGTGTCCAACGACGTCATCGCCGACCTCGCCGGTTACGCCGCGCTTGAGTGCTACGGCGTCGTGGGCATGGCCTACACCGACGCGCAGGACAACATCGTGCGGCTGCTGTCGCTCGGCACCCTGCGCAAGGGCATCGACGTTGCCTGTGAGGACGGCCGCGTCAAGGTCGACCTCCATACGGTGCTCGAGCAGGGCGTCAACATGGCGTCCGTCTCCCGCAACCTCGAGAGCGCCGTCCGCTTCACGCTCAAGGAAGTTGCCGAGATCGACAACGTCGACGTCACGGTCCACGTCGAGGACCTGCGCCGCAACAAGTAGCCTCGCACCCTGGGCCCGGCGATCCCGGGCCCGTCGCACGTTCACCGGAGCCGTGAGCCCCGAGCCTCGCGGCCCGCCGAAGATGGAGAGACCCCACACCATGATTGCCAACGTTATCCGCTCGTGCTTCCCCGTGGCCGCCAAGGCCGTTGCCGACAAGGCGGAGGACATCAACAAGCTCAACGTCTTCCCCGTCCCCGACGGCGACACCGGCACCAACATGTCGCTCACGCTCGGCACGGTTGTCAAGGAGGTCAAGGCCCTGCCCGCCGGCGCCTCCATGGCCGACGTCGCCAAGGCCATCACCCACGGCTCGCTCATGGGCGCGCGCGGCAACTCGGGCGTCATCACGAGCCAGATCCTTCGCGGCATGGCCGAGGGTCTCGTCTCCGCCCACGACCCGGTGACCACGGCAGACGTTGCCGCCGCCTTCCGCAACAGCGTCAAGGTGGCCTTCAAGGCCGTCCGCAAGCCGGTCGAGGGTACCATCCTCACCGTCATCCGTGACGTCTCCGCCCGCGCCGACAAGGCCGAGAAGGAGAAGCTCACCGTCTCCGAGACGCTCGAGGCGCTCGTGGTTGAGGCCTACGAGTCCGTGGCCCGCACGCCCGACCTGCTGCCCGTCCTCAAGGAGAACGGCGTGGTCGACTCCGGTGCCTACGGCTTCGCCACCTTCCTCGAGGCCTTCGTCAACGCCATCCTCGGCAACGAGGGCAAGCTCACCGAGTTCGACACCTCCGTCGCCCCGGCCGACGCCCACAGCGTCGCCGACTCCCGCGTGCAGATCGAGCTCAACGACGACTGGGAGGGCTCGGAGTTCCGCTACTGCAACGAGTTCCTCTTCAAGGCCGAGAAGGGCTTCGACGCCGATGCGGCCCTGAGCTACCTCGCCACCCTCGGCGACTGCGAGCTCGTCGTGGGCTCCTTCCCCGACTACAAGGTGCACGTGCACTCCAACGAGCCCAACTGCGTGCTCGAGTATATGCTGCGCTACGGCCAGATCTACGAGGTCTTCATCCACAACATGGACATCGAGGCGCACGACCGCACGGCCAAGATCGCGGCCGACCAGGCCAAGGCCGAGGTGGCAGCCGCCGAGTCCAAGCCCGCCGTGCCCAAGAAGCCGC
>UWSJ01000125.1 GCA_900549525.1 uncultured Coriobacteriaceae bacterium | reverse complement strand
CGGCCACGAGAGGGCTCAGCTCGCCTTGGGCCAGCAGGGTCACGCGGTGCATGGCGCGCGAGACGGCCGTGTAGAGCCTGCGGCGGGCGAGCGGGGTGTCAGGGTAGGTCTCGGCGCTGGCATCCGGGATGATGACGTGGTCAAACTCGAGGCCCTTCGCGAGTCGCAGGCTCATGAGCACCATGCCCGAGGCGGGCAGCTCCTGGTCGTTCTTGATGACGGTCGCCGCGTCCCCAAGCTGCTTGTGCAGCCAGCTCACGGCCCCGTCGTCGGCGGCCACGATGGCCGTGAGACCGGGCTCGGAGCTCTCGCCGCCCCCGGCCTCCTTCGCGTTGCCATACGCGCTCACGACCTCGCGCAGCGCCGCCAGGAACGAGTCGCGGTCGGGCAGGGCCTCCATGCGCGGGACCACGCCCTCGCGGTGGACGCTCGCGAGCTTCACGGTGTCGCCGAGGTCGACCAGACCGGCGAACAGCGCCGTGATCTCGGGGCTCGAGCGGTAGCTCGTGAGCAGGCGGCACTCGTCGATGCTGCCGTGCGTGCGCCCAAACAGCTCGCGAATCTGCGCGAATGTGGCCGTGCCCTCGCGGATGGCCTGGTTCTCGTCTCCAAGCATGAGGAAATGCGCGCGCGAGAAGAACTTCGCGAGCACCATGAGCTGCGTGAGCGTGTAGTCCTGCACCTCGTCGACCATCACGTAGCGCGCGGCCGTGTCACCGCGGCCGGTGATGAGCAGACGCAGGTAGAGCCACTCGCTTGCGCTCACGCTCGTGGTGCCCAGCATGCGCATGGCCACGCGGTCGATCCTGAGCCACGCGAGACGGTCGACCTCGTCGTGCGCCGAGGCGTAGCGCTGCTCGAGCCACGTGCGGGTGAGGGTGGCCGTCTGCTTCTCGTCCTCGGGGCTCACGGTCTCGCCGAAGAAGCGTACCTGGTCATCCACGTCGAGGGATAGCATCTCCTCCTGGAGCTCCTCGTCGTGCGCCATGTTCGCGATCTTGCGGCTCACGCGGTCGTGCAGCTCGTCGGTGACGAGGGCAAAGAACTTGGGCCCCACGCCGAAGCGCGCGTACTTCTCCACGGCGCTGGCAACCTGTCCCGGCTTGAGGAGCGTCGTGCTCGCCCCGTCGCTTTCGGTGCAGCGAATCTCGCGCAGGTCGCCGGGTTCGAGCGCAAGCGTGCCCATGCCGTCCTCGAGCTGACGCAGCGCCTCGGGAGGCGTGGCCTCGCCCAGGTCGCGGCCGCCGGCACCCTGGGCCTCGCAGAAGTCTCGCCAGGTGTAGAGGCGCGGGTTGGCCTCACCCATGGAGGGCAGCACGTTGTCGATGTAGCTCTCGAACACGGCGTTTGGGCCAAAGAGGTGCACCTGGTCGGGGGAGAGGGTCTCGCGCTCGCCGTAGAGCAGGTAGGCGATGCGCTGGAGCATGACGCTCGTCTTGCCCGAGCCCGCGATGCCGTTTACGAGCAGCGCCGGGACGTCGGCGTGGCGCACCACCTGGTTCTGCTCGCGCTGGATGGTGGCGGTGATGTCCTTGAGCTTCTCGGAGTGGTGGCGGCGAAGGGCGCCCAGCAGCAGCGAGTCCTCGATGGCGACGGTGGTGTCGAAGTACATGTTGAGCTTGTCGCGCACGATGTCGAACTGGCGGCGCAGCTCGAGCTCGACCGTGCGGACGCGGCCGTTGACGGTGTAGCTCGTGGTGCCGTTCTCCTGGTTGTAGTATGTCTCGGCGATGGGGTTGCGCCAGTCGACAATGAGGGGGCGGCTGCGCTCGTCGGTCATGCCCGCCGCGCCGATGTAGACGTCGCGGGCGGGACGGTCGGGGCTCATGCGGAGACGCACCTTGGCGAAGTAAGGCTGGCGCAGGAGCAAAAGTACCCGGCGCAGCTTGTCGACGGAGAGGTCGTGGTACTGGTTGTAGGCGTCGATGACGGCGTTGAGCGTCTCGATAGCCGCGAGGGTCTCCATGACCTCGTCGTAGGCGACCCCCGAGGTATCCGGGCGGATCTCCTCTGAGAGGTCGCGCAGGTCCTGGGCGGCCCCGGCGTGCTCGTGCTCGAGCTGGTCCGTGAGCTCGTCGCGGATGGACTCGAGCTTGGCGAAGATCCGCGTGAGGTGTGCCTGCTCCTCGACGAGGATGGGGTCGTCGGGTGTGGGCTGGGTCTCGGCTGCCTGCGTGTCCGTGGGGTCGCTCATGGTCCTCCGCTGGGTCGTGTGCCGGGGCCTTTCGTGTCCGGAGGCCTCCGGCGCTGGGGTGAAAACGAGCCAATCTATCCTAGTGGAGCGCTCGTGTCAGCAACAGTCTGGTGCATGAGGGATGTGGAGCGTACGCTAGAAAAGCGGCACTTACGAAAGCGACGGGCCCTGCACGAACCAGAGCAGCTTCCCGCTGCGCCCAAGGTCCTCGCCCGCGGCCACGCAGGCGACTGCCCCGGGCTTGAAGGCGAGGTCCGTCCCCGTGAGCCGCGCGAGTGCGCCCTCCATGAACGGGATGTGCCCCACGGCGATGACCGTGGCGCTGTCGGGCGTGTTCGCGAGCTCGGCGAGGAAGGCAGCCCCGTCCTGCTCCCAGAGGCACGCGCGGGCCTCGGCGGCCGTGTGCGCGATGCCGTTGGCGTCCAGCGCGGAGGCGACCTGCTCGGCGGTCTGACGGGCGCGTAGGGCCGGGCTCACCCAGAGGAGCGCGGGTGCCTCCAAGGCTCCCATCAGGGCAAACGTCGTCGGATACGCCGTGGCGAGCGCCTCGGCCCCGCCTGGTACGAGGCTCCGCTCGACATCGGGGGTGTTGACGTCCGCCCGCTGCGCCTTGCCGTGCCGAACCAACACGATCGTCCTTGCCATGGCTTCTCCCTGTCGTCGCGCGATTGTTGTCCGTATTATCCATCGGCGCGGTATAGTGGGTGGCTCCACGCCGCAAACGCACCTCAAACGAACCCCCGGAGGCATCCATGATTGTCCGTCTCAACAAGGCCATCCTCCACGTGCTCGACCTCGACTCGGCCGTGAACGTCTACTCTAAGGCCGAGCTTGACCTGGAGGAGAAGCCCGTCAAGTCCTACGTGCAGAGCATCTGCAAGAAGGCCCTGGGCTCCACGGACTGCCGCCACGGCAAGTTCTCAAGCGAGTCGGCGCTGGCCCCCAAGGTGACCCGCTATCTGCACGACGTGGGCGAGTTTGCCCCGCTCACCGCCGAGATGGCCGAGTTCGTCTTTGGCGAGCTGCAGCGCGCGGACGGCCAGAAGTCCACGGACATGCTCGTGTGCGACTTCCTGGACGGCGACGACATCCGCTACCTTGGCATCTTTCTGCTCGAGGGCAAGAAGGCCTTCGTGCACGAGGTGAGCCAGGCGGGCTCGATGGTGAGCTGCGACATCGTGCGGCGCTACGGCGTGCTACCCGCCGCCACGCAGAAGCTTGCGAGCTGGGCCATGGTGCGGGCCGACTCGCTTGAGATCTCGTACGTGGACAAGGTGCGCAACATCGACGGGCAGGACGTCCTCGTGCTGCCGGACGGGCTGCTCCAGTGCAGCTCGGAGGCCAGCTCGCGCGAGACTATCGACTGCGTGACCGAGATCGTGGAGCAGATTGCCGAGGAGCACGGGGCCAACACGGCGCTCGCGCTGTCGAAGGCCAAGGCCTACGTGGCCGAGCAGGTCGATGCCGACGAGTCCTTCTCGCGCGACGGCCTCGCGGAGGAGGTCTTTGCCGACAACGAGCAGTGCCGGAAGTCCTTCGAGATTCAGGCGAGCGCCCGCCACCTGCCCGAGCGCGTGGCCGTGGACAAGCGCGCCGTGTCGCAGAAGCGCGTGCGCTGCCACCGCATCGTGACCGACACGGGCATCGAGATCTCGTTCCCGGTCGAGTACGGCGAGAACCCCGAGTTCATCGAGTTCTCCACGGAGGAGAACGGCCTTATCTCCATCGAGCTCAAGAACATCGGGAGCATCGAGAACAAATAGGG
>UWSJ01000124.1 GCA_900549525.1 uncultured Coriobacteriaceae bacterium | reverse complement strand
GGGCGGAACTTCTCGACCAGCTTCACGAACATCGAGACGAAGCCGAAGATGGCGTTGGTGGGACGTCCGTCGGGCGCGGTCATCGTGGGCGGGATGGCGTGGAAGGCGCGGTGCATGAGCGAGTTGCCGTCCACGACGGCGATGACGGGACGCTGGGTTCTCTCATCTGACATTGCGAAGCCTTTCTATGAGACGGCGCCGTTGGCGGAGGACGCGACGGCGCGAGGGGCGCGACGGTCGAGCCGCATGGTGAGGCAGGACAGGGCGAGGGCCGCGAGCGCGAAGGCCGCGCCCACGAAGCCCGACACGCCCATCCCCGGCCCGGACACGACGGCACCGCCCACGGCCGTACCAAACGCGATGCCCACGTTGAACGCCATGGGCTCGATCGAGCTCGCGAGCGTGAGGGCCTTGGGGTGGCGCCTCGTGGCCACCTTCATGAACATCGAGATGACCGGTACCGAAAGCAGGTACATCGAGAGGCCGATGGCCAGGATGACCACGAGCGCGGCGGGCATGGCGGGCCCCACGAGCGACAGCAGGCAGAGCAGCACCGCCTGGAGCGGGAACGTGAAGAGGTGCGAACGCATGCCAAAGCTCGCGTCGAGCCATCCCGCCGCGAGGTTGGATACGAGCGTCATGAACCCGTACGCCATGAGCGTGGTGCTGGCCGCCGCCGTGTCCATGCCAAGAACCTGCTCGAGGTACGGCGTGATGTAGCCGTAGAACGTGTAGACCGACCCCACGCCGAAGACGAAGATGGCCATACCGCAGAGGATGGACGGCTCGCGAAGGAGCTCCACCTGGTCGCGGATGGTGGCCGGTGCGTCCGTGGCGCCCCGACGCGGTAGCACGAGGGCGAGCGCCACGCAGGTCACGACGGCGAGCGCGAGCGTGTCCTCCATGGCGACATGCCACCCGAGCGTGTCGGCCACGATCTTGGCGAGCGACGTGGAGATGACCATCGCCACCGAGAAGGCCGCGTACACCACCGAGATGGCAATGGAGACGCGCCGGGATCCCACGAGCTCGGGAAGGAAGGTGACGCCCACGGCGAGCAACGCCCCCGAGACCGAACCGATAAGCACGCGCGACGCAAGCAGCAGGCCAAACGTCCCCGCTGCGGCCGCCACGGCATTGCCCGCGCAGAACAGCACAGAATACGCAAGCAGCAGCGTGTGGCGACGGAAGCGGCCCGTGGTGATGGCGAGCAGGGGCGTGGCCACGGCGTAGGTGAGCGCGAAGGCGCTGATGAGCCGACCCACCTGCGCGAGGCTCACGCCGAAGGCGTCCGCAAGCTCGGACTCGATGCCGATGACCACGAACTCCGAGCAGCCGAGCGAGAAGCCCAGCAGCGTGAGCAGGCCAACGCAGAGGAGCTTGCGCCCGCGCGAGAGCGTAGCGGTGGCGTCCCCGGCGGGGGCGCCGGTCGAGGCGTTGGTGACCTTCTCCACTACGCGACCTCCCCCGCCTCGGGCGCCTGGCCCGTCTCGAGGATCTGGTCGAGCGCGGCCTCGTCGAGCACCGGCACGCCGAGGCTCTCGGCCTTGGTGAGCTTGGAACCTGCGGCGGCACCCGCCACCACGTAGCTCGTACGCTTGGAGACGGAGCCGGACACCTTGGCGCCCAGCTCCTGGAGGGCCGCCTTGGCCTCGTCGCGCGTGCGACGCTCGAGCGTGCCGGTGAGCACGAAGGTGAGGCCGGCGAGCGTCTGGGGGCGCTCCTCGGCCGGGCGCTCCTCCTCGAGCGAGACCCGCGCCTCGAGCAGACGCTCCAGCACGGCCACGTTCTCCGGAACGGACAGGAACTCGCGGACGCTGTGGGCGATCTTGGGGCCCACGCCGTCAACGGCGGCGATGCGCTCCTCGTCTGCCTCCTGCAGGCACTCGAGCGAGCCAAACTCCGCGGCGATCTGGCGGGCGACCTGCTCGCCCACATGGCGAATCCCGAGACCGAAGAGCACGCGTGCAAGACCCCTGGACCTGCTCTCCTCCACCTGCGCCATGACCTTGGCCGCGATGGTCTTGCCCACGAGGATGTCGTCGCCCGCCACGCTCACGCGCCCGGTGGGGCACGCCGCGAGCGAGCGCTCGGTGAGCCGGTCGTAGAAGTCCGCCACGTCCGAGATGAGCCCGGCCACGACGAGATTGCCGATGAGCTCGTCGCCGAGGCCGTCGATGTCCATGGCCTTGCGGCTCACCCAATGCGCGAGTCGCTCGTGCGCCTGGGCCGGGCAGTCGATTGAGACGCAGCGATAGGCCACCTCGCCCTCCTCGCGCACGACCGGGCTGCCGCAGCTGGGGCAGGTCGCGGGCATGTGGAAGACGGCCGCGTCCGTAGGGCGCTTCTCGAGCACGGGCCCCACGACCTCGGGAATCACGTCGCCGGCCTTGTGCACCACGATCGTGTCTCCCACGCGGACGTCCTTGCGGTGCACCTCGTCCTCGTTGTGGAGCGTGGCGCGCGCGATGGTGGAGCCCGCGACCACCACCGGATCGAACTCGGCCACCGGGGTGAGCACGCCCGTGCGGCCCACCTGGATACGGATGTCGCGCAGCACCGTGCGCTTCTCCTCCGGCGGGAACTTGAACGCGATGGCCCAGCGTGGGGCACGCGCCGTGAAGCCAAGCGCCTCCTGGCTGGCAAAGCTGTCGACCTTCACGACCACGCCGTCGATGTCGTAGTCGAGCCCATCGCGGTTGGCGAGGGCGTCGGCGCAGTACTGGTGCACCTCGGCCGCCGTGTCACAGCGCCGCCAGTGCGGATTGACGGAGAAGCCGCAGCTGCCCAGCCACTCGAGGAAGCCGTGCTGGGTGTCCACGTGGAGCGGGCCCTCGTCGGCCACCGCATAGATGAACGTCTCGAGGTCGCGATGGGCCGTGACCTTGGGATCCTTCTGGCGCAGGCTCCCCGCGGCGGCGTTTCTCGGGTTGGCAAAGGGCTCGCGGCCCTCGGCGTCGGCCTGCTCGTTCAAGCGCTCGAAGCTGTGCTTGGGCATGTAGACCTCGCCGCGCACCTCGAGGGCGTGGCCGAAGCCGCCGTCGTCGACGCGCGCGAGGCCTGCCGACAGGAGATGCGTGGGAACGTCGTGGATGGTGCGCACGTTGGCCGAGACGTCCTCGCCCGTGGTGCCGTCGCCGCGCGTGGCCGCCCGGAGCAGCGCCCCGTCACGGTAGGTGAGCGCCACGCCAAGGCCGTCGATCTTGAGCTCGCAGGTATAGGCCACGGGGTTCGTCGCGGAAGCGCCAAGGGCTTCGTCGGTGCGGGCGAGCCACTCGTCGAGCTCGTCGAGGTTCATGGCGTCGTCGATGGAGTACATGCGCGCGGCGTGGCGCACCGGCTCGAACTGCCGGGACACGAAGCCGCCCACGCGCTGCGTGTAGGAGTCGGGCGTGGCGAGCTCGGGGTGCAGCTGCTCGATGGCCTGGAGCTCGCGGAGCAGCCGGTCGAACTCCGCGTCCGTGATCTCGGGCGCGTCGAGGGCGTAGTAGCGGTAGGCGTGGTAGTCGAGCAGGTGGCGAAGCTCCACCGCGCGGGCCGCGGGATCCGTGGCGTGCGTGTCCGTCGGGCGAACCGGTGCGGCAAGGGCGTCGGGTCCCTGAGGCGCGCCGGGCACCTGGGGGACGGGCGCCGCGTTGCCGGGTGTCGTCTGGGAGTCGGGCACGGCCTCGTCGAACAGGCCGAGCGTGGTGTCGTCGTGCATGTCGTGCGTGGGCATGTCACTCCTTCTCGTGAGTTTGCGCAAGCCATTATCGCACGGGCCGTGGACAAGGGCCGAGCCCGCGATTCCAAAGGGCCACGACTCGGCGCGGGGCCGTCTCGTTTCCACGAAGCGCCCTGAGGTTGCAGATTTGCAGTCCCAAAGGCCTTCGTGGGAACGTCTGAGCCGTACGGAGTCGCGAGGAACACGGCAACGAAGGCCGCGGCAACAGTTCGGCCGCTCGTGCGAGGCTCGCGGGGGTCGAGTGACAGTTCGGCTGCTCGTGC
>UWSJ01000123.1 GCA_900549525.1 uncultured Coriobacteriaceae bacterium | reverse complement strand
GGACGCGGGCCGAACGGTAATTA
Source organism: uncultured Coriobacteriaceae bacterium (assembly GCA_900549525.1). Taxonomy (GTDB): domain Bacteria; phylum Actinomycetota; class Coriobacteriia; order Coriobacteriales; family Atopobiaceae; genus Parolsenella. The sequence goes on along the minus strand of UWSJ01000123.1, from coordinate 4,003 downwards.
TCGGCGGCTCACATTACCGTTTCGTCCGCGTCTGCCGCCCGATTACCGTTTCGTCCGCGTCCGCGTCTTACCGCCTGCCGGTCGTCCCTCGTGGTGCGCCGTTCCGCGCTGGTCGGCTCCGCAGCGTGCTTCTCGGAGTAGCATGGGAATACGCAAAGCTGTGGGCCGGGTCGCGCGCGTGCGGTCCGGCCCGCCCATACGGGAGGAACACGCATGAAGTACGCGGTCATCGGCGCAGGCGCCATGGGTTATCGCTACGGCATCCACCTCAAGAAGTATGCGGGTGCGGACGTCGATTTCATCGACACGTGGGAGCCCAACGTCGAGGCGGTGCGTGCGCAAGGCGGCGTCTACGTGGCGCGTGACCACGAGAACCGCCACCTCGAGCCCATCGACATCTACTACCCCGAGGAGTACGTCGGCGACCCCGACTGCTGGGTCGTCTTCATGAAGCAGATGCAGCTCGACGGCATGCTCGAGCGCTGCGCCCCGCTCTTCAAGGACCACCAGATCTGCTTTACGGCCATGAACGGCATGGGCCACTACGAGAAGCTCCTCAAGTGCTTCGCCCCCGACCGCCTCTTCGGCGGCACGGCCGTCATCGCCACCGTGCTGCCCGGCCCCGGCGACGTGGACTTCATGGGCGCGCTCGGCAAGGAGTACATGCACGTCTGCGAGTACGACAACGGCCGCACCCCGGCCGGCGAGCAGCTCTTCGCCGACCTCACGGCCGCGAAGCTCGGCCCCGAGTGGAGCCCCGACATCATGAGCATGTCGATGGCCAAGGTCATGCTCAACTCCGTCTGCAACACCCTCTGCACCATGTTCGAGATCCAGATGGGCCCCATCGGTGCCGACGAGCACATGCGCCACGTCTGCGAGCAGCTCGTGGGCGAGGCCTTTGACGTGTGCGACCTTGCGGGCATCGACCTCGGCATCAGCCGCGAGCAGGAGGTCGACGCCATCATGCAGAGCTTCGTCGACCTCAAGTACCACTATCCCAGCATGTGCCAGGACATGTTCAAGGGCCGTCCCACCGAGGTGGACTACATCAACGGCTACATCGTGAAGCTCGGGCGCGAGCACGGCTACGAGGCCGTCCGCCACGAGCTGCTCTGCAGTGAGGTTCACTTCGCCGAGACCGCGCACCGCGTGCACGCCGAGATGCGCGCCCGTGGCGAGAAGGTCGGCGAGGCGTAGGGGGCAGTTCCCCGCTACTCGCCGCGCAGCACCCGGCCCAGCTCGGCGGGGGTGGCGCAGATGGTCGTCGCCCCCGCCTCCTCAAGCTGGCTCACGCTCCGGAAACCCCAGCTCACGCTTACGCAGGGCATCTCGGCGCTCGCGGCGGTCTGGACGTCGACCTCAGAGTCGCCCACGTAGGCGACCCGCCCCGCCGCGGCGTCTGCCTGGGCGCCTGCCCCCATCTCGGCCATCGCCGCGTCCACCATGTCGCGGGCGGGCTTCTTGCGAATCCCCTCGCGCACGCCCAGCACGGCGTCAAACTCGCCGGGGAAGTAGATCTTCATGAGGTCCTGCACGGCGTAGTCACTCTTGTTGGACACCACGGCCACGCGCCTGCCCTCGCCGCGCAGCTCCCGCACGAGCTCGATGATGCCGGGGTAGGGCTGGGTGTTGTCGTTGCAGTGCTCGGCGTAGTAGCGGTTGAACTCGTCGAACACGTCCTCCACGGTACCTGCGTCCGTGCCCGTCGGCACGCCGCGTTCGACGAGCTTGTGGATGCCGTTGCCCACGAAGGCCGTGGCCTCCTCAAGCGTGCGGGGCGGCAGCCCGAGCGACCCCAACGAGTGGTTGAGCGCAAGGTGCAGGTCTTCGATGGTGTTCAGCAACGTTCCGTCCAGGTCGAAGACGACCGTCGTGTAGCCGTTCATGTGAGGTGCTCCTTATCGTGGCCCGCGTCACCCAAAACGGCGGCGCGCCGCGGCGCACACCCTTGCGCCGCCCCCGCCATCCTAGCCCACGAGCTGCCCCACGAGGTTCACGAGCAGAAGTCCCAGCACCACGATGAGCATCGGCTGGATGAAGCGTGCGCCGCGCTTGAGGGCCACGCCCGCGCCCAGCACGTGGCCCGCGATGCAGAAGACTGCTGCGGGAAGGGCCAGCGCAAAGTCGACCTTCCCGGCCATGATGAGGACGATGAGCGAGGCGTAGTTGCTCGCGAGGTTCATGACCTTGGCGTTCCCGCCGGCGGTCTTGAGGTCGTAGCGCATGAGCAGGTTGAACGCGATGATCGCGAAGGTGCCCGTGCCCGGCCCCACGAGCCCGTCGTAGCCGCCGATGAAGAAGCCGATGAGCGCGGCCAGCACGACGCGCCTGCGCACGGGTAGCTCGGAGGAGCGGTCCTTCGAGAGCGCGTCGCTCTTGCGTGTGAGGATGATCAGGGCGGCCACGGGCAGCACGCAGACCACGAGAATGCGGAACACGTCGTCGCTCATGAGCAGGATGAGGTGGGTCGCGAGGGTGCTGCCCACGAAGGCCCCGAGGGCCGCCACGCCCGCCACGAGGAAGTCCATCGCGCCGTGGCGGAAGTAGCGCAGCGTCGAGAACGTGGTGCCGATGGCGCTCGCGCACTTGTTGCAGCCAAGGGCCACGTGCGAGGGGATCCCCACGGCGAGAAACGCCGGCAGAGAGATGAGCCCGCCGCCACCCGCCGCCGCGTCGACGAAGCCGGCGAGGAACACCATCGCACAAAGAAACGCCATGGGGAGCGGGGAGAGGGGAAGCACGTCCACAGAAGCGTCCTTTCAAAGCCGTTACAAAGCGCGCTGGGTGCCTGCCGGTTGGCCGGGCGGCGCGGAACCACAGCTTACGACCCTTGCGCGGCGCCCGCGCTCGCTGGCCTGTCTGCGTTACGCGCTCGTTACAGCGAATCACCCCTTCGACCGTACTGCTATGATGAGCAGTCGCATGTGCGGGAGGGCGCCTCGGCGCCTCTCGAGACGCCTGCGTTCGCCGGCGCCCCGTGCGGCCTCATGCCGTCCCGTAGGCACGATCAAGGAGGCAAACCCTTGGTAGACAAGCCCGACCTAAAGCAGCTGCATGCCATGCGCAAGGCAGAGCGCGACAGCATGCGCGCCGCCGTCAGAAGCGTCGTGCGTGCCGCCCGTGACGAGGCCAAGAGCCGCGCCGCGGCAAAGGCGGCCGCCGCGAAGACCTTCGCCGACGTCCAGCTGCCCGACAGCCTGCGTGACAGCATGGAGCTGTTCCTCCGCCTCTTGCGCGAGGTGCTCTCCGAGTACGGCCCCGAGCTGCGCTCCACCTTCGACGAGCTGCTCGCCGACCTCATCGCTGCCGACGAGCGCGGCGTCACGAGCGCGACCGGTGCCTCCGAGGAGGACGAGAGCTTCGAGCGCGCCTACGAGCTCATCCACGGCCTCGACGTCGAGTCGCAGACCATGGTGACGCGCGCGCTCACGGTCTACTTCCACCTCGCCAACCTTTCCGAGGAGAACTACCGCGTCGACACGCTCCACGACCGCGAGCGCAAGGTGTCGCTCGACTCCGACATCGACGAGTCCAACGCCCTGGCCGTGGCCTACCAGCGTCTTGTGGACGAGGCCGGCCCCGCCCGCGCCGCCGAGCTGCTCGAGCGCCTCGAGTTCCACCCGGTCTTCACCGCGCACCCCACCGAGGCGCGCAGGAAGGCCATTGAGGGCAAGATCCGCCGCATCGCCCGCCTGCTCGAGGAGCGTCCGCGCCTGGGCGGCTCGGACCTCGCGGAGAACGAGCGCCACATGCTCCAGGAGATCGACGCACTGCTGCGCACGAGCCCCATCGCGCTCAAGAAGCCCACGCCCGTCGAGGAGGCCGACACCATCGTCGACATCTTCGATAACACGCTGTTCGACATGGTGCCGCAGGTCTACCGCCGCTTCGACGACTGGGTGCTCGGCGAGGACGCCGGCCGCGTGCCGCCCGCCTGCCCGGCCTTCTTCCACCCCGGCTCCTGGATCGGCTCCGACCGCGACGGCAACCCCAACGTCAC
>UWSJ01000122.1 GCA_900549525.1 uncultured Coriobacteriaceae bacterium | reverse complement strand
GTCTACAGCCGCGCGCTCATGGACCACGTGAGCAACCCCGACTACAAGTACAAGATGGACGACCCCACGCTCACGCACGAGGGCATTAACCCCAGCTGCGGAGACGACCTCGTACTCGACGTGCGCCTGGCCGACGACGGCACCATCGCCGAGGTGTCCTGGACGGGCCACGGCTGCGCCGTCTCGCAGGCTTCGGCCGACATGATGAGCGACCTCATGGTGGGCGAGAAGCCCGAGGACGCCCGTGCGCTCTGCCACCTCTTCGGCCAGATGATCCGCGGAGAGGAGAAGGGCGCAGACACGCTTGAGGAACTTGACGAGGCCAGCTGTCTCGAGTCCATCTCGCACATGCCCGCGCGTGTGAAGTGCGCCGAGCTTGCCTGGCGCACGCTCGACGAGATGCTTGCCCATCCCGAGGCCTCCGAGCGCGCCACGCCCACGAGCACCGAGGACGGCACCGACGAGCACGGCAAGCCCGTCGCAACGGGCACAGCGGCTGCCGCAGCCAGCGCCTCCCCCACCGTGCTCGACTGCGCCCTCGACGGGCACGGCGTGCCAGACAAGGACGCGTGATACCCATGGCGACGGGAATCTCGACCAAGGGACGCTACGCCCTGCGCGTGATGACCGACCTCGCCGTGGCGCAGCGCAACGACGCGTGGGTGTCGCTCGGCGACATCTCGAAGCGCCAGGGAATCTCGCGCAAGTACCTCGAGCAGGTCATGGCGTCGCTGCACCACGCCGGGTTCGTCACGAGCCAGCGCGGCAAGGGAGGCGGGTACCGTCTCAAGCGCGACCCGGCCGACTACACCCTCGGCGAGATCATCCGCGTCGCCGAGGGCAGCTCGCTCGCCCCCGTCGCCTGTCTCGACTGCGCGAGCGGCGTCATCTGCCCACGCGCCGAGGACTGCCCCACCCTGCCCGTCTGGCGCGAGCTGGGAGCCCTCATCAGCGGGTATCTCGACAGCAAGCACCTCTCGGACATCACCGAGCGCATGGAGCGGGCCGAGCAGGCCGGAGACGCCCTCTCCGGCATCGAGGGGCTCTGCAAGTAGCAAGCTCGCACCACTCGCCTCTCGAGGGGCCCGAGCACTACAGGAACGCGTCGCCAGGCCCCACAGGAACGCGTCGCCAGGCCCCACCGATTCGGCCATCACACGAACGCGCCGCCACCCGAAAGGATGACGGCGCGTTTTCGTAGCCTATGCGCGGAACAACGAAGGCGCAGAGGCTAGCCCATCGTGCGGAACCAGTGCCCGCTGTAGGCGGCGCGGTACGAGACGCCCACCCTCGGGTTGCCGGCGTCAATCATCATGCCGCCCCCGAGGTAGATGCCCACGTGGCCACCCCAGCAGACGAGGTCTCCCGGCTGCGGGTTGGACGTGGAGACGCCCCAGCCGCCCTGGGACTCAGACGTGCGCGGCAGCGAGATGCCGGCCTGCGCGTAGCACCAGCGCGTGAAGCCGGAGCAGTCGAACGAGTTGGGGCCGGTGGCGCCGTAGACGTAGCTGGAGCCAACCTTGCTCCACGCGGCGGATACGATGGCGTCGCGCTGGGACTGGGTGAGGCCGCTGCTCGAGGAGCTGGACGAGGACGAGGAGCTGCCGCTCGAGGAGTTGGAGCTGCCGCCATTGTTGGTATTGGTGTTCGTGTTGGTATTGGTGTTCGTGTTTGTCGACTGGGAGCCGCCGCCGGTCGAGGTGCCGTTGGAGCCCTCATCGGGCGTGGGCGTCATGTCGTTGGCGCTCACGTAGCCGCCGTCGGCCTGGGCCTGCTGCTGGGCCGCCTGGCGCGCGGCCTCCTGGGCGGCCTCGTGGGCGGCCTGCTCCTCGGCAATCTTGTCCTGCACCTGCTGGTCGAGCGAGTTCACGTAGTCCTGGGTCTCGGACACCTTGCCGGAGAGCTCCTCCTGCTGGGCCTGCTGCTGCACCAGGAGCTGCTGCTGCTCGGTCTGCTTGGCGCTCAGGTCGGCCTCGATGTCCTTGACGTCCTGGATGGCCTTGGCGTCGGAGTCGCTCGCCTTGGACGCGTAGGTGATGCGGGTCACCATGTCGTCAAAGCTGTTGGAGTCGAGGATGATGGACGCAAGGGACACGTCGCCGGTCTTGTAGCTGGTGCTGACACGCTCGGCAAGGACGCCCTGGGCCTGCTTGAGCTCGTCCTGCTTCTGGGCAATCTCGGCGTTGGTGGCGTCGAGGTCGGACTGGGTCTGGTTGACCTGCTCGCTGGCCTGCTCGGCCTGGGCGTACAGATCGTTGAGGTGGCTGTTGGCCTCGTCGAGCCGAGCCTGCAGGTCAGCGGAGGTGACGTCGGCATAGGCGGGCGTGGGCGCAATGCCAAGGCCGGCCGTGGCGACGGCAGACGTTGCAATAACAAAAGCCGCAGCAATCTGCGGCACGCGGTTACGAACCATGAATAGCCTCTCTCGTAACGGACAGTTCCCGTTCTGCACGAAGATGAGCTTCCGTGAGAGCCATTTCATGGTAGCGCTCAGGAATATGGATTCAACCCGTGGGCGAGTCCGGCGGCACGGAGGGGCCACATTTTGGGGGCAGTACAACCCCGTATGAGGTACACGCTGCTAGTATTTATGTATCATATTCACAGGATGTAAGGCATACTTTGGCGAGGCTCAGTGTCAGGAGACACTGTTTATATGGTATCAATGGAGTATCATTTCCCTACCGGGTTGATGGGTTGTAGTGCTTTGGGATGGAAGCTCCCCGCCCGTGCGCTCCCGCTGTGTGTTGCTCCCCAGCGCCGCATACCCCGCCGCTCGCATGCCCCCGCTGCCCCACTTCGGGCCGAATGTACGACACGACGTGCCCGCGTCAAAAAACAACCGCCCCAGTGCCCCACTTTGGGGGAAATGTACGATTCACCCGCACCCATTCGCATGCTCCCGTCGCAACGGATGCCAACGTCCTTTTCGCACAAGACTTTTACCTGCAGATTCGCACGCACAAGGTGAATAAAACGCAATTCGTGACGCTCAAAACCGCGCGAAGGTGTTAGCGCAAACACGGCAATCGTACAATCGGCCACTTTCGCGTCATCGACCGGCCAAATATCAGACGCAAGCCCCTCGCATCAGTCAGCCAACTACCGGACGCAAGTCCCTCGCCATACCAAACGGAACGCAAAAAGGGGCGCCCCGAAGGACGCCCCGTGCAGACGAACTCACGACGGACGAAATCCGTCGAATGGCTCGAGCTAGTTCCAGCCCTTGCCGTTGGAGCCAAAGTCGCAGATGAGCTTCTTGGTGTGCTCGACGATGGCCTGCTTGCCCGGGAGGAGGAGCTTGCGGGGGTCAAAGCCCTTGCCCTGCTGGTCCTTGCCCTCCTCGATGTACTTGCGCGTGGCCTCGGCGAAGACGATCTGAAGGTCGGTGTTGACGTTGATCTTGGAGACGCCAAGGGAGATTGCCTTCTGGACCTGCTCCAGGGGGATGCCGGAGCCGCCGTGGAGGACGAGCGGCAGGTCGCCCGTCAGGGCCTTGATCTCGCCGAGACGCTCGAAGGACAGGCCAGCCCAGTTGGCAGGATAGACGCCGTGGATGTTGCCGATGCCGCAGGCGAGGAAGTCAACGCCGAGGTCGGCGATGGCCTTGCACTGCTCGGGGTCGGCCAGCTCGCCAGAGGAGGTCACGCCGTCCTCGGTGCCACCAATGCCGCCAACCTCGGCCTCGACGGAGATGCCCTTGTTGTGGGCGGCCTTGACGACCTCGGCGGTGCGGTCAAGGTTGGTCTGGAAGTCCTTCTCGTGCGAGCCGTCATACATGACGGAGGTGAAGCCGGCCTCGATGCACTTGAAGACGTCCTCGTAGGAGCCGTGATCGAGGTGCAGGGCGATGGGGACGGTGATGTTCTTGTCCTCGACGAGCTGCTTCACCATGTCGGCAACGATCTTGTAGCTGGTCTGCCACTTGGCGGCACCACCGGTGCACTGAATGATGAGCGGGCTCTGGGTCTCCTCGGCGGCGTCGAGGATGGCGGTGGCCCACTCGAGGTTGTTGGTGTTGAAGGC
>UWSJ01000121.1 GCA_900549525.1 uncultured Coriobacteriaceae bacterium | reverse complement strand
CCATCCTGCACTTCATCCCCGTCGTGGGCCCCATGTGCTCGGCGGCGCTCGCCGCGCTCATCGCGCTGTTCACGAGCCCGGTCATGGCGCTCTGGACGCTCGTGCTCTGTGTCGTGGCCCAGAACGTCACCGACAACCTCGTGAGCCCACTCGTCATGCGCTCGGCCGTGCGCATCCACCCCGCCATGAGCCTCATCGGCATCATGGTGGGCGCGAGCGGCTGGGCCACAGGCGGGGCAAATAGGCGGTGCGGGCGCCTCGCGAGTCTCGAGAGAGTGGGTTTCCGTAGAGGTCCGCACGCCCGGCAGGTCCTTGAGGGCCCTGCAGGCTCCCTACAGGTCCTCGAGCCTGCCGTGGCGCTCGTAGCGGGTGAGCCTGGCGATGCGGTTCTCGCCGTCCACGAATACCACGCGCGGCTTGGAGGAGCGTGCCTCCACCTCGTCCATCTGGGCATAGCACATGATTATGACCTTGTCGCCCACGTCCACGAGGTGAGCGGCGGCGCCGTTCAGGCAGATGATGCCGCTGTCGGCCTCGCCCGAGATCACGTAGGTCTCCAGGCGGGTGCCGCGTTCGACGTCGGCTACCTGGACGCGCTCGTATTCATGGATGCCCGCGGCGTCCATGAGGGTCTGGTCGATGGTGATCGAGCCCACGTAGTCGACCTCGGCCTGGGTGACCGTGGCGCGGTGGATCTTGCCCTTGAGCATCGTGAGAAGCATGGCTTCGGCTCCTTGTCGTGTGTGGGCCGCCTGCGGTTGCCCGTCGGCGGCATATCGTGCGGGCCGCCCGGATGCGACCCCTCAGCTGTCTCTGCGTCCGGACGGGTTCGCCTGGTCGCGGTCCTGCCGTGCCACCTGCCTCACCGCGTCGGTGAGCAGGCGATAGATCTCGCGGTCGCTTCCCTCGAGCACGTCGAGGTGTCTGGCGATGGTGGCCTCGTCGCCGCGGGCGGCGGGTCCGGTGAGCGCGCGGGCGACGCCGTCTCGGGCGACGTGGCGCGCGTTGCCCTCGAAGAGCGGGGCGAGCGCGGCCTCGGCCTGGCCGGTGGGCCAGCCGGCGCGCTCGAGCTCCGCCGCGGCGCGCGTGTAGAGGCCCGCCACGAGGTTCGAGGCCATGACCGCGGCCGCGTGGTAGCGTGCCTTCTCCTCCGAGCGCACGCGTCCGCACCTGGTGCCCCGCGCGGCCAGGAGGCGCTCCATGAGGGCGCAGGCCCCTTCGTCGCCCTCGAGCGAGAACCAGGCGTGGGCGAGCTCCTGCCAGCATCCGAAGCGCGAGCTCACGGCATAGAGCGGGTGGATCGAGCAGGCCTGTGCCCCAAGCTCGTGCGCCCCCGTGAGCACGCTCGCGGGAAGCGCCCCGGAGCAGTGCGCCACGACCTTGCCCGCAAGCGAGAGCTCGCCTGCTCGCGCCGCGTCGGCGACCCGCTCCCAGGCCGGGGTGATCTGTGCGTCGGGGGTGGTGACGACGAGGACGTCCGCGGCACATGCCGCGTCGGCGGCGGAGCCAAACGCCATGCCGCCCGCGAACTCGGCCGCCTCGAGCGCGTGTTCGGGCGTCCTGCTGAAGAAGCCGACCACCTCGCAGGGGGCAGGGTCGGGGGCGGGGGAGCCCACGGGCGCCCCCGAGCGTGTGGCCGCGCCGCGCCCGGGGCCGCCGGCGGGCTGGCCCTCCTCTGCCGAGGCCACGTCCCCGGCGCGAGCGCCGGCAAGGAAGCGGGCGAGCGAGCAGCCCACCTTGCCGGCGCCGACGAAGGCGACCCTGAGCGGGCGCTCGTCCTGTCGCGTCTCGCCCACGCTAGGCCGCAGGGTCGAAGATGAAGTTGTCGATGAGGCGGGTCTTGCCCACGTAGACGGCGATGGCGCAGAGCACGGGGCGCCTCTCGATGCGCTTGACCTGCACGATGTCGTCGAGGTCGACCATCTTCACGTAGTCGATGCGGGCCAGCGGCTCTGCCTCGATGATCTCGCGCATGCACGCGAGTACGGGCTCGGCCTCGCGCTCGCCCTCCTCCGCCATCCTCTGGCCGGCGAAGATGGCATGCGACAGGCACAGGGCCGCGGCGCGCTCCTCGGCGGAGAGGTAGGTGTTACGCGAGCTCTTGGCCAGGCCGTCGGCCTCGCGCACGATGGGGCAGCCCATGATCTTCACGTCAAAGTCGAGGTCGCGCACCATGCGACGGATGACGGAGAGCTGCTGGGCGTCCTTCTGGCCGAAATAGGCGCGGTCGGGCGTGACGATGTTGAAGAGCTTGGAGACCACGGTGCAGACGCCGCGGAAGTGGATGGGGCGCGAGAGGCCGCAGAGCTCGTGGGTGAGGGCGTCCATGTTCACGTAGGTGCAGGCGTTCGGCGCGTACATCTCGGAGGGGTCCGGGTGGAACACGAGCGCCGCGCCCGCCTCCTCACACAGGGCGCAGTCACGCTCGAAGTCGCGCGGGTAGCTCTCGAGGTCCTCGCCCGCGCCGAACTGCGTGGGGTTCACGAAGTCCGACACCACCACGCGGTCGTTCTCGGACGCCGCGCGCACGACGAGGCTCTTGTGCCCCTCGTGCAGGTATCCCATCGTGGGGACGAGCCCCACCGTGAGGCCCTCGCGCCTCCACGCCTTGACCTGGGCACGGACCTCGGCCTTCGTCGTTGCCGTCTGCATGGCTAGCCCTCCCTGATCTCGTCCATGACGGACGCGTCGATCTTGAACCCGTTCTCCGCCGCGGGGAAGCTCCCGTCCTCGACCGCGGCCGCATAGTCGTGATAGGCGTCGCGGATGACCTGTCCCACCTGGGCGAAGTTGCGGACGAACCTGGGCTTGAAGCCGCCGGTGGTCATACCGAGGAGGTCCTGGCACACGAGAACCTGGCCGTCGCAGTCGGCGCCGGCGCCGATGCCGATCGTGAAGCAGGAGGTGAGGCGCTCGGTCACATAGGCGGCGAGCTCGCTCGGCACGCACTCGAGCACGACGGCGAAGGCGCCCGCGCGCTCGACGGCGAGCGCGTCGTCGACGAGGCGACGGGCCGCCTCGACGGTCTTGCCCTGAACCTTGAAGCCGCCGAAGGCGTTGGAGGACTGCGGGGTCATGCCGATGTGACCCACGACGGGGATGCCGGCGTTCACGATGGCACGGATCTGCGACTCGACGCGGGTGCCGCCCTCGAGCTTCACGGCCTGGCAGCAGCCCTCCTTCATGAGGCGGGTAGCGCTTGAGAGGGCCTGCTCGGGCGAGGCCTGGTACGTTCCGAAGGGGAGGTCTCCCACGACGAAGGTGTCGTGGGTCGCCCGCGTCACCGCGCGGGTGTGGTGGACCATGTCGTCAAGGGTCACCGGGATGGTGTCCTCGTAGCCGAGCATGGTCATGCCCAGCGAGTCGCCCACGAGGATCATGTCGATGCCCGACTCTTCCACCAAAGTCGCCATGGTGAAGTCGTAGCTGGTGACCATGGTCACCCTGTGGCCCTCGCCGACCTTCTTGGCCAGCGAGAGCACCGTGTTGCGTGCCATATGCGTCCTTTCATCCCGCCCGTCTCATTACGGGTCGGTTCTGGGAAATGCGGCATCATTCTACGCGCGGCGGCCGCCCGCGCCACGAGAAAACGCCGGCTCCACATCGGGGGCCCGAACCCCGGGTGTGGCCCGGCCAGGCGCAGCGCGCGGTGGCCCGAAAAAAATGCCAGCATCTTTCTATCAATTTGGGTGCCCGACGCCTTCTCGCCGGGCGCGGCATGCGCGAGCGCTATAATTTCGAAGCTTGTGCAGGAGCGTGCCCGGACATGCGCCGGGCTGCGCCACAGAGAGCCGTCACTTGACCCGAGTCGCAGGGGAGACATATGAGCGCCGCTGAATTTCCTACCATGACCACCGCCGAGATCCGCTCGGCGTTCCTCAGCTTCTTTGAGGAGCGCGGGCTCAAGCTCTTCCCGAGCTCCAGCCTCGTGCCGGACGACCCGTCGCTTTTGCTTGCCAACGCGGGCATGAACCAGTTCAAGCAGTACTACCAGGGCAAGAAGACGATGGAGTCCATCGGCGCCTGCAGCTGCCAGAAGTGCGTGCGCACCAACGACATCGACGCCATCGGCCTTGACGGCCGTCACCTCTCGTTCTTCGAGATGCTCGGCGACTTCTCCTTTGGCGGCGTCTCCAAGC
>UWSJ01000120.1 GCA_900549525.1 uncultured Coriobacteriaceae bacterium | reverse complement strand
CGCGCGGGCAAGACCGTGGGCATCCTCGACGCCGACATCACCGGCCCCTCCATCCCGCGCATGTTCGGCATGGCCCACTCCCACGCCACCGCCGCCGACGAGCACCTCATCCCCTGCGTGTCCAAGCACGGCATCAAGGTCATGAGCGCCAACCTGGTGCTCGAGGACGAGACGCAGCCGGTGCTGTGGCGTGGTCCCGTGCTGGGCAGCGCAATCCGCCAGTTCTGGGGCGACACCGCCTGGGGCGACGTCGACTACATGCTGGTCGACATGCCCCCCGGAACGGGCGACGTGGCCCTCACCGTGTTCCAGAGCCTGCCCATCGAGGGCGTGGTCATCGTGACCAGCCCGCAGGACCTCGTGTCCATGATCGTGGGCAAGGCCGTCAACATGGCAGCCCAGATGCAGGTTCCGGTGCTGGGTCTCGTGGAGAACATGAGTTACGCCGTATGCCCCACGTGCGGGGAGCACCTGCACATCTTCGGCGAGAGCCACCTCGCGGAGGTGGCGGCGGGCTACGGGCTGCCGGTGCTGGGCACCCTGCCCATCGACCCGGCCATCGCCGCCGCCTGCGACAGGGGCACCGTCGAGGACGACCTTCCCGAGGGCCTGCTACCCGACGCCGTTGCGCTCGCGCTCGACCTGCCGGAACTCGAGGTGGCCGACCAGGAGCCCAAGGGCCCGGAACCCACGATGGAGCAGCGCGCGGCGGCCGCGGCGGCCGCGTACAAGGCTAAGAAGGCGGCCGAGGCCGAGCGGAAGGCGACGGAGGCGCAGGGCGGCACCGTCGACATGACGCCGAAGGAAGGCCCCGCCACCACCGAGGGCCACTAGCGTGGGCAGCCGCCGCACGGGAACGGGCAAGTCGAAGGCGCGTGGCACGCGACCTGCCTCGCGCGCGCAGGAGCGCTCGCATCTGCTCGAGGTGGCGGCGCGCGCCGACATGCCACCCTGCGCCGACATCTGCGTCATCGGCGGCGGCGCGGCCGGGCTCGCCTGCGCCATTGCGGCGAAGGAGGCAGGAACGAGCCGCGTCGTTGTCCTCGAGCGCGACGTTGCGTGCGGGCGCACGATCCTCGCCACCGGCAACGGCCGGTGCAACTTCTGCAACACCCGCCTTACCCCCGAAAACTACAACCATCCCGAGTTCGCGACGCACGTGATGGGCAAGCCGGGCGACGCGCTCGCGCACGTGCTGGACTTCTTCCGCGCCGGAGGGCTCGCCTGGGCCGAGGAGGACGGCAGGCTCTACCCCAGGAGCCGCCAGGCGGCGAGCGTGCGCAACGTGCTACTCTCGCGCTGCTGGCGAGACGGCGTGACGCTCGCCCCCGCCCGCACGGTGCTCGGGGCGACGCGTCGGCACGGGAGCTGGTACGTGCGCTACCGCGAGGGCTGGGTCGCGACAGGCTCCGGCTTCGCCGCCGCGGGAAGCGAGGAGGCAGGCGGTTTGGGCGGGACCGTCCGCACGCTGCGCTGTCGTTCGCTCGTGTTGGCCAGCGGCGGGGGCTCGAGCTTCCTTGCCGAGAAGCTTGGCCTTCCCCTCGTGCCCGAATCGCCGGTGCTCTGCGGCGTTGCGGCGGAGGCGTCGGCGCCTGGTCTGCTCGACGCGCTCGACGGCAGGCGCGCCCACGCCACGGCGACGCTCACGCGCTCGGGGCGTGTCGTCATCCGCGAGGCGGGCGAGGTGCTCTTCCGTCCCTGGGGCCTCTCGGGCATCGTGAGCTTCGACCTCTCGAGACATGCCCGCCCCGGCGACCTGATCGAGCTCGACCTCGCGCCCGAGGTCGACGCCTGGGAAGTGGACGGCATCGTCGCAAGCCGACCCGGCGACACGGCCGCCCTCGACGGCATCCTTGACCCCGTCATCGCCGCCGAGCTCGTCCGGCTTGCGGGAGGCGTCCACATGAGCGGCCTCGCCTGGCGCGTCGCTCCGCTCGTGAAGGGCCTCCCCTTCCGCGTCACCGGCCTTGCCGACACGGCGCACGCGCAGGTCACCCGCGGCGGCGTGAACGTCTCCGCTCTAGACCCCGTGACGCTCGCCGTCCGTGGCGCGCCCGGCCTCTTCGCCTGCGGCGAGGCGCTCGACGTCGATGGCGCCTGCGGTGGCTTCAACCTCGCCTGGGCCTGGACGAGCGGCATACGCGTCGGCGAGGTTGCCGCCGCAAGACCCTAGCCACCTGCCCCGCGCGTCGACGGCGCGCCCGCCGTCCCAGCGTCGGCAACCGCCGCAATCGCACGCACGCAATCGCACCCACGAAGGAACGAGACTCCCATGCTCGAGCTATCAGGCCTGAAGGTTTCCCTCGACCGTCTCGACGGGACCGCCGAGACAGAGCGCAACGCCGTCCGGGCCGCCGTGCTGCGCCGACTGCACGCGGCGCCCGACGACGTCACGGGCATCGAGCTCAGGCGCCGTTCCGTCGACGCGCGCAAGAAGAGCTCCGTGCACCTCACCTACACCGTCCGCGCTTCGCTCCGCGGTGGAGCGGGCGCCGAGCGGGCCCTGCTCGCGAAGCTCGCCCGGAGGCGCGACGACCACGGCGCTCGCCAGATCGTCCCGACTACGCCCACGCTCCCCGCGCGCGTGCGCACCTCCGCCGGGAGCCGCCCCGTCGTGGTGGGTGCAGGATGCGCGGGCCTCTTCTGCGCCCTGTCCCTGGCCGCCGCCGGGCTCGAGCCGCTGCTCGTTGAGCGCGGCGACGACGCAACGCGGCGCACGCAGGCCGTTGAGCACTTCAACGAGACGGGCGAGCTCGACCCGGAGAGCAACATCCAGTTCGGCTGCGGCGGGGCCGGCACGTTCTCGGACGGCAAGCTCAACACGGGCACCAAGAGCCCCCTGCACCGCCTCGTGCTCGAGACGCTCGTCGACGCCGGCGCCGAGCCCGAGATCGCCTGGGACGCGAAGCCGCACATCGGCAGCGACGTCCTTCCGCACGTAGTGGACGAAATCTGCCGACGCATCACGGAGCTCGGCGGCGAGGTCAGATGCCGCACGCGCCTCACGGGCATCGAGCTTGTAGCGGGCACGGGGGCGACCGAGGTCCGCGCCGTCACGCTCGAGCGCCGCGAGCAGTCCGGGCTCCTCGTGGAGGAGCGCGTGCCCACGAGCCGCCTCGTCCTTGCCTGCGGCCACTCCGCGCGCGACGTCTTCGAGCTGCTACGGGGCCTTGGCGTCACCATCGAGCGCAAGACGTTCGCCATGGGCGTGAGGATCGAACACCTCCAGGCCGACGTCGACCGCGCGCAGTATGGTCCGGCTGCCGGCCACCCCGCCCTCGGCGCCGCCCCCTACAAGCTCGTGAGCCACCTGCCCAACGGCCGTTCCGCGTACTCGTTCTGCATGTGCCCGGGCGGCTACGTGGTGGCAGCGGCAAGCGAGTCGGGTGGCGTGGTCACCAACGGCATGAGCCTCTCCGACCGCGCGGGCGCCAACGCCAACTCGGGTCTGCTCGCCAACGTCACCCCGGACGACCTGCCGGGTGACGACGTGCTCGCCGGCGTGGAGCTGCAGCGCAGGTGCGAGCGAGCGGCCTTCGAGCTCGGGGGCGGCGGCTACGTGGCCCCCGCGCAGCTCGTAGGCGACTTCCTGCACTCGCAGCCGTCGAGCGCGGCGGGCCGCGTGGAGCCCACCTACCCGCGTGGCGTGGCCTGGGGGTCTGTCGAAGGGTGCCTGCCGCCCCACGTCGCCAGCGCGATCCGCGCCGCCATTCCGAACATGGCTCGTCTCCTGCGGGGATTCGACGACCCGGAGGCCGTGCTCACGGGCGTGGAGAGCCGCAGCAGCTCGCCCGTGCGCGTCACGCGCGGGGCAGACCTGCAGAGCGTGAGCACCCGCGGGCTCTACCCCTGCGGCGAGGGCGCGGGCTACGCCGGCGGCATCATGAGCGCCGCCACCGATGGCCTTCGTGTTGCCCAGGCCGTCATCGATGCTGTCGCCGTCCAGGGCTAAGTCCCCAAACGAGAAGGCCGCCCGGCGCAGTGCCGAGCGGCCTTCTCACGCGTCATAGGATGACGCGCTCGTTCTTCTCGCCGCTTACAGCACGATCCCCAGCACGTTGGTCACGAACAGGGCCGCCGCGACCGAGCCCACGAACGGGGCGACGCCCGGCACGAGCAGGCCGTACCTCCAGTTGTTGTCGGCCTTGT
>UWSJ01000119.1 GCA_900549525.1 uncultured Coriobacteriaceae bacterium | reverse complement strand
TGCGGAGTCAGTCCGTGGGAGAGCAGGACGCCGCCGGCCGACGACGGGCATTTGGAAGAAGAGACCGAGACCAGGATTTGGTTTCGGTCTTTTTCTTTAAGGAGATGACATGCAGAAGCTTATCCAGCAGATCATCAAGTTTGGCGTTGTTGGCGTGCTTGCCTTTCTTATCGATTATGGCCTGCTCATGCTTCTCTCGCAGGCCTTTTGCATGGATCCGGTGCTTTCTGCCGGCATTTCCTTCTGTGTTTCTGTTGTCTTCAACTACCTTGCTTCGATGAAGTATGTGTTCACGCATCGTGAGGACATGTCTCGGCAGCGGGAGTTCGCCATCTTTATCGTGCTGTCGGTCATTGGCCTTGGCATCAACGAGCTCTGCATGCTTGCTGGCGTGAGCTTACTGGGTGACTCGGCTCTCGCTGTCACGGTTACGAAGATGTTTGCCACCGCCGTCGTCATGGTGTGGAACTTCGTCTCGCGTAAGAAGTGGCTTGATGCGGGTGACGCTAACTAGCCTTCTCATATGAGCGTTTGGAGTTGCCGTGACCTTCTACCTCTGCCTCTACGCACTCTGTATCGTGGGTGCCTTTGCCGCTGAGGCGTTCTTTCCTTCGTTTATGGGCCGCTCCGTGTGGCGCAATCTCATGTGGCTGGTCGTCTTCTTGCTGCTCTTTCTTGTGTCGGCTCTGCGGTTTGACGTTGGTACCGATTACAGCAGCAAGGACTTCTACCTTGGCTATGTGGAGATCTACCGTGTCTATGCCGACGGCGGTTCCATGCACTTTGGCGTTGACCCGGGCTTTCTCGGCCTGATTCGGCTGGTGCAGGCGCTTGGGGGAAATCCGCAGCTTATCTTCGTCATTACGTCGGCTTTGGTGTGCGGGCTGGTGGTGAGGGCGTGTCGGCGCGTGTCGTGCCATCCTGCGCTTTCGCTTGCCCTTTTTCTCGTTGCCGGCCTTTACCTTGAGTCGTTCAACATCGTGAGGCAGTGGATTGCCATTGCCTGCGTGCTTAACGGGTTCAGGTGGATCGGCTGGTCCGGAGAGGAGGGGCTGGCTTACCCTCAGGGGGAGCGCTCCTTCGTCCGCTATGCCATTTGGGTGCTTCTTGGTGCCATAGCGCATCCCACGGCCCTCTTCTGGCTGTTGCTCTGGCCGCTGTACGACGTGAGGCTGAATGCCCGGCGCGTGCTGCTCCTTGTCGTCGTGTTTATCGCGCTCGCCTACGTGGGGTGGAACGGCCTGGCGATTGTGCTCCAGGGGACGAAGTACGGCCGCTACTTTTACGACCCCACGGGCACGTACAACGTCTCTCACATTCGTCCCAACGCCATCATCACGACGGTCTGTACGCTTGCGCTCACGGTGTGGGCGTACTCTCGTAGGGAGCGTTCTATGGGCCGCGAGGGCGGCGACGAGGGTCGCTGGTGGGGAAGGTGGGCCTCGGCCCTTACAGTGTGCCAGTGCGCCCTGCTGGCGTTGCTTGTCTCGGAAGCGTTTCTGCCCTATATCGTCGACAGGGTGGCACGCTACCTCATGCCGATGCTGATGCTCCAGATTCCCTGGGCCTTGCACGAAGTACCCTCAGAGCGGCTCAGGCGCGGTCTTGCGGGCCTGGTGTGCGCTTGCTGGCTCGCGGCGAGCACCGTGCAGTTTGTGGGCGGCAAGGATGACGTGCTGCCGTATCGAAGCGTCCTCGCTACGCCGCAGGACGAGGTGGAGGAGATGTTCTACACGTCGCCTGTGATCCCTGAGGCGGACAGGCCGCTTGCGGGCGAGTGAGCGATTCTAGCGCTCGTTCTGCTCCCACGTGCGCTTCGAGATGATGAAACGCGGCCGGTGCTTGCTCTCGAGGTATATCTTTCCCACGTACTCGCCGATGATCCCAAGCGAGAGCATCTGTACGCCGCCCATGAAGCAGATGACGGCCGTCATGGAAGCCCATCCGGTGACCGTTTGCCCGAAGGCGTGTACCACAAGCGTCCAGACGATGCCGATAAGGCTCGCCAGGGCAACGGCGAGTCCGACCCATGTGATGATGCGGATAGGCTTCACCGAGAGGCTCGTGATGCCGTTGACGGCAAGCGCCAACATCTTAGAGAGAGGGTAGTGGCTCTTGCCCGCCATGCGCTCGTGACGCTCGTAGAAGACGCTCGTCGACTTGAATCCAACAAGCGGGACCATGCCGCGCAGGAAGAGGTTCACCTCGTGGAACTGCGCAAGACCGTCGAGCGCGCGGGAGCTCATGAGACGGTAGTCGGCGTGGTTGTAGACGCACTCGACGCCCATCGACTCGAGCAGCTTGTAGAACGACTGTGCCGTGAAGCGCTTGAAGAAGGTGTCGGTCTTACGGCTGGAGCGCACGCCATAGACAACGTCACATCCGTCCAGATAGGCGTCGACCATGGCCTCCATCGTGGAGATGTCGTCCTGGCCGTCCGCGTCGCAGCTGATGGTGACGTCGGCGTGATGGCGGGCCTCCATGAGGCCGGCGAGCAGGGCGTTCTGGTGCCCGCGGTTGCGCGAGAGGGACATGCCGCGGAAGGCCGGGTCGCTCTCGGCGAGGCCGGAGATGATCTCCCACGTCTCGTCAGAGCTGCCGTCGTTCACGAACAGCACATGGGAGCCGACGGCCACCTTTCCCTTGGCGAGGAGGTCGTCGAGCTCTGCCTTGAAGAGCTTGCAGGTGATGGGCAGCACCTCGCGCTCGTTGTAGCACGGCACGACGATGGCGAGGACGGGTGCTTTGCGCATGGGTGGGCTCCAAGAACGGGGGTGTGTCGGAACGCTCGGAAATGCCCCGCGCGGGCAGTCCCTAGCGTATCCGACCCACATGGAGATTGGCTGAAACAATCTGGCCATGAAGAGCGGTTGGTCCGATGGGAGACCCAGGCCTGACAAGCGTCGCCCCTCCGCCCAGGACCCTACGGCACGAGCCTCTGTATGACGGGAATCCGCTTGAGCACAAGCGTTATGGCGAGGCAGATCGCGTACGCAACGAAGGGCATGACGGTGCGCCACGACAGCCTGCCGCCGTCGAGACCCGTGACCTGCAGGGCATACCAGAAGAATATCATGTGCAGGAGATATACGCCAAAGCTGCCGCCTGCGACGCGGGCGAGGATGCGCTCGCGTCGCGGCGTGCCGAAGATGCGGCTCCAACGTACCTGCCTGGCAAAGACGAAGACCGCTACGGACAGCAGCAGGCAGGGGAAGTAGGTGTATCCCCAAAACGGCTGGGCAAGCTCATGCGAGGCATAGGAATCGATGACTGTGGCGGTATAGCGCAATACAAGGCTGACCAGTCCGACAACGTAGATGCCCATGCGCTGCACTCGCGTGAGGTCTGTCTTTGAAAGCAGATAACCGAGCACGGGGTAGATGAGGTAACCCGAAGCAACGGGGAGCATGAGCGAGGGATTGAGCTGGATGCCCACCATGGGCAGCACGCACGGCAGCACCGAGTTGCACACGAATGCCACACCAACCAGATACCACAGCGTGCGGTCGTGGCTCCCGTCGCACAGCAGCGAGAGGACGGGGAAGGAGAGGTACAGCGCAAACAGTGGGATGAAGAACCAGTAGACGTCGATGATTTGAGTGTTGAGGATGAGGTTTATGACGGTACGGGGCCCCATGGGAGCCGGCATCTGGCCCGTGCCCACCTTCCATACCAGGGCGAGGAGGCTCCAGGCAAGAAAAGGGACGACCGTCCGCGAGAAGCGCTTCTTCAAGAACTCGACGGTGTCGTAGCGCTCCCGGTAGCGCAGCAGTGTGGCGCCGGAGAGCATGAAGAAGATGGGGACGGCCCAATAGAATGCGCATTCCACCGCAAGTGCCTGCAGCCAGGCGAACGTGGGGGAGTAGGCGTGCGCCAGCCCGTTGAAGTGCAGCAGGAGCACGGCAAGACACGCGGCCACGTTGAGCACGTCGTAGTAGAGGACGCGGTCGATACGGCGCGCTTGTCTAGAACCGTTGGCCGTCGGGGGAGCGGCGCTTGCACTCATCGGATTCAATCCGGGTTCACCTTTCAGAGAGACGATTGGCTGCCACTCGGGTAGGGCAACTCCTTAAGGGAGTTTACAGGTTTTCGGGAGGGCTGCCACACGCAGTCCGACCCCGGTCTTTGCCTCATTTTGTATACAAAATGAGGCAAAGACCGGGGTCG
>UWSJ01000118.1 GCA_900549525.1 uncultured Coriobacteriaceae bacterium | reverse complement strand
GGCCTCAGGACTCGGAGTCCGGCAGCGAAGACGCGCGCAGTTCCGCCATAAGAGAGCCCCTGCGCACGAGCATGAGCCCTGAATCTGGTCGCCTTTCAATACCCGATGGCTCAAGCAGCAACCCTGCTATGCCTTCCATCGCGGACTCGTTATACAGCTGCTCTCCCCACACGCTCACTGTCTGAATGCCAACCATGAGCAGCGCGTTGCTCTTCGAGTCATCCGAGGCATGGCTTGCCGCATACCTATGGCGATACCCCTGGTACTCCACGTCAATGTGCGCCCTCGGCAGATAGATGTCAGCCACCACATACCCTCTGCCCGCCTGCCGCTGCGCCGCCTCTGGCAGGTCGACGTGATAAATTCGCACCCCGTTTCGTGAGAAGAGCAATGATGACAACCGGTCTGGACAGATGATGGTAAGCGACCGAATACGATGCTCGTACCGTGGCTGCGATTGGGACGGCTCAACGGTTCAATGGCTTCTACCAGCGGTTTCTTACAATAATCTGACAGAAATCCGACAGAACCCCACTGAGATTAGCGGTGCGCGGGAATCCGCGGCAGGCCGCCCCCGCACACTCGCGGCCATCATCCCGCAGACCATCCCCGCCGCCGTCCAATGAGCCGCCCGCAATCCCCGGCACTTTATCCAACTAAAGTCTTGCCCCGGTCACTTTACCGTGCTAAAGTGCCGCCATAAGCAAACGCCCGGCAACCCCGCCCAGCCCGTTCGGGGCACAACCGAAAGAGGCCACCATGCCCAGCACCCCCACCAACCTCGCCAACGTCCGCCTCACCCGCCGCGGCTTCCTCGCATCGGGAGCCCTGCTCGTCTGCACGGCGGCGCTCGGCCTCGCAGGCTGCGGCAACGGCGGCGGATCCGCAAGCACCTCTGCCGCCAGCACCGGCGCGGGCGCCGGCGCCGACGCCTCCGCCGCGGACGATTCCGCCAACATCACCACCCTCACGGTCGGCCTCGACAACGCCTACCCGCCCTACGGCTTCGTGGACGACAAGGGCAACCTCACCGGCTTCGACGTGGAGCTCGCGCAGGAGTGCGGCAAGCGCAACGGCTGGGACGTCCAGCTCGAGGCCATCGACTGGGACGCCAAGGACACGCTGCTCAACTCGGGCGCCATCAACTGCATCTGGAACGGCTTCACCATGGAAGGCCGCGAGAACGACTACACCTTCTCCGCGCCCTACATGCTCAACGGCCAGGTCGTCGTGGTGAAGAAGGACTCCGGCATCTCCAAGCTCGCGGACCTCACGGGCAAGAACGTCGTCACCCAGGCCGACTCGGCGGCCCTCAAGGTGCTCCAGGGCGATCAGGCGTCGCTTGCGGCCACCTTCGGCGCACTCGAGACGCGCCCCGACTACAACACCGCCTTCGTCGAGCTCGACTCGGGCGCGACGGACGCCGTGGCCTGCGACCTCTCCATCGCGCAGTACCAGATCGCCGCCAACCCCGACAAGTACCTGCAGCTTGACGAGGCGCTCTCCACCGAGCACTACGCCGTGGGCTTCAAGAAGGGCGCCCAGGCGCTCGCCGACAAGGTCACCGAGACCCTCAAGGCCATGAACTCAGACGGCTTCGTGAAGGGCCTGTGCGACAAGTACTCCAGCTACGGCATCTCCTACGACAACTGGCAGCTCAAGTAAGATAGCTGCTGCCTAGCCCCGGCGTCGGCTGCGGTTGGACGCACGCCTCCCCGCCAGCCTCGCGCTAGCACCCGGCACCAAGCGCCGGACACCCACTCGCACCACTCCCCCGGCTCGCCCACGCGAACCGGGGGTTTCGTTTGGAGGAACGTTGGACATATCCACGATGACCGGCATGCTGCTCACGGGCTTTGGCACGACGCTGCAGATCTTCGCGCTCACCCTCGTGGGGGCCATCCCCCTCGGCATCCCGGTGGCGTTCGCCCGCATGAGCCGCGTCCGCCCGCTCTCCTGGCTGGCCCGCATCTTCATCTCCATCATGCGCGGCACGCCCCTCATGCTGCAGATGTTCGCCATCTACTTCTGCCCCTACTACGTGTTCGGCATCGAGCTCACGCCCAACTCCAAGTGGCAGGCGTGCATCGTGGCGTTCGTCATCAACTACGCCGCCTACTTCGCCGAGATCTACCGCTCGGGCATCCAGTCGATCCCACGCGGCCAGTACGAGGCGGCCGAGGTGCTGGGCTACTCGCGCGCGCAGACGTTCTGGCGCATCGTGGCCCCGCAGGTGGCCAAGCGCATCGTGCCCGCCATGGGCAACGAGATCATCACGCTCGTGAAGGACACGTCGCTTGCATTCTCCATCGGCGTGGCCGAGATGTTCTCCACGGCCAAGGCGCTCGTGGCGTCGCAGGTCAGCATGGTGCCGTTCGCCATCGCGGCCGCGTTCTACTGGGCGTTCAACTTCCTGGTGGAGCTCGTGCTGGGCGCGGTCGAGAAGAGGATGGACTACTACCATGACTAACGAGAAGACCGCCGCAGAGCCGCTCGTGCGCCTCGAGCACGCGTCCAAGAGCTTCGGCGACAACCACGTCCTGAGCGACATAACGCTCGAGGTCACGCCCGGAGAGGTCGTGGCGGTGATCGGCCCGTCCGGTGGCGGCAAGTCTACGCTGCTGCGCTGCCTCACGCTGCTGGAGCGCCTGGACGACGGCGAGCTGTGGTACGGCGACCTGCGCGTCGCCGGGCACGGCGGCAGCGCCGTGGGCGGGCGGTTCGAGTACGCGGGCAAGGCCGCGCTCGCCCGTGCCCGCCAGCGCTTCGGCCTCGTGTTCCAGCAGTTCAACCTGTTCCCGCACATGAGCGTGCTGAGAAACGTCATGGACGCGCCCGTGGCCGTGCAGAGGCGCCCGAAGGCGGAGGTGGAGGCGACTGCCCGCGAGCTGATCGCCAAGATGGGGCTCGCCGGCAACGAGGAGAAGGTCCCCTGCGAGCTCTCCGGCGGCCAGCAGCAGCGCGCCAGCATCGCCCGCGCGCTCGCGATGAACCCCGACATCCTCTACTTCGACGAGCCCACGAGCGCCCTCGACCCGGAGCTCACCGGCGAGGTTCTCAAGGTCATGCGCCAGCTTGCCGACGAAGGCACCACGATGGTCGTGGTCACGCACGAGATGGCCTTCGCCCGCGACGTCGCGAGCCGCGTGGTCTTCATGGACGGCGGCCACATCGTGGAGCAGGGCGTGCCCGAGCAGGTCTTCGGCTCCCCGCGCGAGGCCCGCACCCGCGAGTTCCTCGCCCGCTACAGCGGTTAGGGCCTGGAACGGCACACAGCGCCCCGGGCGTCACGCCGACCGCCCGGGGCAAGCCGCCCCACGCCCGCGCTACAGGTCCTCCGTCCCGTGCACGTGGTGCGCACCGGCCCCGACGGCCTCGCGCGCAGGCTCCTCGCGCTCGTCGGCGCTCATGTACTCGATCATGTTCCGTGCGACCTGCTTGGCAGCCGCCACCGCATGGACCACGGTCTTGGAGCCCGTCACCACGTCGCCGGCGGCAAACACGCCGTCGACCGACGTCATGCCCTTCTCGTCCACGACGAGCAGCCCCGTGTCCGAGCCCTCGAGGCCGGGCGTGGTGAGCAGCAGCTTGTTCTTGGGGCCCTGACTGATCGCGATGACTGTGGAGTCCGCTCGCTGCTGGTCGAGCTCGTCCTCGTAGCCCGTGACCTTGCCGTCCTCGTCGAAGACGGCCGTCTTGAACACGGGGCCCTCCTCGGTGATGAGCGTGATGGCCTTGCCGTAGACGATCTCCGCGCCCTCGAGCTGGGCGTACGCAAGCTCGTCGGAGCTCGCGGACACGTGCTTGGAGCGTGCGTACATCGTGACGTGGCGCGCCCCGTGACGCAGCGCCGTGCGGGCGACGTCCATGGCAGAGTTGCCCACGCCGATCACGGCCACCGTCTCCCCCAGGTCAAAGGCGCTGGGGTCGGCCAGGTAGTCGACCGAGAAGTGCACGTTGGCGAGTGACTCGCCCCTCATGCCGAGCGTCTTTGGCCGCCACACGCCCGTACCCACGAAGACGCTCTCGTAGCCGTCACGCATGAGGTCGTGGATCTCGAGCGCGCCGCCGATCGTGGTGTTCGCGCGGAACTTCACGCCCATCTCCTCGAGGCGCTTCCCGTAGCGGTCGAGGATGGTGCGCGGCAGGCGGAAGTCGGGGATGCCGTAGCGCATGACGC
>UWSJ01000117.1 GCA_900549525.1 uncultured Coriobacteriaceae bacterium | reverse complement strand
AGATTGCATCTTTGCCGACTTTTAGAACCGCTAACAATAAGAGTAGCGACGAAGGGGACGAAAACGGTAAGGGCCCTGTAAGCCATGGGGATGCGTATGGATCCACGAGACCCGTACCCGGCAGGCGTGAGCCCCTACTCCCCTGGCCGTCGATCCAGACGCCGGCGACGGCGCAGGCGATGCCGCCGACGGGCCGGGGATCCAGAAGACGCGGGCCACCTTGCGGGCCCTCGCGGCACGCGGGGTGCGGCGGCCTCCCGCTTGGTGACGCTCTGGCGGGAGACGCCCACCAGCGTGGCGAGCTGTTCCTGGGTCGTGTCGCGGGAGGAACGGAGGTGCTGGAGGCTGTCGCGGAAGCTCATGGCGGCTCCTTCGGGCAGGCGGCGGAGGGGGCGTCGCGGCGCCCGGGCCGTCGGTTGTGTCGCCCGCCAGCACCGTTCAAGCTACGGTAGCACCGGGACTCGCTCCACCAATCCGAGGCCGCAATTTGGCCTTTGTAAGGGAAACCGAGGGGCGACCGCCAGTTGCAAACCGCAGGCAGACGGCCTGACAACCCCTTTGGCACACCTCCGCGGCGCACCGTCACTCAAAGAAGTGCATCTTGTTGGTCGAGAAGCCCAGCGTGACCGAGAAGGACTCGCCTGCCACGGAGTCGGCCGCGACGGAGACACCCATCTTGCCCGCCAGCCGCGCCACGAGCCAGAGGCCCAGACCCGTCGAGCGCTTGTGACTGCGGCCGTTCTCGCCCGTGAAGCCCTTCTCGAACACGCGGAGCAGGTCCGCTTCCGACACGCCGCAGCCGTTGTCGCGCACCGCGAGCTCCACGCGCTCGCTTGCCAGGCCCTCGTCGACGAGACGGGCGTCGAACCACACCTGCGAGCCTCCGAGCACGTCGTCCCGCGCGTAGCGGGCGCTGTTCTGCAGCAGCTGCCCCAGCATGAAGATGAGCCACTTGTCGTCCGTGAAGACCGCGAGGTCGAGCCCGTCGCCCAGCCGCGGGGTCACGCGCGCACCGATGAGCGGCGAGGCGTTGGCACGCACGGCGGCCATCACAACGTCACGCAGGACGTGACGGCGCACGAGGTAGTCGCGATCGAGCGTCTCGGACCGCGCGTAGTAGAGCGCCTGCTCCACGTAGCCCTCCACGCGCGAGAGCTCGTCGCTGACGGCGCGCAGGCGGGCTGGGTCTGCCGCACCGGCCGCCTCGAGGTTCTCCAGCGCGAGACGGGCGGACGCGAGCGGGCTCTTGGCCTCGTGCACCCACGTCTCCACGTAGGCGCGGTAGTCGTCCACCCGCCGGCGGCTCTCGGCCACCTCCTCGCTGGCCGAGCGGGCCACGGCGTCGAGGGCCGCGAAGGCGACCTCACCCTCGGCAAAGTCCGGCTCGTCGACGAGGCCCGGCAGCAGGCGTGGGTTGTCCAGCTCGTCCGTCATGCGCGCGAGCTCTCCCCAGAAGCGCCGGACGCGCAGGTAGTCGAGGACGAGCGTCAGCACCGCCGCGCCCGCCACCAGCAGGCACACGAGCGCCGCGAGGTCCCCGCTCGCCGCCGTCGCCCGCAGCACGAGCGCGAGCACGCACTCGAGCAGCGCCAGGACCGCGAGCGCGGGGCCGTGTGAGCGCAGGTGCGCGAGAAAGGCGTAGCGCGCCGCTGGGCCCGCCCCCTCCATGCCGCCCATGGCTACACCGAGTAGCCCTGGCCGCGGTGCGTCACGAGATAGTCGCGAACGCCCAGCTTGGCGATGGTGCCACGCAGCCGGTTCACGTTGACCGTGAGCGTGTTGTCGTCCACGAAGGCGTCGGATGCCCAGAGCTCGCGCATGAGGTCCTCGCGGCTCACGATGGTGCCGGCGTGGCGCATGAGCAGGGCGAGGATGCGCAGCTCGTTCTTGGTGAGCTCGACGGAGCTGCCGCGCGAGGACGCCGTGGAGCGCGCGAGGTCGACCGTCACGCCGCCGTGCTCGAGCACCTGGCCCGCCGTGGCCGCCACGCCCGCGCGACGCAGCAGCGCCGCCACGTGCGCGAGCAGCACCTGCGACCCGTAGGGCTTCGCGACGAAGTCGTCGGCCCCGAGTGTCATGGCCACGACCTCGTCCGCCTCCGTCGTCCGGCTCGTGAGCACGATGACGGGGACCTGCGAGGCCGCGCGGATCTCGCGGCACACGAGCTGGCCGTCCGTCCCCGGCAGCGTGAGGTCGAGAAGCACGAGGTCGGGCGCGGCGGCGAGGGCGAGCTCGGCGGCGCGGCCGAAGTCCTCGCACGCGACGACGTCATAGCCGTTGCGCGCGAGCAGCACCGACAGCTCGCGCCGGATGCCCTCGTCGTCTTCGATCACATAGATGCGCGCCACGTCGCCCCTTCCCTCATGCCAGCACTCGAACAATGAGCTTACACGGACTACATGCCGCACAACCTAGAAGAATGACGATGAAACGTCAGGCTGGGCATCTTGTGGAAACGCCGTGCAGCGGGCGGCCTCAGCGGCGAGCCGCGCTCTCGAGGCGAACAGAGCCTCCCGGAAGATGACCCGTGGGACGGCAGCAGCACCGGAGGCGACCCGGGGTTCATCACCTACCTCCCCGCGATCACCTGGAACCCGGGGCACGGCCCCTCGGCCTGGTAAGGCTCCGAGGGGCCGCATGTCCCAGGGGATAGCGGCCGCCCACGCGTCCCGAGGGCCCGCAGCCGCCCCGCCCTAGTGGCGGAAGTGCCTCGTGCCCGTGAACACCATCGCGATACCGTGCTCATCGCAGGCCTCGATGGACTCGGCGTCGCGCTTGGAGCCGCCCGGCTGGATGATGCAGGTCACGCCATGCTCCGCAAGGATGTCGACGTTGTCGCGGAACGGGAAGAACGCGTCGCTCGCGCAGGCGAAGCCGCCCTTCTCGACGCCCTCGCGCTCGCAGTAGTCCTCGGCGCGCTCGCAAGCGAGGAGAGCCGAGTCCACGCGGTTGGGCTGGCCCGGCCCCATGCCAATGCCCGCCTTGCCCTTGCTCACGAGGATTGCGTTGGACTTGACGCCCTTGCAGACCTTCCAGGCAAAGAGCAGCTCGTCCATCTCGGCATCAGTGGGCCTGCGCTTCGTGGGCACCGTGAAGGTGGCCGGGTCCTCGTCCACGCCGTCGACGTGCTGCACGAGCACGCCGCCGTCGACGGAGCGCAGCTCGAACTCGGGCGTGGTGCCCGCCCCGCCGGTGGCCAGCACGCGCAGGTTGGGGCGCTTGGCCATGCGCGTCAGGGCCTCGTCCGTAAAGCTCGGGGCGATGATGACCTCGACGAACTGCTTGTTCTCGTCGGCGAAGTGCTCCACGAGCTCGTAGGGAACCTCGCGGTTGCAGGCGATGATGCCGCCGAAGGCACTCTTGGGGTCGCACGCAAACGCGCGGTCGTAGGCGGTGGTGACGTCCTCCGCCACGGCAGAGCCGCAGGGGTTCTGGTGCTTGAGGATCACGCAGGCGGGCTCGTCAAACTCGCGCACGAGGTTCCACGCCGCGTCGGCGTCGAGGTAGTTGTTGTACGAGAGCGGCTTGCCCTGGAGCTGCTCGGCACCCACGATCGGGTGCTCGGAGCTGCCTAGCTCGGCAAACTCGTCGGTAAAGCGATAGACGGCGGCAGCCTGCTGCGGGTTCTCGCCGTAGCGCAGGTCGTCGACCTTCTCGAGCCAGACGCCAAACTCGTCGGGCAGGGCGGCCTCGGCGGCGGCATCGCCCTCCTCTGCGTCGAGCTGATCGGCGAGCCAGGTGGCAATGGCCGTGTCATAGAGCGCGGTGGTCTCGAACACCTTGAGCTGCAGCTCGCGGCGGGTGGCAAGCGTGGTAGCGCCGTTGTGCGCGCGCATCTCGGCGAGGATACCGTCGTAGTCGGCCGGGTCGATCACCACGGTCACGCTGTCGGCGTTCTTGGCGGCGCTGCGCAACATGGAGGGGCCACCGATGTCGATGTGCTCGATGGCGTCGTCGAAGGTGACGCCCTCCTTGGCCACGGTCTTCTCGAACTCGTAGAGATTCACGACCACGAGGTCGATCATGCCAATGCCGTGCTCGGCCGCCTCGGCCATGTGCTTGGGGTTGTCCCGACGGGCAAGCAGGCCGCCGTGCACCTTGGGGTGCAACGTCTTGACGCGGCCGTCCATCATCTCGGGGAAGCCCGTGTACTGCTCGATGGGCACCACCTTCACGCCGGC
>UWSJ01000116.1 GCA_900549525.1 uncultured Coriobacteriaceae bacterium | reverse complement strand
CGAGCGGCTCGTCGGCGAGGCGCGCGACCTGGGGCTCATTGACGGACTCGAGACGGCCTATGTCGGCGGCGGCACGCCCACGATGCTCGGGGCCGAGGCCCTGGCCTCCCTCGTCCGCAGCGTCGGCGCGACCTCCGAGCTCACGTTCGAGGCCAATCCCGAGTCGCTCACCGACGAGGTGCTCGCGGCGTCGCGCGAGGCCGGGGCCACCCGCGTCTCCATCGGCGTCCAGAGCTTCAACGACCGTGAGCTCAGGGGCCTCGGGCGCGTCCACGACGCGGAGCTCGCGCGCGAGCGGGTGTCGGCTGCGGTCGCGAGCGGCCTGCGCGTCTCGCTCGACCTCATGTGCGGCATCCCGTACCAGACGCGTCAGAGCTGGGAGCGCTCGCTTGCCGAGGCCGCGGCGCTCGGCGTGGGCCACGTGAGCTGCTACCCACTCATGATCGAGCCGGGCACGCCCATGGAGCGCATGTGCGAGGCGAGCGAGCTGCCCTGGCCCTCAGACGACACCGAGGCCGAAGACATGGAGACGGCCGAGTCCGTGCTGGGCGCGGCGGGCCTTGCGCGTTACGAGGTCGCGAGCTACGCGCGGCCGGTCGAGCGCTGCCGCCACAACGTCGCCTACTGGACGGGCGTGGAGTACCTGGGCCTCGGCACCGCTGCCGCGAGCATGCTCGGGCGCGCCTCCTACGAGCGGCTTCGCCGGGCCGTGCCATCGCTTCCGGCACCCTCCTCGGGCACCGAGCGGCTGCGCCTCACGGTCACGTCGGGTGCGCGGGACGTCGCTGGGGCGTCGTCGCTTGCCGGGCTCTCCCTCGACGTGGAGCAGCTGAGCGGGCGCGAGGCCACCTGCGAGGACCTCATGCTGGCCGCGCGCATGACGGATGGCATATCGCCCGAGCTCGTCGCACGCATACGATCACTCGTGGGCGACGGTCGCGTCGACGACACGGTGTCGGGGCTTCTCGACAAGGGCCTGCTCGTGGAGGGCGCCGGCGGCCGCCTCGTGCCCACGCATTCGGGATGGCTCCTCGGAAACGAGCTCTACGGCCCCCTCTGGGGCCTCGCGCACGACTAGTCCCGGCGGAGGCCACGCCGCTGGGTTCAGTGCAGAGGTCCGCGTGCTGGGCGCAAGGTGCCAAATGGCTGACTCCATGCAGGCCCCCGCGCACCCCGCGCGTTGCGCTCGCGCACCCGCCGGAGTAGTATTCCAGCCAACAACCGCATACCAGGGGAGCCAGCGAGGCGTCGAGCGCCGCGGCGGCTGAGAGGGGACACGCACATGTCCCGACCCTTGAACCTGATGTGGGTAATGCCAACGAAGGGAGTGCCAATGACGCAGTCGGATGCTGCGCGTGCGGGTATTGTCACGCCACAGATCGAGCAGGTCGCGGCCGACGAGGGCCGTGACCCAGAGTTCGTTCGCGAGGGAGTCGCGGCGGGCCGCATCGCCATACCGGCGAACGCCCGTCATATCGAGCTCGGGCTGCATGCGTGCGGCGTGGGCGCGGGCCTGCGCACGAAGGTGAACGTCAACCTCGGCATCTCGGGGGACATCCATAACGCACCGGAGGAGTGGAAGAAGGTCGCCATCGCCGAGCGGTACGGCGGCGACGCCATCATGGACCTCTCCAACTCGGGCAAGACGCGTGCGTTTCGCCAGCAGCT
Organism: uncultured Coriobacteriaceae bacterium; assembly: GCA_900549525.1. GTDB lineage: Bacteria > Actinomycetota > Coriobacteriia > Coriobacteriales > Atopobiaceae > Parolsenella. The sequence continues at coordinate 2,563 of UWSJ01000116.1, read as the reverse complement.
CATCGAGCGGACGCCGCTCATGGTGGGGACCGTCCCCATCTACGACGCCATCGGCTACCTCGACAAGCCGCTCGTGAAACTCACGGGTGACGACATCCTCAAGGTCATCGAGGCCCACGCCGAGGACGGGGTCGACTTCATGACGATCCACGCGGGCTTCAACCGCCGTGTGCTCGACACCTTCCTCGAGACCAAGCGCCTCACCAACATCGTGAGCCGCGGCGGCAGCCTCATCTTCGGCCTCATGATGACGACGGGCTGCGAGAACCCCTTCTACGAGCGCTTCGACGACATCCTCGAGATCCTGCACGAGCACGACGTGACCATCTCGCTTGGCGACGCCATGCGCGGCGGCTGCACCTTCGACGCCACCGACGCGAGCGAGGTGGCCGAGCTCGTGGAGCTGGGCAAGCTCACGAAGCGCGCCTGGGACGCGGGCGTGCAGGTCGTCGTAGAGGGGCCGGGGCACATGGCGCTCGACGAGGTGGCCGCGAACATGAAGCTCGAGAAGCGTCTCTGCCACGATGCCCCGTTCTACGTGCTTGGGCCGCTCGTGACCGACGTCGGTGCCGGCTACGACCACATCACGGCAGCCATCGGCGGTGCCGTGGCGGCCATGAACGGCGCGGACTGGCTCTGCTACGTGACGCCGGCCGAGCATCTCAAGCTCCCCGACGCGAACGACGTGCGCGAGGGCCTCATCGCCACGCGCATCGCCGCCCATGCGGGCGACATCGCCAAGCACATCCCCGGCGCCCGCGACGTCGACGACAGGATGAGCGACGCTCGCAGGCGCGTGAACTGGGACGACATGCTCGCCTGCGCCCTCGACTCGGACCGCGCCAAGGAGATCCTGGCGCTCGCGCCGCCCGAGGAGGACGGCACCTGCACCATGTGCGGCAAGATGTGCGCCGCCCGCACGGTCAACCGCATCATGGAGGGCCTCACGGTCGACCTGGGCGACGACCTGCCCGAAGCCGACCTCAAGGAGGGCGCGCCTGCGGGGGCCGATTCCGCGAGCGCCGATCTCGCAGATGCCGCGCGGCCCGACCAGCCCAAGTCCGTGCACGGCCCTATCACCGTTCCCGTCGAGGAGGAGTAGTTCCCATGTCTCTTGAGTTCCTGAAGGACGCCGCAGACGCCGTGCGCGCCACGACGCCGCTCGTGCACTGCATCACCAACTATGTCACCGTCAACGACTGCGCGAACGCCCTGCTCGCCGCCGGCGCGAGCCCGATCATGAGCGACGAGCTCGAGGACGTGGTCGACATCACCTCGATCTGCGGCGGGCTCGACCTTAACATCGGCACGCTCAACCTGAGCTCGATCGAGGGCATGCGCGCGGCCGGCCACAAGGCCGCCGAGCTCGGCCACCCGATCGTGCTCGACCCGGTGGGCGCGGGCGCCTCCAAGCTGCGCATCGAGATTGCCTGCTCGCTGCTTGACGAGCTGCCCGTGCGCGTCGTGCGCGGCAACATGAGCGAGGTCAAGGCGCTCGCCGGGGCAAGCTCGCGCGCTCGCGGCGTCGACGTGAACCCGGCCGACGTGGTTGACGACGACAACCTCGCCGAGGCGGCCGCCTTCGCCCGCGCCTTCGCTGCCAAGACCGGGGCCGTCGCCGCGATCACTGGCCCCATCGACGTGGTGGCCGACGCCCGCCGCGCCTTCGCCATCCGCAACGGCGTGGCGCTGCAAGGCAAGATCACGGGCGCGGGCTGCATGCTCACGGCGCTCACGGTGGCCTACGAGGTGGCCCACGCCGACGCCCTCGAGGCGGCCGTCGCGGCCGTGGCCTCGATGGGACTCGCTGGCCAGGTGGCGGCTGCGCGCATGGGCGAGCTCGACGGCAACGGGAGCTTCCGCACCTACCTGCTCGACGCCCTCTACAACCAGACGGGCGACGCGCTGCTTTCGGGCGCCCTCGTCGAGGAGGTGCGCTAGCGTGGTCGGCGTCGCCGCTGGCCCCGACACGGCCGGCCCGCGCGACCGCGGGCCCTGGACGGCCGAGGCCATCCGCCGCGCGCTCGTCCTCTACGCCGTGACCGACCGCTCCTGGCTGGGCGGCCGGACGCTTTCCGGCTGCGTGCGCCAGGCCATCGCGGGCGGGACCACCTTCGTGCAGCTGCGCGAGAAGCACGCGGGCCACGACGAGAAGCTCGCCTTGGCGCGCGAGCTCAAGGGTGTCTGCGCCGCGGCGGGCGTGCCGTTCGTGATCGACGACGACGTGGCGCTCGCGGCCGAGGTGGACGCCGATGGCGTACACGTGGGCCAGTCCGACATGGCCTGCGCCGAGGCGCGCGCGGCCCTGGGGTCCGACAAGATCGTGGGGGTCTCGGCCCAGACCGTCGAGGAGGCGCGCGCGGCCGCGGCGGCCGGTGCCGACTACCTCGGGGTGGGCGCCCTGCACCCCACGGCCACCAAGCCCGACGCCGTCGAGGTGACAGCCGACGAGCTCGCGCGCATCTGCTCGGCCGTGAGCATCCCCGTGGTGGGCATCGGTGGCGTCGACGCGGCGAGCGCCCACGAGCTCGCGGGCACGGGCGTGGCGGGCGGCGCCGTGGTG
>UWSJ01000115.1 GCA_900549525.1 uncultured Coriobacteriaceae bacterium | reverse complement strand
CCCCGCCACGAGCCGGGGCGTCGGCACGGCGCTCCAGGCGGGCGCGTTCCGGGCGTAGCCTGATGTCCTACCCCGGCCAGCATCGATGGGTCGCCACGGACCGACCAAGCTAACCAGCTGCCCCCGCCAAATGGCGGGGGCAGCTTTTCGCATTTTTCGGCACGAATGGGCTTGCTCAACAGGAGTTTTGCGCTCGATTCCATTCGCATTTTTTTAACATTTTCGCATTCAATTCGCTGGAAATATAGGCAATTAGGGGGAGATAGCGAAAAAGAAAAGGCTCTCCGAGCTGGGATAACTCGGAGAGCCTTGCATGTTCTGGCGGAGAGCTGGGGATTCGAACCCCAGATACCCTTAGGGGGTATACTCGCTTAGCAGGCGAGCACCTTCGGCCTCTCGGTCAGCTCTCCGGAAAAGGTGCTGAAGTATCATACCCCACCCCGGCGCCGAATCACAACCATAAACTCGCATCTTCACGAGGAAGGGCCGCCCCGGACACATCCGAGACGGCCCGCTTGCATGTGCCCAGCTCACTCAGCGCCGCGCGACCTCGTCACGAGCGCCACCTAGTCGATGGAGACCTTCGTGACGTTGGCCTTCGCGTCCTGCTTGGGCACGTTCACCGTCAGCACGCCGTCGGCGAGCTTAGCGGTCAGGCCAGCCGTCGCAGCATCCTTCAGGAAGACGCCACGCGTGCAGGTGTACTCGCCCGTCTCCTTCTGCAGGTAGTTCTTGGCATTCTCCTCGTCGGAGTCCTTCTTGTCGACGGTGATGGAGAGACGGCCCTCGTTCAGCTCGACGTCAATCTGATCACGCTTGACGCCAGGAACGTGCGCGGAGACGACGTACTTATCGCCGGCATCCTCGACGTCCATCTTGAAGTCGGCCGGAGTGCTTACCGGAGCCAGCCAGTCACCAAACACGTCATCGAACGGAAAGACGGAACGAGCGAGCCTGTTGTAACGATCATAGGGAACCATGCTAGCCATCGTTATCAACTCCTTGAATCCTTGTGGGCGCCCCGCTTGCCCTGCGCCCCTTTGTCATTAGTGGTTGTTCCCGGCGAGGTTGGTCTTATACAGGCGGACGAAAGATTTCTTAGTTTTCTTGCTAAGGTTATCTAAGTCTCTATGGCTTAGGTATTTCTCCTGCCCCGGGGGTGACCAGCTACGCCAACACGGCGCAAGGGCATTGCGGACGATGGATTATCTTGCAGGTCAACATGCCCGAACAGCATAATCGGGGTACACTTGCCACGTTCAACGCAGTTGCAAGGAGTGTCATGACCACGATGGACGACAACCTACCTCCACGCACGCCGTCCGCCGCCGAGCGGATGTCGGGTAGCACTGCCAGCGCCGAAGCGCGTCAGCCTGCAGAGGAGCCCGGGGCAGACGTGCCACGCGAGGCCCCCCGCGCGGCTCGTCGCCAGCCGGCCTACGTTCGCAAGCCCCGTCCCCGCCGCACGCAGCCGCCCGTCAACGACGTAACCGCCGATGACGAGATCGGCCGCGGCTACGCCTACGACTCCTCCTACACGGTATCGGGCCGCGCGGGATTGCGCAGTGGGGCCTACCGACGCGCCCGCTCGAGCGAGGCCGAGGTGCGCCAGAAGCTCAAGTACGGGCAGTACCTCTCGGTTCCCAAAGGCAGCCGCGAGATCTTCTCCCAGCACAACGGGGCTCGTCAGAAGCGCGTCGTTGCTGTCGCGGCCGTCATCGTCGTCCTGGTCGTCCTCATCATCATGCTCTGGCCCAAGTAGGGCGAGGGTGCGTCCGGATCGCCTAGGTGCCGCGGACGCACGGTAACGAAATAACGCCCCTACGCCCAGGGGTCGCGCCCGAAGAGCGGCTCAGGACGAGGCCGCCGGTCGGAATAGGGGTCGTAGCCGTCATCGTCCTCGTTCTCCGCGCGCGCGAACTCGTCGCTCTCCCGCGCGGGCGCGCGTCCGGCATCATCCGTGCCCTCGGCAACACCAGCAACTCGCTTGTCCTCGTCCATCTCGGAGCACCCCTTTCGAATCCGCTCCCAAAAACCACCGACACAGCCAACCAAGAAAAGCATAGCGCCCGAGAGCCGTAGCCCCCGGGCGCTTGCATCATACGAGCCCGCGACCATCCGTCACAGGCGGCCCGTTACGAGTTATTCGATCGAGTCGGGCTCCACGGGCACAGAGCCGTCGTCCTGGCCTGCCGCGCCATCGGACGAACTGGCGACTGCCGCGCTCGGACACTCCACGCGCGCGGCATAGAAGCGGTTGGAGTCGCTCACGTCCACGCGTACCGTGTCGCCCTCGTGCAGCTTACCCCCGATGATGAGGTTCGCCACGTTGTCGACCACCTGGCGCTGGATGAGACGCTTGAGCGGACGCGCACCGTAGACCGGGTCGAGGCCGTCGAGCGCGAGCGCCTGCACGGCACCCGGCGTGAGCTCGAGCGAGATGCGCTCCTTGGCCAGGCGCTCACGAACGCCCTTGAGCTGGATGTCCACGATCTTCTCGATGTCGTCGAGCCCTAGCGGGTGGAACACGACGATGTCATCGATACGGTTGAGGAACTCGGGCTTGAAGGTCGCGCGCAGGGCGTCGTTGACCTGCTTCTGGACCTCCTCGGGGCTCTCGCCCTTCTGCTCGGCGTTGGCGATAACCTGCGAGCCGACGTTGGACGTCATGATGATGATCGTGTTCTTGAAGCTCACGACCCTGCCCTGGCCGTCCGTGAGACGACCGTCATCGAGCAGCTGCAGCAGGATGTTGAAGACGTCGGGATGCGCCTTCTCCATCTCGTCCAACAGGATCACGCTGTACGGACGACGGCGCACAGCCTCGGTGAGCTGGCCACCCTCGTCGTAGCCCACGTATCCAGGAGGAGCACCGATAAGACGCTGAACCGAGAACTTCTCCATGTACTCGGACATGTCGATACGCACGAGGGCGCGCTCGTCATCGAACAGGTAGTCGGCGAGCGCCTTGGCGAGCTCGGTCTTGCCCACGCCGGTGGGTCCGAGGAAGAAGAAGCTGCCAATGGGACGGTTGGGGTCGGAGAGACCGGCACGGCTGCGGCGCACGGCTGCGGCCACGGCGCTCACGGCCTCGTTCTGGCCCACGACGCGCTTGTGCAGCTCGGCCTCGAGGTTCTGGAGCTTCTGGATCTCGCCCTGCATCATCTTGGACACAGGCACGCCCGTCCAGTTGCTCACCACCTCGGCGATGTCCTCGCTCGTGACCTCCTCCTTGAGAAGCCCCGAGTCCTCCTGCTTGGCGTTGAGCGCCGCCTCGGCCTCCTTGTACTGCTTCTGCAGGCCGGGGATGGTGGAATAGCGCAGCTCGGAGGCGCGGGCAAGGTCGCCGGCACGCGTGGCGCGCTCCTCCTCGCCCTTGGCGTCGGCAATCTGCTTCTTGAGCTCCTGGACGTGGTCGATGGCGCCCTTCTCGTTCTGCCACTTGGCCTTCATGCCGTCGAGCTTCTCCTGCGTGATGGCGATCTCCTTGCGCAGCGTCACCAGACGCTCCTTGGAGGCGTCGTCCTCCTCCTTCTGGAGGGCCTGCTCCTCGATCTGCATCTGCGTGAGCTTACGGCTCACCGCGTCGATGTCGCTCGGCATGCTGTCGAGCTCCATGCGCAGGCGGCTCGCGGCCTCATCCACGAGGTCGATGGCCTTGTCGGGCAGGAAGCGGTCGGAGATGTAGCGGTTCGAGAGGTCGGCGGCCGAGACCAGCGCGGCGTCGGCGATGCGCACGCCGTGGTGCTCCTCGTACTTCTCCTTGAGGCCACGCAGGATGGAGATGGTGTCCTCGACGGAGGGCTCGCTCACCAGCACGGTCTGGAAGCGACGGGCGAGGGCGGCGTCCTTCTCGATGTACTTGCGGTACTCGTCGAGCGTGGTGGCGCCGATGGCGTGCAGCTCGCCGCGGGCGAGGGCCGGCTTCAGGATGTTGCCGGCGTCCATGGAGCCCTCAGTGGCACCCGCGCCCACAATGGTGTGCAGCTCATCGATGAACAGGATGATGCGGCCGTTGGACTTCTCGACCTCCTTGAGCACGCTCTTGAGACGGTCCTCAAACTCGCCACGGTACTTGGCACCGGCAACGAGCGAGCTCATGTCGAGCTCGACGAGCTCCTTGTCCTTGAGCGTGGAGGGCACGTCACCGGCGACGATGCGCTCGGCCAGGCCCTCGACAATAGCGGTCTTGCCCACGCCCGGCTCGCCGATGAGCACAGGGTTGTTCTTGGTGCGAC
>UWSJ01000114.1 GCA_900549525.1 uncultured Coriobacteriaceae bacterium | reverse complement strand
GCGCCCACGCGCCGATGACCATGGCCAGCACCAGCAGCGCCCCGAGCGTGCAGCCCAGGCCCTGCTCGTCGGTCAGCACCTCGCGCATCTACGCCACCGCCTCTCGCCACGGGGACAGGTACGGGTTCGACCTCAGCCACTCGTCGACCTCCGGCCGGTACAGCCACCGGCGCTGCTGCCCCTGCGGCTTGCCCGGGCGCAGGTAGCTCGGGAGCTCCCCCACGTTCATCGCCGACACGAGCGCCCGCTCGTCGATGTGCGCGTACCTCGCCGCCCCTCGCACGGTCATCCACGGCGAGCCCTTGGCCTCGGCCATGTCCTCCGCGATGCCGCGCAGCAGGCCGACGACGTAGGCCTCGTCCATGGGCGGCATCGGCCTGCCCGTGCTATCCTTCTCTCTGGTAGCCATCGGCTACTCCTTTCCGGCCCTGACCCTCGTCGCCCTTCCAAAGCCCGAGGTCGTGGGCCTTTTTGCTTTACCTGCCCTCGTACTCACGGCGCAGCTCCTCGAGCCTGTACCTGAGCCACCTGCGGGCGTTCTCCGCGTCCCCCGGCTCTCTCGCGCTCAGGTGCTCGTCGATGTCGTACTGGGCGTCCTCGATGAGCTGGGCGCGCCTGCGCTCGTACTCGGCCTTGTCCATGTCACGTCTCCTCTTCTCTCGTCTGCCTGCCGGAATCCCGGCGCGGGGCGCACCGGTACGGTCGCGCTCATGGGGGTCGCGCTCGCGGGCCGCATGCCGCCCGCGTGACCGTTCGCGGGGAGATGAGCCGCACGCCGGTGCGCCCCGCGCCGGGATTCCCTCGGCCCTACAGCCCGAACCCGCTGAAGTCCCTCTCTGGCTCGCCCTCGTACGGGTCTCGCCCATGGCGCTCAGGGACGGTGCCCCCGACCTGAATCTCGTACATCCCTCGTCCTCTCGTTGATGTTAGGTAACTTTAATTGTGCTAAGCGGCCAAAAAAATATCTTCAACCGGAACCCCTAGGTACACCGCAATTCGCTCCGCGGTCTCCCTACGCATTTTGCTGGGGTCTTTCTCATAGGTTCTGAGTGTCGCAGCGGTGATACCTGCTGCTTTTGCCACTGCCTCCTGAGTGTACTTAGCGCACTCGTTCAGCTTCGCCTCTCGAATATTCCTGAGACCCTTCATGTGCTCCTCCTTTCTTCGTGAATAATCATAAACCATTTGTCCTAGTAGTGCAATTAATTTTTTCTAGTCTAGAAAAATAATTTTCTCTACCATCCTCAAATAAGGAGGTAGAGCCTATGGAATTTGGACAACGAGTAAAGAAACTAAGGACTGAAGCCGGCCTCACCCAGGAGGATATAGCCAAGAAGCTCGATCTATCAAAGACCGCAGTCGGTGCATGGGAGAACGGGAGGGCGAAGCCACGTCTCGACAAGCTCAACCAGCTCGCCGACCTCTTCGGTGTCACAGCCGCCGAGCTGCTGGGCGAGCGGCAGGAAGCCACGCCCTCCGACTACGTGACGCTCCCCGTGGCCGTGGCGGGGCACGCCGGTGAGTTCACCGACGAGTTCGAGCCGGGGGAGGTCACGGACGTCCCCCGCTCCGTGTGGGAGTCCATCGGCGACCCGGACGCCTACATCATCCGCGTGCGGGGCCACTGCATGGACAGGCGCCTGCCAGACCAGGCGAACGCCGTGGCGTCCCCCAACGCAGTCCCGAGGAACGGCGACGCCGTGGTGGCCGAGTACAACGGCGAGCTGATAATCCGCCAGTACTTCCGGGGCGCGGCTATGCTCGTGCTCTCCCCGGACTCGTTCGAGGACGGCTTCGAGGACATCGTCTTCGACGACCCGGAGACCGAGACGGTGAGCCTGCGGGGCGTCATCAAGTGGTACCAGGCGTCGAGGGTAAGGAGCTACTGACGATGAAGGACACGCTGACAAGCCGCATGGACGACGTGCAGACCGCTCGCGTGGCGCTGCTGCTCTGCGTCTTCCTCGGCTTCTTCGGTGCGCACCGGTTCTACCTTCGTAGGTGGGGCACCGGCATCCTCTACCTCTGCACTGGCGGTCTACTGCTCTTCGGCTGGGTGTACGACATCGTCATGCTCGCAAGGGCGCTGCACCGGCTGAACGGAGGGGACGCGTCGACGTCCGAGCGTGTGGCCCTTCTTGACGGGGCGGGCGAGGACGACGCCGCGTACCTGCTCGCGACCGTGAGCGGGGCATTGAAGAACCTCGGCGGTTTCAATCTGCCGCCGGTCGGGCAGGTCTCCTCGGTCTCCGGCACGGGCGGCGACGGCACGCCGAAGGCGGTGACCGTCACCACCGACACGTGGAGCGCCTTCGGCGAGTACGGCACGAACGGGAGCCTCTGCCTCGTCCGGGCGAGGAGCTACGCGGACGACAGGAGGCCCGAGCTGACCGTCGGGGTGACAGCAGGCCAGCCGCGCCTCGTATGCCTCACTGGCTTCAACCGGGCAGTGATGCACGAGCAGTTCCTCTGGATGGCAGGCCCGGAGAACATACACCCGGTCGACCACGTCGAAGACCTGTCGACAAAGACCGTCCGTTCCTACGTGAGGCCGTCCCTGGCCGAGCCAGCCTACGACCTTACGGAGTTCGGCTTCGACGGCTCCGAGTTCTTCGAGGAGCGTACGGCGACGATAGACCTCGCCACCGGCGAGGTGTCGTACGGCGAACCCGCCTACTACGTGTGCCCTCGCGACATAGACAAGGTGCGGGCCATCGTCAGGGCGGTCGAGTCGCTGAACGAGGTCGCCTACGGGAAGGTTCCCCAGCTCGACAAGATGCACGCGGCGGCGAGCACCATCAAGCCCGCCTGCGGCCCGGACGACTGCGGCGGGAACGTCGCGACCCTTCGTGCGACGCCGTTCACGAAGACGGGCAGGCCCTCGAAGTGGCCCGTCAACGTCACTGCAACCGGCGACGGCTTCACGTGCGACTACTCGCAGGGTCAGGACGGCCACGTCGGCAAGGCAAGCATCACCTACTTCGGGCACGACAACGCCACCTTCTCCTGCGACTACAAGCTCTTCGACGGCCAGCTCGCGCTCGTTCGCGTCGACAAGACCTTCGAGGGGCGCAGCTGGAGGCTATACGAGCTGTAGGGGGGCAAGCATGCCGAGACAGATAGGGCACGTCGAGTGGGTGGCCCCCGGCGAGGCGTGGCTGCGCGTCGAGCGCGGCACCAACGCCGACGGGACGCGCAGGATCCGGCGCGAGCGCTTCTCCGGCACCGAGGAGGAGGCGCGGGCGCGGTGCGCCGCCATCGCCGTCGAGATGGGCCGAGAGCCGTCCCGCTTCGACGGCATGACGCTCGCCACGTTCTACTTCGCGGTGTTCCGTGGGTCCGACAGCGTGCGCGGCACGCCGAGGAGCGCCAACACCCTGCGCTGGTACGACGAGTGCATGCGGCCGGTTCTCGCCCGCATCGGCGGCAGGCCCGTGGCGTCCCTCACCCACGCCGAGGTCGCGGAGACGGTGCGCTCGTGCGGCTCCCCCCACAACGCCAAGGTGACGCTCCGCGCGGTGCTCCGGAGCGCCTACGACCACGGCCTGCTGGACGAGATGCCCATGACGCGCAGGATCCCCACGCACCGGGAGAGGAAGCCGCAGGAGGAGCCGTGGAGCCGCCACGAGGTCACGCTGGCCCTCTCCCGCATCGACCGGCCCGACCTCATGGCCTACGCCGTCCTGGGCCTCTCCGGCCTGCGCATGGAGGAGGCGCTGGGCGCGCGCCCCAGAGACCTGCACGAGACCACGACCTACGACTACGCCACGGGCGAGTCCGTGGACACGATGACGGTGACGGTCGCGAGGACGTACACCGACCGGGGCGGCTGGGCCGAGGAGACGAAGACCCCCCAGAGCCGACGGGTGGTGCCGGTCTTCTACGAGGGACGCGGGCTGCTCCGGGACTACGTGGCGTCCCTGCCCCACGGCGAGGGGTGGGCCGACGGGCGCCTGATACCGCAGCGCGGCGACGCCCTCTACCGCAAGTGGCGGCGCATGTGCGAGAGGTGCGGGCTGAGGACGATCCCGCCGTCGATGCTCCGGCACACGTCCGACACGCTCATGCTCTCCTCGGGGGTCGACCCGGAGCTGAACGCGAAGATGCACGGGCGCACCGACCCGGCGACGGCCTACAGGCACTACTACCGGCCGGGCCTCGGGCTGCAGGAGGAGGCCGCGCGGATGGTCGGCGGGGCCACGGTGGGAGACGGTGCGGGAGTCTTGCGGATTCCCGGCGATTGCGGCGGCGGAATCCGGGCTGGAAATGGATAACGCGAGGTGGGAGGTCTGACAGGGTGGCCTCCCGCAGACTTCTAATCCGTCGGTCGAGCGTTCGAATCGCTCAGGGCGCACCAGCACAACC
>UWSJ01000113.1 GCA_900549525.1 uncultured Coriobacteriaceae bacterium | reverse complement strand
GGAGACCATGCGCGAGGGCGTGGTGGCCGGCTATCCCATGATTGACGTGCGCGTGGCCTGCTACGACGGCAGCTACCACAGCGTCGACTCCAACGAGATGGCGTTCAAGGCCGCCGCCCGCCTGGGCTTCCAGAAGGCAGCCGCAGACGCCGAGCCCGTGGTGCTCGAACCGATGGCCCGCCTGCGCGTCACGGTGCCGGAGGACTACGCCGGGTCCGTCATGGGCGACGTGAGCGCGAGCCGTGGTCGCGTCGAGGGCATGGACGCGGGCGAGCGCGGCACCACCACCATCTCCGCGCGCGTGCCCTACGCCGAGGTGCTCGACTACGCCACGCGCCTGCGCTCGCTCTCGCGCGGCACGGGCGAGTTTGCGCTCGACCTCGACGGCTACGAGCAGGTGCCGCACGACGTCCAGGCCAAGCTTGCCGAGGAGTACGCCGCGAGGCGCGCGGCTGGCCGCTAGGCGAGCCAACGGGCCGAAGACGGACGCCTCTCGCGCCGCCGACAGGTAGCGCGCACCGGACGCACCGCGCCGCGCGCCGCTTGCGCCAATCCCGCCGCCGGCAGGTAGCGCCCGTACCCGGCATCCGCGTCAAACTGCCGAACGACGGATCAGATATAGCCCACTACGGGTATCATTAGTCCCGCAGACGACGAGGCGGGCGCGCGACTAGCCACCGCGCGCCCGCCACAACTTTCGAAAGGGGTCCCATGCTCACAGCACGCGAGGTCAAGCCCGGAATCTGGTGGGTTGGCGGCATCGACTGGAACGAGCGCATGTTCCACGGCTACACCACCGAGGCCGGCATCACCTACAACGCCTACCTCATCATGGACGAGAAGGTCACCCTCATCGACACGGTGAAGGCCAAGTTCGCCGACGAGCTCCTCCAGCGCATCTCGCAGATCGTCGACCCGTCCAAGATCGACGTCGTCATCACCAACCACGTCGAGATGGATCACTCCGGCAGCCTGCCGCGCATCCACGAGGTTGCCCCCAACGCCGAGATCTATGCCTCCGCGCCCGCCGGCGTGAAGGAGGTCGCTGCCCACTTCGGCATCGACGTCAAGGGCGTCAAGACCGGTGACTCCATCTCCATCGGCAAGCGCACCCTCACCTTCGTGACCACGTCCATGGTGCACTGGCCCGACAACATGGTCACCTACTGCCCCGAGGACAAGATTCTGTTCTCCAACGACGCGTTTGGCCAGCACTACGCCACGTCCAAGCACTTCGACGTCGAGAACGACCTCTGCGAGACCATGCGCCAGGCCCGCAAGTACTACGCCAACATCGTGCAGCCCTACCAGCGCCAGGCCCGCAAGGCCCTCGACGCCGTCAAGGGCCTCGACCTCGAGGTCATCGCCCCCTCCCACGGCATCATCTGGACCAAGCACATCCCCGACATCCTCGACACCTACACCGAGTGGACGAGCGGCGAGGTCAAGGAGAAGGCGCTCGTGGTCTACGACACCATGTGGGAGTCCACGGGCAAGATGGCCAAGGCCATCTGCGAGGCATTCGTCGAGGAGGGCGTCCCGGCCCGCTATATCGACCTCAAGCACCTGCACCAGTCCGACATCATGACGGACTTCCTCGACACCAAGTACGTCTGCGTGGGCTCGCCGACGCTCAACTCCCAGATGCTGCCCACCGTGGCGAGCTTCCTTACGTACATGAAGGGCCTCTCGCCCAATAACAAGCAGCGCGTGGGCCTTGCGTTTGGCTCCTACGGCTGGGCTCCCGTCGGTCCCAAGAACGTTGGCAAGGAGCTCGAGGCCGCCGGCTTCCAGCTGCCCGTCGACACCGTCACCTGCAACTGGATTCCCAGCCAGGAGTACCTGGACAACCTGCAGGCCACGGTTCGCGAGATGATCGAGAAGTCCGAGTAAGGGTTCGGGTCGAGAGGCTGGGGCTTCGGGCCGAGAAACGAAGGCCTCGGGCCGAGAGACTATGGCTCCGATTCAAGTCATATGGGCGTCTGGTATTTGTAAGCGCTCATAATTGCTTTACATGTGGGCGGCGTCTTCTGGCGCCGTCCTTTTTATACGCTCCGCATCATGTCTCCCTGTATGCCGGAAGCACGGCTTTTTTAAAAATAAAGGGGCTACTCATGACTGCCTCGTTTGGTCATGTGCAAGTCGGGCTTTTACACAGCCGACCGAACGAAATGAGTCCGTTAGGTCTCGAGGGTCGCCCGTAGCCGCTCAGTCCCCCGGCGTATACTCCTAAGCAACGCAACGTCGTCTTAATGAGCCTTCTGGCCGCGGGGACGGCCGTCGGCTCAGGTGGGGGCGCGGGCGGAAACGCCCAGAGTGGGGTGTTCCACGCCTAATCTGCGGGAAGAGGAACAAGCATGGCGTCAGAGAACGAGGCGCACGCTGCGTCGTCAAAGGTCTACTTCACCGATCTTCGCACGCACGGCCGAACCAACCTGCCCAAGAAGCTCGACAAGCTCGTGCGCAAGGCGGGCATCGAGACCATTGACATGCACAACAAGTTCGTGGCCATCAAGATGCACCTGGGCGAGCCGGGCAACCTGTCCTACCTTCGCCCCAACTACGCTCGCGCCATCGTCGACATCGTGCGCGAGCTGGGCGGCAAGCCCTTCATTACCGACTGCAACACGCTCTACGTGGGCGGCCGGAAGAACGCGCTCGACCACCTCGACAGCGCCTACGCCAACGGCTTCAACCCGTTCCAGACCGGCTGCCACACCATCATTGCCGATGGCCTCAAGGGCCTCGACGAGGTGGAGGTGCCCGTCGTGGGCGGCGAGTACGTCAAGAACGCCAAGATTGGCCGCGCGCTCATGGACGCCGACATCGTAATCTCCCTCACGCACTTCAAGGGCCACGAGCAGGCAGGCTTCGGCGGCTGCATGAAGAACTTGGGCATGGGCGGCGGCTCGCGCGCCGGCAAGATGGAACAGCACTCCGCCGGCAAGCCCAGCGTCAACGACGACAAGTGCGTCGGCTGCCGCCAGTGCCACAAGATCTGCGCCCACGATGCCATCAGCTACGACCGCACGGTCGAGCGCACGCTTCCCAACGGTCACGCGCGTACCGTGCATCTCGCCTACATCGACCACAACCGCTGCGTGGGCTGCGGCCGCTGCATCGCCGTCTGCAACCAGGACGCCATCAAGCCCGACATCAACGAGGCGCCCGAGGTGCTCAACTACAAGATCGCCGAGTACACGAAGGCCGTGGTGGACGGTCGCCCGAGCTTCCACGTGTCGCTGGCCGTCGACGTGAGCCCCAACTGCGACTGTCACGGCGAGAACGACACCCCCATCGTGGGCGACGTGGGCATGTTCGCGAGCTTCGACCCGGTGGCCATCGACCAGGCCTGCATCGACGCCGTGCTGGCGCAGCCGGCGCTGCCCAATACCGAGCTCACGGAGAGCCGCGCCAAGCTCGAGCGCCAGGGTGTGCTCCTCGACGAAGCTCGCGAGCGCGACCACTTCTACGTGACGCATCCGGACACCAACTGGCAGAGCTGCATCGAGCATGCCGAGAAGATTGGCCTCGGTACGCACGAGTACGAGCTTGTGCGCGTGTAGCGCTGTCACCGGGGTGCTCGACGGATGCTCTATACTTGAAGAATCTGTACCTGCGCCCTAAGAGCGAGGAGAACATGAACGCCAGGAGCGATTCCGGGGACTGTCACAGTAGCAGCCCCTCCGCCGGTACCGCCTACGGCCTCACCGCCGCTACCACAGATCTCGCGTTGCGCGAGGGGGTGCCGTCATGGGCGTAGCCATCAGCATCGTCCTCACGTTCCTGCTCACTCTCGCCAACGGCTACTTCTCCATGAGCGAGGCTGCCCTCGTGGCGGCAAAGCGCGCCGTCCTCGAGCACGACGCCGAGGAGGGAGACAAGAAGGCCAAGATCGCCCTCGAGCTCTCCGGTGACTCCGGTCAGTTCCTCGCCGCCATCCAGGTGGCCATCACGCTCGTGGGCTTCTTCTCGGCGATGGTTGCCTCCAGTACTCTGTCCGACCCGCTGGCGGCGTGGGCCGTGTCGCTTGGCGCACCGGAGGGCCCGGCCTACGCCGTCGCGCCGTCGGTGGTCACCGTCCTCGTGTCCTACGTCTCCATCGTGATCGGCGAGCTTATCCCCAAGCGCATCGCGCTGGCCAACGCCGAGAACGTCTCCAAGTCCGTTGCCGGTTTCCTCTCTGGCTTCTCGCGGGTGGTGAAGCCGCTCGTCTGGCTTACGAGCGTTTCGGCCGAGGGCCTCTCCAAGCTGTTGGGCATCAAGAGCGCCGACGACCGCCAGGAGGTCTCCGAAGAGGAGATCCGCTACATGGTCACCGACGCCGACGACCTCTCCGACAAGGAGAAGTCGATGATCCACGAGATCTTCGACC
>UWSJ01000112.1 GCA_900549525.1 uncultured Coriobacteriaceae bacterium | reverse complement strand
CCACACCATGGCGCTCCTATTTGCGTTTTCTCCGGATGGGGCTTGCCAAGCCGCCCTGTTGCCAGAGCGCTGGTGGTCTCTTACACCACCGTTTCAGCTTTTCCCTTTGCGCGGCCGAGGCCACGCCAGTTGGAGTCTTCTTTTCTGCGGCGCTTTCCGTCGGGTTACCCCGCCCGGCCGTTAGCCGGCATCCTGCCCTGTGGAGCCCGGACTTTCCTCATGACGCTGCGTCATCGCATCGCCCCGCGGTCGTCTGGCCCACCTCGCGGGCTGTATTGTAGCACGCGCCCTGCCCGGCTCGCGTCCCGACGCCGACCAGAGTGACCTGCCAGCCCTCACGTGCCATAATGGCGAACAATCGACCGAAACTGACACGTCGCTTGCGGGCCCGTCCGGGCCGCGCCGACGGATACGGAGGAAGCATGTCCATGAACTTCAAGCGCAGACTGCCCATCCCCAAGGAGATCCGCGAGGAGATGCCTGTCCCCGCAGCGCTTGCCGCCACCAAGCCGGCCTTCGACAAGCGCGTCGCCGACGTCCTCACCGGAGCCGACCCCTCGCGCCGACTCCTCATCATCGGCCCCTGCTCGGCCGACCGCGAGGACTCGGTGCTCGAGTACGTCGCGCGCCTCGCCAAGCTCGCCGAGCGCGTGGAGGACAAGCTCGTCGTCGTCCCGCGTGTCTACACCAACAAGCCTCGCACGCGCGGCACCGGCTACAAGGGCCTGCTCCACAACCCCGACCCCGAGGGCGCGCCCGACCTGCTCGAGGGCGTCAAGGCCATCCGCCACATGCACCTGCGCGTGGCCGAGGTCTCGGGCTTCTTCACCGCCGACGAGATGCTCTACCCCTCCAACTACCAGTACCTCATCGACCTGCTCTCCTACATCGCCGTGGGAGCCCGCTCGGTCGAGAACCAGGAGCACCGCCTCGTGGCGTCCGGCGTGCCGTGCCCCGTGGGCATGAAGAACCCCACGGGCGGCTCCACCGACGTCATGCTTAACTCCATCTACGCCGCCCAGGCGCCGCAGACGTTCATCTTCCGCAACTGGGAGGTCGAGACCGCGGGCAACCCGCTCGCCCACGCGGTGCTGCGCGGCTACCAGGGCCTCGACGGCATCAATTACCCCAACTACCACTACGAGTACCTCGAGCGCCTTGCCGAGAAGTACGACCCGGCCAAGTACGCCAACCCGGCGGCCATCATCGACTGCAACCACGACAACTCCGGCAAGCGCCCGCTCGAGCAGCTGCGCATCTGCCACGAGGTCACCTACTCCTGCCACCAGTCGAGCGTGATCGACCGCCTCGTGCGCGGCTACATGGTCGAGTCGTACCTCGAGGACGGCAACCAGCCCGTCGACGGCGGCGTGTACGGCAAGTCGATCACCGATGCCTGCATCGGGTGGGACAGCACCGAGAAGCTCGTGCTCGATCTCGCGGAGCGCGTGTAGGGGAGGGGCCCGGTCGCAGGGGTGCGGCCGGGTCCCTTTTTTCGAGCCCCGATCCTGGCCGCGTTGGCGGGCGGGGCTCCAGGAAGGTTGGGCGCCTGCGCGCCGGGGTGCGACAGGAGAGGACGTAACATGATCGAGCTCGTGCATGCCATGGAGGACCCGCTGGGCTTTCACGCCCGCCCCGTTATGCTCGTGAGCGCCGAGGCGGCCAAGTGGAAGAGCCGCGTGACCGTGCATCACGGCCGCCTCTCGGCCGACGCCGCCGACCCCATCGCGCTCATGGGGCTCCAGGCTCGCCAGGGCGACGAGCTCGTGTTCCAGATCGAGGGTTCCGACGAGGAGGACGCCTCAGAGTTCATCGCGCACATGCTGCGGGGGCTGTAGGTGGGAACGTCCCGCGCCGCGCGCTCGTCTCGCGGAGCTGCCGCCCCGGCGGCCGGAAGTGGGGCTGCCGTGTCTGGGGGCACCGCACTCGGGGCCACCGCGCCCAGCGGCACCTCGTACCTTACGCTCCGCGCGGGCGAGGAGGCCACGGGGGAGTTCGTCGACCGCAAGAGCCGCTTCATCGCGCAGCTTGCGCACGTCGAGGGCGAGGACGAGGCGGCGGAGTTCGTCGCGACCGTCCGGGCTCGTCACTACGACGCCCGTCACAACGTGCCCGCCTGGATCCTTGCCGACGGCCGGGAGCGGGCGAGCGATGACGGCGAGCCACAGCGTACGGCGGGTGCTCCCACGCTCGAGGTGCTGCGGGGGGCGGGCCTGGCCAACGTGTGCTGCGTGGTGACGCGCTACTTCGGCGGCACGCTGCTGGGCCCCGGGGGTCTCGTGCGCGCCTATGCCACGGCGGCCCAGCGGGCGCTCTCTGACGCGCGTGAGCGCGGCCTGCTCGTGGAGATGACGCTCGTGACGCACGTTGAGGCGCGGGTGCCCTACGCGATGCTCGACCGCGTGCGCGACCTGGCCGTTCGCTCGGGTGCACGCGAGACGGGTGCGGACTATGCCGCCGACGTCACGCTGCATCTTGCGTTTCGTGCGGGCGAGGAGGCCGCGTTCGTGGACTCCATGCGCGAGCTGGCGAACGGGCGGGACCTCTGCGAGGTCGCCGCACCACGGTTCGCGGAGCTCTAACGTGAGCGTCGGGCGACGCTAGAGCTGGCTTCCGCGCTCGTAGGGCAGAAGCGGCGCGAGGTAGCCCTTGGCGTCGAGGGCTCGCTCGATGCGGTCGAGGGCGGCCTCGGAGCTGGCTGCGATGGTGTGGTAGTGATAGCCGCTCGTGACGGAGAGGAGCGGCTCGCTCTTGCCGCCCTTGATGTCGTCGAGGAAGCGCAGGGCGTCGTCGCGCGTGGCGATGTTCAGCGGTGCCATGATGGTGCCGTAGACGCGATGGCGCACGGACACGTCGACGACCTCGCCACCGTTGGCAAGCACGCATTCAAGCTCGTCGGCCGTCTGGTCGACGGTGTGGCGTAGCTTGAGCGTGCGCGTGTGGGGGAGCTTCGGGCGAGCGGGCGCCTTTGTGGCTTGCTCGGCCACGCGCTCAGTCGGCTGCTCGCGGTCTGCGCGCGGGGTGCCGCCCCCGGGCGTGGCCTCGAGCACGTAGCCGCGCGCCGTGGGGACGATGCGTGCCCCGCCCGCGCGCAGTACCGCAACGTCGTTCACGATGACCTGGCGGCTCACGCCGAGCTTCGTGGCGAGACGTCCGCCCGAGAGGGGCGACGTGGCCGTAGCCAGCAGCCCCAGCAGCTCTTGCCTGCGCTCGTGTGCCGCCATGCGTCTCCTCCTTCGGCCCCAGTTGGGTTTCTCCGCCGCGCTCCCCCGTTCCGCCATGCTGCCTAATCGAGCAGGCGCAGGTGCTTGCACGAGAGGTCGAGGATGCCAGCAGAGTGGGTGAGGGCTCCGCTTGAGACGTAGTCCACGCCCAGGTCGCGGATGGCGGCGGCCTTTGCCTCGTCAACGTTGCCGGAGACCTCCGTCTCGGCCCGCCCGGCAATGAGCGCCACCGCCTCGGCCATCTCGTCGTGCCCCATGTTGTCGAGCATGATGATGTCCGCCCCGGCCGTCACGGCCTCGCATACCTCGTCGAGGGTCTCGCACTCAACCTCGACCTTGCGGACGAAGGGCATGTGCGCACGAGCCGCCGCCACCGCCGCCGTGATGGAACCGGCGGCGTCGATATGGTTGTCCTTGAGCATGACGCCGTCCGACAAGTTGTAGCGGTGGTTGGTGCCACCGCCCACGCGCACGGCCTCCTTCTCGAAGACGCGCATGTTGGGCGTGGTCTTGCGGGTGTCCACGAGGGTGGTGCCCGAACCTTCGAGCAGCGTCGCCATGCGACGCGTGGCCGTGGCGACGCCGCTCATGCGCTGCAGGTAGTTAAGCGCCACCCGCTCGCCGGAGAGGAGCGCCCGGGCGTCGCCGTATACGTCGGCGAGGCGCTGGCCGGCCTTCACCTCGGCGCCCTCCCTCGCGTGGCGCTCTACGCGCGCCGTGGGGTCGAGCAGCTGGAAGGTGCGCTCGAAGACGTCGAGGCCGCAGATGACGCCGTCCTGCTTGGCGATGAGCTGCACCGTTGCGGCGTGTGCCTCGGGCATGACGGAGGCCGTCGAGACGTCCTCGCTCGTGATGTCCTCAGCGAGAGCCTGGCGAATGAGCGGCTCGGCGACGAGCGTGAGGGTGATGGGATCCAAGGCGAGCTCCTTACCTGCAAGTTTCAACGGGGGTCTCAACCGGGGCCTTGGCTGCGGCTCCGGTCGTGTCGTGCTCGTGAGCACGCGCCTGGCCCTCGCGCTCGGCGGCGTGGGCCGCCTCGGCGCAGGAGGCGGCGCTTGCCGGGTCGGTGGCGCTCGTGCCGGGAGCAGGCTCGCCCTGGCCCACGAGCTCGGCGTGCACGGTGTCGACGGGCACGGCGCGGCTCATCGCGGCGTCAACGGCGGGGGCCTTCACGCCCGCACGCCGTGCGATGTCGCGT
>UWSJ01000111.1 GCA_900549525.1 uncultured Coriobacteriaceae bacterium | reverse complement strand
GGTAGCCGCGCACGATGCACTCGATGGGGATGGTCTTGGCCTTCTTCACGAGCATGGAGCGGCCAACGAGGTAGTCGGCGTAGGGAGCGTACTCGGCCGGGAACTTCGCCGGGTCCATCGTGATGACGTGGTTGGGCATGATGTCGGCGAACTTCTTGAACCAAAACTTGGAGATGCGCGTCAGAATCTCGCCCTTGTGCGGAATCTCGTCCGGAAGGATGTAGTCGTAACAGCTAATGCGGTCGCTGGCGACCATGAGCAGCGAGTCCCCGCAGTCGTAGATATCACGAACCTTGCCCCGCGAGTCCGGGCGCTTATCCATAGTTGTCATGGGCATTATCCCTCCGCTTGCGACGAATCCCTTGCGCTCCGAGCGGGTGCTCCCGCTCAGGACGGACAACCTTGAATTCTAGCGCAAGGTAGGCAGCGGGGGCTTCCTACTCGGCCGTATCGGTCGTGGGCGCCTTCACGTCCGAAGCAGAAGCCTTCGGGCTCCGGCCCTGATCCCTCGGGATGTGCAGCGTGAACTTAGTGCCCTTGCCAAGCTCAGACTCGACGCAGATGAAGCCGTGGTGGCGGTCGATGATCTCCTTGGTCACCGCAAGGCCCACGCCCAGGCCGCCGCTCTCGCGCTCGCGGCTTGCGTCGGAGCGCCAGAACCGACTGAACACGCGGGCCAGGTCCTCCTTGGCGATGCCGATGCCCGTGTCGGAGACGGACACGACCACCTCGCGCCCCTCCTGCGCCAGACTCACGACAACCCACCCGTTCTCGGGCGTGTAGCGCAGCGCGTTGGACATCAGGTTGATGAGCGCCTGGCGGATCATGTCGCGATCGACGTCGCAGACAATCTCGCGGCGGTTCTGCTTGATGTCGAGGCGCAGGCGAAGCCCGCGGTCGGCAAAGAGCTGCTCCTGCGACTCCACGACGGAGCGGACGAGGCCCACCATGTCGGTCTTCGTGGGCTTGAACGGCGTGGTGCCGTTCTCGATGCGCGAAAGCTGCAGCATGGCCGCCACCAGGCGAGAGAGACGACGCACCTCGCTCGCAACGGTCTCGAGGTGCTCCTCGTCAGCCGGAAGCACCCCGTCCTGCATGGCCTCCACCGTAGCGAGCATCGCCATGAGCGGCGTGCGAAGCTCGTGGGCGACGTCGCTCGTGAGCCGGTGCTCGAGCTTGAGGTCGCGCTCAAGCGAGGTCGCCATGTCGTCGAAGGTCTCGCCCAACTGGCCGATCTCGTCGTCGCCGGAGATGCCCGTGCGGGCCGTGAGGTCGCCGGAGCGAATCTGGGCGGCCGTGGAGGTGATTGACTTGATGGGCTTGGCGAGCTTGCGCGAGACGAGGACGCCCATGAT
Source organism: uncultured Coriobacteriaceae bacterium (assembly GCA_900549525.1). Classification (GTDB taxonomy): domain Bacteria; phylum Actinomycetota; class Coriobacteriia; order Coriobacteriales; family Atopobiaceae; genus Parolsenella. Next base: position 3,118 of record UWSJ01000111.1, on the reverse strand, counting down.
GCAGGCAAGGAACACCGCCACGATGCCCGCCGTGACAACCGCTCCGTACGAGCTCGTGCGGAAGGCCGCGTCGCCCTTGGTGAGCAGGGCCTCGCTCCCGAAGGCCCACAGGCGAACGGTGCCCACCGTCCGGCCGTCCGAGAGCGTCACGTCATGGCTCACGACCGAGTCGGCGCCGACCGGGGCAAGAGACCCCGCCTTGCCGGCAGCATCGGACCCGAAGGTCTGAGCGCGGTCGGAGCGGGCCCAGGTGTCGTCGTAGATGATGGTCCCGTTGTCGTCGACCACCTGGACGCCCACGTCTCCCAGCACCGAGGAAGACTGGACGGCACGCTCGACCGCCTCGTCGTCCCAGCCCCTGGCCGTGTTGTAGCCGTCCGCGAGGGCATCGGCCACCGAGGAGGCGTAGCGCTCCATGTTGGCGCGAGTGTAGCTGAGGAACTGCGCCTCCCACGTGACCGCGAGCACGGCCACGAGGATGAGGGCTGTCATGCCCGCGACGGCCGCGAACATGACCGTCATCCTGCCGCGATACGACATGTGACGAGGCTTCTGGTTGGGCAGCGTCTTCCATGAGGCGCGGGCGGAGTCGGACGTCTCGGACGGAGACGAATCCGTGCCCTCCGCGCCCTGTCGGGAATCGCGGACGCGTTTGCCGATGACAAGCTTTGCCGGAACCATGCGGCTTGGTTACTTCTCGGCCTTGGCTGCGGGCTCGGGAGCATCGAAGCGGTAGCCCACGCCGTGCACCGTGTAGAGCCAGGTGGGATGACGCGGGTCGTCTCCAAGCTTGGCACGGAGGTTCTTCACGTGCGAGTCAATCGTACGCTCGTAGCCCTCGAAGTCGTAGCCGAGCACCTTCTCGACCAGCTCCATGCGGCTGTAGACCTGTCCGGGGTAGCGGGCGAGCGTCACAAGCAGCTTGAACTCGGAAGCGGTGAGGTCAACCTCCGCCATGCCGTTGGCGTCGACCTTCTCCGGGTCGACCTTGCCCGCCTTGATCTCCTCGGGCGTGAAGCGACGCGTGACCTTGTGGGCCGAGATGTTGATGACGAGGTCGCCGTAGTCGAGCACCTCGAGCGTGGGCTCACTCTCGGTGTGGGCGCGGCGCAGCAGCGCGCGCACGCGGGCCACGAGCTCGCGGGGCGAGAAGGGCTTCACGAGGTAGTCGTCGGCACCAAGCTCGAGGCCGATGATGCGGTCCTCGACCTGGTCCTTGGCCGTCACCATGATGATGGGCACGAGGGACTGGTCGCGGATGGCACGGCAGACGCGCTCGCCAGAGAGCTTGGGGAGCATGAGGTCGAGCACCACGAGGTCGAACCCGTGCTTCTCGAACTCCTCGACGGCGGTCTGACCATCGCCGACGGCGCGCACCCAGTAGCCCTCGCGCTTGAAATACGCAGCAACGGCCTCACGAATGGCCTTCTCGTCCTCAACCAGCAGAATCTTCTTAGCGTCCGAAGCCATCACGGCCTCCTCCGATAGCAAGTTTGGTTGCGGCCGGGCAGAACAATGTGTCATGCCCGGGCTACATTCCTGGGCAGAAGTCTACCCCATACGCGCTCTCAGCCAAAAGCAAGCTCCGTGGGCGGCGCGTGAACGGGCAATGGACCCGCCTAAAGCGACCAGGCGCGCACGGTCACTGAGCTGGGGTAGCCGGTGTCCTGATCCTTGACCGTGGCGAACGTCACGAAGGTCGACGTCGTGCCCATGCTGGCGGGATAGTCGCCGTAGTCGAGCGCCCGGTTTGGCGCCACCAACGTTGAGTAGGTCTGGGCGTTGGTGTCGATGATGAGGTGCGAGGCGAGCGTCTTCACGAGATAGACGCCGCCCTTGCCCGAGACGTCGGCGGCCGGCTCGCGCGGCAGGGCAACGAACTGGCCGTCGCCGCTCCCGATGTAGGTCCCCATGTTGCCGAGAAGCCCGCCGGTCCCATAGTTGGTCTCGATGGAGAAGGCGAAGGCGTCCCCCATGTACACGGCCCGAAGCGGGCTCACCGTAGTGGGAAGCACGAGCTGGGCCACCTGCGTCGAAAGGCCCGAGTCGAGCGAGTAGGCCGTGATGCCGTAGTAGCGGCCCTCGCTCACGCGCACGCGCGGCGTAAGCGTCACGTTGCCGTCCGAGATGGACGGTCCGCAGCCGAAGCGACCCTGGGAGCGCACCACTTCGTCGGCCGAGGTGCCGCCCACCTGCCACAGGTAGCAGGAGGAGTTCTCGGCCGTCTTGGCGCCCGACGAGGAGGGCATCACGAGCCACACCACACTCGTACCCGAGCAGCAGACCGACGGGGGATCGTAGTCCGAGGTGCCCTCCCAGAGCGTCGAGGCCGTGCCAAGCACGCCGTTGCTGAAGGGGGCGGCGTACAGCCTCCAGTCCCTCGTCACGAGGTCTATCTCGGTCCAACTGTAGACGGAGTCGGAGCAGCGGGCGTCATAGACGACGAACGTACCGCCGGAACGGGCGGAGGCGACGAGCGTCAGGCTCTGCCCGGATGAGACGGAGATGGCTCCCGCCGAGGTCATGGATGCCGCGAGCTCGCTCGGTCGGACGTAGGGCTTCCATGCGCCCTCGGATGGCCTCAGCACACAGCCGTTGGGCAGGCTCCACCGGCCGGCGCTCGCAAGCGAGACCGTGCCCGTGCCGTCACTCGCCTGCTCGTACGTGCCCTGGATGCTACCCGACCCCAGCACGTACGTGGCGGTGCCCGAGTCGACAACCGTGGGGGATGCGGCGCCGGTGTCGGCGGCTGACGAACAGGACGAGACAACGGAGACGACCGCCGTACCAACGGCCGCGGCGGCCGAGCCCTTGAGAAAGCCCCTCCTGGATATGTTGCGCGGAAGACGCACTATGCCTCGGGCCCGGTCTTGGCGGCCACACTTGCCTCGCCAGCGGCCTCGACAAGGCCGCGGGCAAGCTGGTCGGCGCAGGAGGTGTTGCGCGGCCCGCAGGTGTTCCCGGCAAGGATGTCATGGATCTCGTCCACGGGATGCCCCGCCACGAGCTTGGAGACGGCCTTGAGGTTGCCGTTGCAGCCGCCCTCGAACGACACCTGCTCAATGGTCTTGCCGTCGTCGGACAGGCCAATGTGAATCATGCGCGCGCAGACCCCGCG
>UWSJ01000110.1 GCA_900549525.1 uncultured Coriobacteriaceae bacterium | reverse complement strand
GGCGTGGGCGACGCGTCCGTCTGCCCGCTGCCCACGACCGACCGCGCCATGGTCTTCAACGCCCTGCCACACATGGCCTCGCCCGCGCGCCTCGTCGCCAACGTCGCCCGCTCGCTTGCGCCGGACGGCCGCCTCACCATCGCCCACGACGCGAGCCGAGCCGTCATCGACGGGGGCCACAGCGCCACGCCCTCGGCCGTGTCGCGCGGCCTCATGCCCGCGACCGACCTGGCCCGGATCGTGGCGCCGTGGCTTGACGTCGACATCGAGCTCGACGAGGAGATCTTCGTGGTCTCGGGCACGCTGCGCGCCGACGCGGCGGCAACGCCTATCCCCGACGCGGCAGCCACATCATTCCCCGATGCGCGGGGCGACCTCTGAGATGCCCGTGATCGAGGCCCGCCACCTGAGCTTTTCCTACGACGACGCCTCCGCCCCCGCGCTCGACGACGTCTCCTTCTCGGTCGAGGAGGGCGAGTTCGTGGCGATCGTGGGCGCAAACGGGAGCGGCAAGACCACGCTCGCTCGCCATCTCGACGCGCTGCTGCCCCTGCAGCGGGGCTCGCTCGAGGTCGCCGGCATCGAGCTGGGGCCGGGTGCCGACGCGCACGAGCTGCGCCGCCGCTGCCAGATGGTGTTCCAGCGTCCCGAGAACCAGTTCGTCTCGAGCGTCGTGGGCGAGGACGTGGCCTTCGCGCCCCTGAGCTTCGGCGCCTCCGCGTCCGAGGCACGCGAGGCGGCGGCGCGCGCCCTGGCCCAGGTGGGGCTTGCCGGCTACGAGGACCGGGATGTGCATGACCTCTCGGGCGGTCAGCAGCAGCGCGTCGCCATCGCGGGGGCGCTTGCCGCCTCGCCCGAGGTGCTGGTCCTCGACGAGGCAACCTCCATGCTTGACGACGAGGGGAAGTCCGAGGTCATCCAGGTCATCGAGGGGCTGCGCAGACACGGGACCGTGGTTGCCGTGACCCACGACATGGAGCTTGCGGCGCGCTGCGACCGGCTGCTCGTGATGCGCTCCGGGCGCCTCGTCGCCTGCGGGGCGCCTGCCGAGGTCCTCGCCGACGCGGGCCTGCTCGCGTCCTGCGGCCTATCCGCGCCTGCGGTCGTCGAGGTCTGGCGCGAGCTGCGCGCACTCGGGCTCTGCGCCGATGCCCCTCGCTGCCCGCTCGACTTTGCCGAGCTGGCGGAGCTGCTGCGGCCGAGCCTGGCGGGCGGGTGCCCCTCCGGCGTGCGCGCCCCCATACCCGAGCCGCCCTCCACGCCCGTATCGCCCGAGCCCGGCGCCGCCCGCGCCACGCTTGCGCTCGAGGACACCGGTCTCGTCTACGACCGGGGGCTTCCTGGCGAGCGCGTGGCCCTCGAGGGGGCAAGCCTGGCCGCGAGGTCCGGCGAGGTCGTCGCGCTCGTGGGGAGGACCGGCGCGGGCAAGACGTCTGCCCTCGAGCTCGCGGCTGGCCTCACGCGCCCCTCCTCGGGCGTGGCCAAGTTCTGTGGGCGCGACCTCGCGCGCGACGCCCGGGCGCGCCGGGAGCTCGAGGGTCGGCTTGGCTTTGCCTTCCAGTTTCCGGAGCGCCAGCTCTTCGAGACGAGCGTCGGGCGCGAGGTGGGCTTTGCACTCAGGGTCTCGGGCCTTGGCACGGACGAGGTCGCGCGCGGCGTGCGCACAGCCCTCGCCGAGGTGGGGCTGGAGCCCGACGAGGTGCTCGAGAGCTCGCCGTTTTCGCTCTCGGGTGGCCAAAGGAGACGCGTCGCCCTGGCAAGCGTGCTGGCTCCCGGCCCGGACGTCGTCATGCTCGATGAGCCCACGGCCGGCCTTGACCCGCTGGGCCGCGCGAACGTCTCACGGCTCGTTCGGCGCCTTGCCTGCGCGGGCGCGCTCGTGCTGCTCTCCTCCCATGACTGCGACTTCGTTGCCGAGACGGCCACGCGCGTCGTCGCCCTCGCGGACGGGCGCGTCGTGCTCGAGGGGGACGTGCGCGCCACGATGGGCGACGCGGCTCGCATGCGCTCCGTGGGCCTTGCGGCCTCGGCCGCGGCCAGGGGAGCCAAGCGGCTCGCGCAGGCCTGGGGGTGCGACGCGACTGGGCTCGGCCTCGTCGGCGTCCTGGGCGCGCGCGAGCTCGCGGGCCGTCTGGCGGGGCTCTGCCGCGCCGACGGGGCCAGGGCCGCAGTCCGGGAGGAGGTGGTGTGCCCATGATGAGAATCGGGCGCTACCTGCCCCTCTCGTCACCCGTGCACCGCCTTCCGGGCGCGGCCAAGCTCGTTGGCCTCGTGCTGGCGGTCGCGCTCGTCGTCGCGGCACCGGTGCCGGTGGGGCTCGTCGTGACCTGTGCGCTCGTGGCCCTCTCGCGCGTGCCGCCCCGGGAGGCGTTTGGCGTGGTGTGGGCCCTGCGCTGGTTCTGCGTCTCGGTGCTCGCGCTGAACGCCCTGTTCTTCTCGGGAGCGCGGCCCCTGCTCGTGGTTGGCCCGGCGACCCTCACGTGGGAGGGGCTGGCGCAGGGCGTGCGCGTCGTGTGCCGCCTCTCGCTGGTGGCGACGCTGGGCGAGCTGCTCTGCGCCACCACGCGGCCCCAACAGGTCGTCTCGGGCGTGCGCGACCTGCTCGCGCCCCTGGCGCGCCTCGGCGTCCCGGTCGAGGTGGTCGCGCTCACGGTGGGGGTCACGGTCCAGTTCGTGCCCACGCTCATGGACGAGTGTGCGCACCTCGCCCGCGCCCAGCGGCTCAGGGCGGCGGGGTCCGCTCGGCTGCGGGGGCCGCGCCGGGCCTGGGCCTACCTCAGCGGCTACGTGCGGTTGCTCGTGCCCATCTTTGTCGCGGCCTTTCGTCGCGCTGATGACCTCTCCGTGGCCATGGAGGCCCGAGGGTATAGGTTGGAATCTGGAGAGAAAGAGGTAAGAGGATGAACCCTGTCAAGAAAGTCGCGGTAACGGCCGTGTGCGCCGCGCTCGGCGTGGTGCTGCCGATGCTCTTCCACGCAATTCCCAACGCCGGTATGGTCTGGCTGCCGATGCACGTCCCGGTGCTCGTCTGCGGCCTGCTCGTGGGTCCCGTTCCCGGCCTCGTGGCCGGAATCCTGGCCCCGGCGCTCTCGAGCGCGCTCACGGGCATGCCGCCCGCGCCGATGCTGCCCTCCATGGTGTGCGAGCTCGCGGTGTACGGCCTGGTCGCGGGTCTGCTGTCCCAATATGTGCGCACGGGCAAGGCGGTGGCCGACCTCTACGTGTCGCTCGTGGGGTCCATGCTCGTGGGCCGCATCGTGGGCGGCGTGCTGCAGGCGCTCATCTTCTCCGCCGGGAGCTACTCGATCGCGGCGTGGGGCGCTGCTTACTTCGCGATGGGCCTGCCGGGCATCATCCTGCAGCTCGTCGTGATCGTGCCGATCGTCTCGGCGCTCGAGCACGCCGGCCTCGTGCCCGCGCGCTACTCGGGCAAGTAGGGGACAAGGCGCGCGGGCTGGCCTGGGCGTAGGTCCGGGCGGCCTGTCATACAGTGCCGACAGGGGCGGCGGAGACGCTCTCGCGCGAGCGTCTCCGCCGCCCTTTCCGTGCCCGCGCCGCTACACCTGCTGCGCCCAGGCCGGGCGCTCGCGCGTCTGTGCGACGGCGGGCGTCGGCGGCACGTAGGGCCGCGCCGTGCTCGTGAGCGTGGCCTGCGCGGCGGCGAGCCTTGCCACGGGCAGGCGGTAGGGGCTGCAGCTCACGTAGCCGATTCCCAGGTCGTAGAAGGCGGCGATGGACTCCGGGTCACCGCCGTGCTCGCCGCACACGCCCAGCGAGATGCCCGGCCGGGCGCTGCGCCCCAGCTCGGCGGCCATGCCCACAAGCTTGGCCACGCCCTCGTCTACTGTCTCGAACGGGTTTCTCGGGATGATGCCGCCCTCGAGGTAGCTCGGCAGCACCTTGCCCTCCACGTCGTCGCGCGAAAAGCCGAGCGCCGTCTGCGTGAGGTCGTTCGTGCCAAAGCTGAAGAACTCCGCGTGCCGCGCGATGCGGTCGGCCATGACGGCGGCCCGCGGCAGCTCGATCATCGTGCCCACGGGGATCTCGCCCAGGCGTACGCCCGTCTCGGCCTCGACGTCGATGATCGCGCGCTCCACGATGGAGCGCATCTCGCGGATCTCGGCGTTGAGGCACACGATCGGCACCATGATGTGCGGTCGCGGGTTTCGCCCCTCGCGCTTGAGGCGGACGGTGGCGTGGGCGATGGCGTGCGTCTGCAGGCGCGGCAGCTCGGGGTAGGCAAAGCCCAGGCGGCAGCCGCGAAGTCCCAGCATCGGGTTGGCCTCGCTGAGCGCGTCGATCCGCTCGAGCAAGCGTCGCACGTCGGCCGCCTCCGCCACGAGGCGCTCGCGTTCCTCACCCTGGGCGGCCTGGGCCTTGTCCTCGAGGTGGGCGAGGCGCACTGCCAGGCGGCGCGGGTCGTCGAGGAACTCGTGCAGCGGCGGGTCGAGCAGGCGGATCGTCACGGGCAGGCCGTCCATCTCGCGGAGCATC
>UWSJ01000109.1 GCA_900549525.1 uncultured Coriobacteriaceae bacterium | reverse complement strand
GGCGAGCTCTCGGCCACGCAGATGACGGCTGGCGACAACGAGTAGGTAGCGCCTGACGCCTAGCCGTCCCGGGGAGCCCGACTCCATACCTCCGCGGAGGGTCACTTGCTTCGCAAGTCCCCAGCCCTCCGCTCCGGTATGGGCCGGGCTCCCGCCGTTTATCGTGCAGAGGGCGCCGGCCTGCTGTGTGGGTGGAGGTCCGCTCGCCCGCTGTTTGCTACCGTCCGTGGATTGGCGATACACCCCCGTGCTCTCCAGCTGGCGGCGTCTTACCCAAAACCTAATAACGAATAACTAGTAAGTGCAGGTAATCGCTCTATCGATTATTCTGCCTTTATCTCTGCAGGGACTGTCACAGGCTCCCTGCGGGGGTTTTCTATGGCTACTGGTGACGTGCTCCCCAAGTATGGAAGCGTGCCTCGGCGTCCGCGGCGAACGGGGCATGGTGCGTTCGGGCCTGCATGACTGCGGGCTCCGACAGCTCTACCCGCAGCTCAAGCGAGGCCGGCTCCCGCGCTGTGAACTGCGATGCGTTACGCATATCCATGCAGGTGGTAAGGGGTGAGCACGTCCATGAACTTTATCTACAGCTTCTTTAACCAACCGGCAATCGTCATCGGTGTCGTGGCTCTCATCGGCCTCATCTCGCTGAGGAAGTCCGTTGACCAGATCGTGTCGGGAACCCTGAAGACGGTCATCGGCTTCGTGGTCCTCTCCTCGGGCGGCGGTATCATTTCCGGCGCCCTTGGCAATCTTTCGCCAGCGTTTGAGAGCGCGTTCCATGTTCAAGGAGTCATGATCTCCAACGAGGCGGTCATTGGCGAGGCGGAGAGCCTCTTCGGCTCCGAGATGGCGCTCATCATGGCCTTCGGCTTCCTCTGCAACGTGCTTATCGCACGTTTCACGAGGTTCAAGTACATTTTCCTTTCCGGGCACCACATCCTGTTCATGTCCGCGCTGCTTGCCGCCGTGTTGAGCGCCGTGGGCTTCAGCGGCGTCGAGCAGGTGGTCGTTGGATCCATCCTGCTGGGTTCGGTCATGACGCTCTCTCCTGCCGTGGTGCAGCCGTTCTATCGCAAGGTCACCGGTAACGACAACGTGGCAATGGGCCACTTCAACGGTATCAGCTATTCGCTCTCTCCGCTCATCGCCGGGCTCGTCGGAGACAAGTCCAAGTCGACCGAGCAGGTCAAGATCCCCAAGAAGCTTGGCTTCTTCAAGGACAATGCCATCACGACCGGCATTGTCATGATTCTGCTCTTCGTTATTACCTACGCCTTTGCTGACCCTGCGGTTACCACTGAGCTCTCCGCGGGCGACAACATCTACATGTTCGCTATCATGCAGGGCATCACCTTTGCGGGCGGCTTCGTCGTCGTGCTGCAGGGCGTTCGCATGATCCTCGCCGAGATCGTTCCCGCCTTCAAGGGCATCTCCGAGAAGATCGTCCCCGAGGCCGTCCCCGCTCTTGACGTTCCCGTGCTCTTCCCGTTTGCTCCTAACGCCGTGCTCATCGGCTTCGTCTCGAGCGTCGTAGGCGGCATGATCGTCTTTTTCATCCTGCCGTTCACCGGCCTGCCCATCGTGATTCCGGGTCTCGTGAACCTGTTCTTCGTCGGTGCCGGCGTGGGCGTGCTCTCCAACGCCGTCGGAGGATTCCGCGGAACCGTCGTGGCCGGCGTGTTCAATGGTGCCCTCATCACGCTGCTTCCGGCCATCATGCTCCCGCTTCTTGGGCAGCTCGGCTTTGCCAACTCCACCTTCGGCGATGCCGACTTTGCGGTCGTGGGTATCGTCGTCGGCCAGCTTGGGGCGCTCTTCGGCCGCATGGGCGTCTGGGGGCTCGTGGCCTTCCTGGCTCTCGTCTTCGGGATCGGTTCGTATGTCAAGGGCAAGCGTGAGGCTTCGGCTGCCGATGTCAAGGCGGCGAAGTAGCGATGGTCGAGAGCGAGGTGGAAGCCGCGACTCACGGACGGGGGGTCGAAGCGAGCGTGACCGAGCGGTGGGTTGCCGACCTCATTCGGCGGTATCCGAGGCTCGGCGAGTGCGAGTCTGACATCACAAGGGCCTGCGAGGTGCTTCTCCATGCCGCCGCCAATGGCGGGACGGTCTTTACATGCGGGAACGGGGGCAGCTACTCCGACTCCCAGCACATCGTAGGAGAGCTTATGAAGTGCTTCCACAAGCCGAGGCCCGTATCGGAAGGCCGTGCCCAGGCCCTTCGCGATGAGGCGGGCGAGACGGGGGAGTATCTGGCCAGCCATCTCGAGGCTTCTCTGCCGGCACTTGCCCTTGGCAGCCAGGGGGCCTTGCTTACGGCCTTCGCCAATGACGTCGACCCGAATTTGATCTTCGCCCAGGAGCTTGAGGGCTACGGGCGGGAGGGAGACGTTCTCCTCTGCCTGTCTAGCTCGGGAAACTCCAAGAACGTGCTGTATGCGGTACAGGTAGCACGCTCGAAGGGGATTTCGACCATCCTGCTTACGGGCAGCGGGGGCGGAGCCATCTCGCAACTCGCGACGGTTACGGTGAGCGTGCCGGAGACGGACACGTACAAGATCCAGGACTTGCATCTGCCCATATACCATACGTTGTGCCTCGCACTCGAGGACGCGCTCTTCTAGAGGATTTGGGAGAGGAGGGGAGGCGGGAACATGGCAAAAGACGTCGAGGGGGTTGGCAACGCGTTTGCCTACGAAGACGTACGCCTGCGTGTCGAGGCTACCGACTGCCGGGACGCTATACAGAAGGCGGCGGACGTCCTCATTGACGAGGGGAAGATAACCCAAGGCTACGTGACCGAGATGAACGAGGCCTTCGACATGTTTGGGCCGTACTTTGTTCTTGCGCCGGGGATGGCGTTCGCGCATTCCCGGCCGTCCGACAGCGTTCTGGCGACGGGGCTGAGCCTCGTGACGCTCGAGCATCCCGTTGCCTTCGGGAGCGACGCCAACGACCCGGTTTGGCTCGTGTGCATCATAGCCTCGCGGAACAGCAGCGAGCATTTGAACCAGCTACGAAGAATCGTCGGCTTTCTTGCGGACTCCAGAGCGGTTGACATGCTCAGAAGGGCGAAAACCGACGAAGATCGGTGCGCCGTCGTTGACGCCTTGAACGGTTGAGAATCGTTATTCGGGAATCTATCGAGCGCGATGCTGGATTGGCGCCGCGCGAGGGTCGAGGGGAGGTGGTCTGCCGATGAAGAAGCGCGTCTTCGTGATACTCCGCCAGCTTGTCGCGGCTAGGGAATTCCTTAGTGCAGAGCGTCTTGCCAGTGAGCTTGGCCTAAGCAAGCGCGCCGCGCTGTATGCGCTCGACGAGGCCGACCGCCTCCTCGAGGCCCGTGGGCTCACCAAGCTTGAGCGTATCCCAGGTGCCGGAATCCGCATCACGGATGACAGCAGGCTCCGAGTCCAGGAGTTCCTCGACGAGATGTGGGAGGACCAAAGCCCCATAGACGTCGCCGTCTCTTCCGACCGCCGACTGTTCCTGCTCTTTGCCTTCATGTGCTCGGAGGGCAGGCATACTACCGACTCCCTTGCCGCGGGTCTTGGTGTTTCCGTACGCACGATCAGCAACGACATATCGGCGCTCAGGACTTCGCTGGAGCGTCAGCGCTGCGAACTTACCTATGAGCGATCCTGCGGGTATCGGGTGGTGGGCAACGAATTCTCAAGGAGAGGCCAACTCATCGCCGGCCTCCAGGATGCCTGCCCGGTCAGGGGCGCCAGGGGCCTGTCTTCGTTCGTGAACGAGATGGGCCGCCTCGTTGATCGCGCCTGCTCTCAGGGCGGCGGCTGCGACACGGCGCATGGGGCCGCTGGCCTCTCTTCGTCGAACGGGCTTGTTTTGGAAGACCGTCTGGTGGAGCTCGAGCGTGTTCTGGAAGGGGTGCTGCCGGGCGTTTACGAGCGGGACATTCGTCATATCGTGCTCATGAATCTCGTGGTTGCCTCGCTTGAGCGCAGACAGAACCTGTCATGGGGACTGACGGCGGAGGACCGCGAGCACCTGAGGGGCTCGGCGAGCTTCGAGCTTGCGCGCTTCGTAGTCGCCAAGGCCTCGGAGCTGCTTAACCGAGAGCTGGGCGAGGACGAGTCGTACTACATGGGCATGCTGCTCCAGTCCCTCCCCTCAGACACGCGTGAGGTGGGAAACTATCCCTTTGACCTGGAAGTCGTTGCGCAAAAGCTCATTGCTCAGGTTGAGGAGGGCCATGGCTTCGACTTTTCGCGAGACGCAGAGCTGCCGGGCATGATCGTCGCCCATCTCATGCCCCTCACGTATCGGATGCTCTTCAAGATGCAGATTGTCAATCCGCTCGTTGGCGAGGTGGCATCCAAGTACGGAAGGCTTCACGCACAGGTGCGCGAGGCGATGGGCGAGGTCGAGAGGTTTGTGGGAACTCCCGTCAGGGAGGACGAAGCGGCGTTTCTCACGCTGTACTTTGCCTCGTCCGTCGAGAAGCTCGCCAACGTACGGGACGGGGCTGCGAGGGTCGTAGTGGTGTGCAATGCCGGCAACGCCGTCTCTCGTCTCCTGCAGTATCGCCTTGCCAATGCGTTCAATGTTGATGTAATTTCGGCCGTTTCCGA
>UWSJ01000108.1 GCA_900549525.1 uncultured Coriobacteriaceae bacterium | reverse complement strand
GCCGGGCGCGCAGGCGCTCCACGGTCTCCTTCTGCAGGTCTCCCACGAAGCTCGCATAGCCCTCGCTCGCCACCACCGTGAGCTGGTTCACGCGCTGCACCTCGTCCTCGCCCAGCACGCCCGCGTCCTGCCGCACGCCCTGCTGGTCAACGCGCGGGCGCAGGCCTCGGCCCACCTGCTGGCGCTTGGCCTTGTCCTTGTGGACCTCGCGCAGCATGCAGATCTGGAACACGTTGGGGTTGTCCCAGCCCTCTGCCAGGGCGGAGTGGGAGAAAACGAAGCGGCACGGCTCGTCAAAGGAGAGCAGACGCCCCTTGTTGCGCAAGATGAGGTCGTAGGCGCTCTCGTCGTCCGACCCCTCGCCGCCCCGGGCCACTGATGATGACGGGGCGCGTGGCCGCCAGCACGTCGATGGGCCGGCGGCTGCCGAAGTCGTCGCGCTCTGAGAACATGACGAGTGCATCCTTGGAAGTGCCACCCTCCTTCATGGACTTGTTAAAGTTCTGCGTGTTGATGACCATGACCGAGATGTCAGCGCGCTGGGCAAACTGGTCGATCTCGTTCAGCCGCGAGCTGTTGTAGACGGAGCTCCAGATGCGCTTGCCATAGAGCACGAAGAAGTGACCCTCGGTGACGGCGAGAGACTTGGCCACGCCCTCGCGGATGGCCACGCTGGGCACCACGATGACGAACTTGGACCAGCCAAAGCGCCGGTTGAGCTCGAAGATGGTCTTGGTGTAGACGTAGGTCTTGCCGGTTCCCGTCTCCATCTCCACGTCGAGCGCCGCCGCTCCCGGCCCCTTGGCGAGCGAGGAGGACTCCGGCACGGAGAAGCGCCGCTGCTGCGCGCGCACGTTGTCGAGCAGCTCTGCCTCGCTCAGGCGGACGGGGGCGTTTGCATAGCCCGCGTCGTCGGTCATCTGGTCGACGAGCGAAACCGTCCCCGTGCGGTCCGCCCTGCCGCTGCCCAGGTCGCGCACGTTCTCAAACGGCGCCTGGCAGGGCTGGCCCGCAAACACGCTGGCCACGGCGTCTGCGGCGTCCGTCTGGTACGGCTGGATGGTGAACTTGAACTGCATGGGTATTACCTGCCTGCCGTCCCCGTGTCCAGGCACCGGGGCAGAATGGTCAGAACGAGAGAGGAGCGCATGATGGCACCTGCTGAGGCAATGCTTGTACACGACGAGGTGTTCGACGCCTTCGACAAGGCGGAAGGGCGCCCCCTCATCATTAGCAAGGAGGGGCGCAGGCCACTGACCGTCATTGACCCCTCCGTCCACGTCCCTGATGAGCCGAAACTATCACCCGAGCAGATTGCGCTCATCAAACGCGACTTTGAGGACTGCATGAACGGTAACTCCATTCCACTTGAGGACGCAATTGCAGAGCTGCGGAAGCGATATAGCCTATAGCGTCAAGACGGGCAGCCAGGCCCTGATTCAGCTCGACATATCCCTCGGCTACATCAGGGAGACCCTCGGCTCCCCTCAGGCGGCGCACAAGCTTCTCGAGGCTTTTTACAGTGCCGCGAATTCTCTCACGGAGTTTCCTCGGAATAACCCGCTTCACCACGAGCTGAGCGCAGAGCCGGGCGTGGAAGTACGGTGGAAACGATTCGGCAGTTATCACCTGTACTTTGCCGTTGATGACCGCACTGCCACCGTATATGTCTTCTCCATGTCGCATTGCTCGCAAGATGGGGCGTGGCGCGCGGTGCGCGACTCCTTCTTTCGGGAGCGACCCTAGCACCTAGATCACCTTGCAGAGGGTGGCGGGACTCATGGTCTTGAAGATCTGCTCGAAGTTGACGGCAGCGGCGGCGTCGGCGAAGCTCGCGTCGCGGACGACGCAGTAGCTGGGCTCGCGCTTGGCCATGGCCGTGATGGCGTCGTTGGTGATGCCCGTGTCGAAGCAGGCGATGAGCGTGTCCCCGTCCACGTCGAAGGCGGAGAAGCCCGCGACGTCGATGCGCTCGATTGCAGCCGAGAACGGGATCTGGAACGCGGGCAGGGCCTCGAAGAGCAGGTCCTCGGGAGTGCGGTCGGGCTTCAGGTTGTCGGCGAGGTCGAAGAGGGCCTGCTGGCTCGTGTCCTCCGGCGTGGCGTAGACGTCCTCGAAGTTGGACGAGTCGATCTTGAGCACGCGGAAGCCGATGTCCGGAACCTTCTTGGGTTCCTCGCCGAGCTTGAGCTGTGCGTTGGCGGCCTCGACCTCCTCGCGAATCTTCTCCCCCGCGCGGCGGATGCGCTCCTCGCCGATCTCGCAGATGGTGCGGTAGCCGGCCTTGGTGGCCTCCGGCTTCTCGTCGCAGACCTCGGGCAGCTGCACCATGATGAACTTGCGGTTGCCCCCGTCCTCGGCGTTGAGCTTCATGACCGCGTGAGCAGTGGTGGCAGAGCCGGAGAAGAAGTCTTGAACGATATCCGAGCCAACCGAGCCAAAAGCAGTTATTACTTTTGGGGCTTGCCTAGTTTAGCGTCTGCTAAAGACCTAGAATTGGGCCATGGCCAGCGGAAACAGACCGAAGAATAAGCACGTCGCAAAATCCCACCTCTCGGAGCGCGAGCTCAGGGGGCTCCCGAGGCTGTTCTGCGCCGACGCGACGGCCCTGTCCGCCGCCGAGCCGACCGGTCTCAACCGCAACACGGCGAACCGCTGCTACGGCCTCCTGCGGGCCCGGATCGCCGAGGTCTGCGAGGCGGCGAGTCCCTTCGAGGGGGAGGCCGAGGCGGACGAGAGCCACTTCGGGGCGGGGCGCGCGAGGGGCGCGCGCGGTCGAGGGGCGCGGGGCGAGACCGTCGTGTTCGGCCCCCTCGAGCGCGGCGGGAAGGTCTACGCGCAGATCGTCCCCGACGCCTCCAGGAAGACGTCGACGCGGGTCACAGAGGGCAAGGTCTCGAAGGGCTCGACCATGTGCACCGACGGCCTCTCATCCCACGGCGGCCTCGTCGACCGGGGCTGCCGCCACCACTACCGCGTGAGGCGCGGTGAGAACGAGTTCGCGGAGCGGGGCGACCCCGGCAACCACATCAACGGCGTCGAGAGCTTCTGGGGGTTCGCCAAGAACCGGCCGGTAAAATACCAGGGGATCGCCAAGGAGGGCTTCTACCTCCATCTCAGGGAGTGCGAGCTCAGGTTCAACATGAGGGGCGGGGACATGTACAGGTTCCTGCTGCCCGAACTCCGCAGGAGGCCCCTAAACTAGGCAAGCCCCTTACTCTTTATAAGCGATATGAGGATACGGACGATTTCTTGGACCGAGGCTAGGCCGTCATGCCGAGTCTGGCCCTCCTGCCGTCGATTGTCTCGTACCGTCCCCCCCGGGGCGCCGGACGACCTGGTGAAGCGCCGCTTCCGCGCAGACGCCCCGAACGCGCCGCGGCCCTCCGACATGACCGGGTTCGGCGTCCCCACCGGGAGGTGCCGCCTCCCGCCCGTCCCCGGCCGCTTCGGCGGCAAGCTCGCCTCTCGGGCGATCCCGGCGCCGCCAAACGCCGGGCCCGCGAACAGGAGCCTCGGGCTTGCCTGCAGGAGGCTGTCGCCGGGCGGGCGTCCGGCGGCCCACGCCGGCCACGGTGGCGCCGGATCTCGATATGCGGGGCCAACGGGCCCACCCGGTCGACGTCGGAGAAGGCGCGCGCCTGGCAACCCGGCCATGGGGGCCTCCTCGGCAGGCTCGGGAACGAATCTCTCTTCCACTGCGGCCGGAAAGGCGTGGCCATGGAGGAGCTCGTCGCGATGCCGGGCGCATGCCTCGTGTCCCACAACGAGGGGCGCATCGAGGAACCGCTCGGGTGGATGATCCCAAGCGACTACAGAGGGAGCATCGGATTGGCCGCCTGAGGCACGGAAAAACGTTCGCGCCCTCAATCGAGGGGCGCGACAGGACACGTCTGACGCCGTGGCGAGCGACACGCCGTTTCAATCCACGCGCCCGCGAGGGGCGCGACGACATCCGGCAGGCAGTTCGGCGTGACAGTGCCGAGGTCGGCCGTGGCTCCGAGCTTGCGCAATCCGTGGAACATCGGCGCGTAGCCGCCGATGGCGTGGATGTCGATCGGGTCGCAGCCTTGGTCCTTGAGCCGTCGGTCCAGATCGGCCAGGGCCCGGTCGAAGTCCTCCAGGTGCAGGTTGGTGTGCACCGTATTTTCCGCCTATGTTCGAATCGTGTCTTCCGATTCGATTCTACCCGTGGTCGGGTAGGCGTCAGTACCTTAATCCGACGGTGTCGGAATGGTCGATGACGTACTTCTGTCCGTCGGGTACGAGGTCGATGACCGGTCGGACGGGCATGCGGGCCATGAGCTTTTTGCGCTGGTCCTCGGTCAGCCCGTCGTCGAACGCGGGCATGTCGATGACGCATTGCGCCAGCGCGGCCGCGGAGGCGTCGGGGAGCCCGTCGATGTCCAGGTCGTGCAGGTACTTCTCGTAGTCCCTGAACCGGTATGCCCTGCTCAGGGCGTGGGAATAGACCATGACGGCGAGGATGACGTCCTCCTGTGTCCATTCCCCGGTCTTGTATGGGTCGAATCGTTCGGCCAAGGTTATCTCCTTTGTTCGCTTTCTTTCAATCCACGCGCCCGCGAGGGGCGCGACGATTTGTGGGTGAGCGCTCAACGCATAACTGGTACGTTTCAATCCACG
>UWSJ01000107.1 GCA_900549525.1 uncultured Coriobacteriaceae bacterium | reverse complement strand
GGGCACGAGCTGCTGCCCGGCGTGGTCGGTCATGGCCAAGAAGGAGTTCCCCAAGCACGCCGACTGCGTCTCGATGGCGCTCACGCCCATGACGCTCACGGCGCGCCTGATTCGCCAGCAGCACCCCGACGCCAAGATCGTGTTCGTGGGGCCGTGCTCGGCCAAGAAGCTCGAAGCCATGCGCAAGAGCGTCAAGAGCGAGGTGGACTTCGTGCTTACCTTCGAGGAGATGGCGGGCATGATGGACGCCAAGGAGATCGACTACACCAAGCTTGCGGGCGAGGGCGGCGACTTTGACGTGGCGAGCGCCGACGGTCGCGGGTTTGCCGTGGCGGGCGGCGTGGCGACGGCCGTGGTGAACGCGATCCATCGTCGTTACCCGGACCGCGAAGTCAACGTGGTGAACGCCGAGGGCCTGAACGAGTGCCGCAAGATGATGAAGGCTGCCGTGAAGGGCAAGTACAACGGGTATCTGCTCGAGGGCATGGCCTGCCCGGGCGGCTGCGTCGCGGGCGCCGGTACGCTGCAGTCCATCATCAAGACCACCGGTGCGGTGAAGATGTACGCCAAGAAGAGCTCCCGCAAGAACGCCACCGAGAACGCCTACCGCATGCTCATCCCGGCGCTCGAGCGCGATGACGACGGTAAGCACGATGAGCGGCTCGTGGCCGAGATGGACGAGGCAGGCAAGCCCAAGCCTGTGGCGTAGGGTTTCTGGGGCTCCAAACCGGGCCGGTTGGGCGCGCCATAGGGCAAAGTGCAGTTAATGTATGGGTTTTTCGCCCATCGGCCAAGTAGCGCGCGATTGCTAATTAGAAGACCCGCAGGTAGATGGCCTGCGGGTCTTCTCGTTTTTGCGGTCTGCTGAGGGCCTGCCGCAAAAACCCATACATTCGCTGCGCTTTTGGTCGCAAGAGCACTTCGCGGCCCGTCATCTCTCTCGGAAATAGTCGGGATAGCGCTCCATGACGCGCTTCTCATCCGCCAGCATCTTGTGCAGATGGACGGAGGCGAGGTAGCGGGCCTCGTTTGGACGATGGTTGACGATGGCGTCGCACAGCTGGTAGTGCTGGTCGAGGATGTCGCGCCAGTCGAGCCCTTCGGTCAGGATCGACAGCCAGCGGAATCGATCGAGGTTGACGGCCATGGCCTCCAGCCAGTTCCAGACCTCGCCTCGCCCGGCGATGATGAACATCAGCCGATGAAAGAGGTTGTCGTTCTGGAAAAGCGCCAGGCTGTCGCGGCGCGCGGCAGCGTCCTCCTGCTTGCGCATGATCTCGTCCATCATGACGAAGCCCCGCCGGTCGATGCGGGCAGAGCACTCGCCGGCGACCTCCGTCTCGAGGTTCTCGCGGACAAAACGGGCGTTCTCGGCGGCGTCGAGGTCGATGAGGGAGACGTATGTCCCGCTCTGGGGAACCGTCTGCACCAGCTGCTCCTGGGCAAGTCTCACCAGCGCCTCGCGAACCGGCGTGCGCCCGATGTTCAGCTCCTCGGTCAGACCACGCATGGAGAGGCGGTCTCCCGGCTTGTAGCGGGCGGATATGATGCCGTCGCGAATCCTCGCATAGGCCTGATCCTGCTGGCTTGTGACCTCGCTCATGATTCCCTCCTGCTTGCGCCCGCAGGCAAGCGTCCCGCGTCTGCTGCCCGACCTTTCGCCTCGTGCCTGCCTGCCATGCGACGCAACAGTTTTCTCGAATCCATGCCTCAATATCTCATAATTAGTATATTAGTTAATCGAACGCTGCTATGATATCTGCACAGAGAATTGCCCAGCGTTTAACCGACTACGGAGAATAACCTACCGTTCACAGGATTAATGTCGCAAGTAAATCATCATAATTCTGCTCAGTACCAAAATCACGTTGTGAAATTGATATGCCAGATTGCACAGCCATTGGAGGCAAGATGCTCTCTCTGAAGCACTGGCAGAATCAACGGGCCGAATTCGAGGCCGCGGGGGTGCGCCTACCTGCGTTCGACGTCGAGAAGGCCAAGGCGGCCAGCGCCGCGCAGCCGCGGTGGATCCACATCGGCGGCGGTAACCTCTTCCGCACCTTCCACGCCGACGTGGCGCAGCAGCTGCTCGACAAGGGGCTGCTCGACGAGGGCTCGTCGTCGACCTGCGCCACCCCGATGCCGTCGAGAAGGTCTGGCGTCCCTTCGACAACGATGTGCACGAGGTCGTGATGTGCCCGGACGGCACGCTCCGGAAGACGGTGCACGCGAGCGTGGCGTCGAGCCTCTTCGCCCATCCCAGCTGCCCGGCCGACTACGAGCAGCTTCGACGCTACTTCGAGAGCCCCGAGCTCCAGCTCGTGACCGTGACCATCACCGAGAAGGGCCACGGCCTCACCGACGCCCCCGGGGAGCTGACCCCCGCCGCTCGCGAGGAGATGGCGGCCGGCCCCGAGGTGCCTAAGACCTCCATGGACATCGTGGCCGCGATGCTCCACGCCCGCTTCGTTGCCGGAGCCGCGCCCATCGCCATGGTCACCACCGACAACTTCTCCCAGAACGGGCACAAGTTCCGCGACAGCGTCACCACGGTCGCGCGCGGCTGGCTCGAGGTCGGCAAGGTCGACGCCGCCTTCGTGGACTACGTCTCCGACGAGCGCCGCGTGAGCTTCCCGTGGTCGATGATCGAACGCATCACGCCCAACCCGTCCTCCGAGGTCGCCGACAAGCTCGCCTCAGAGGGCTTCGCCGACGTCGAGCTCATCAAGGCTCACGGCGGCGCCGCCTCGTCGGCGTGGACGACAGGGGCGAGGCCTTCACGCCCAGTCCCGACCCGCTGCTGGCCGAGCTGCAGGCGCACCTCGCCCGCTCTCCCTCGGCGCGACCGACGCGGCCACCATCCACGGCTGTGTGGATCCCATCCTCTCCAACACCGAAATCTTCATCGTGAACCTCTACGACCTGGGCATTGGCGAGAAGGTCGAGCGCATGTTCGCCGAAGAGCTCGCTGGGCCCGACACCGTTCGTGCCACGATCGAGAAGTACGTGTAACCCCTTCGGACACCGCCTCTACGGAAAGGAACCTCGCATGGAAATGACGTTTCGCTGGTACGGTCCCGGGCAGGACAAGGTGACGCTCGACGAGATCCGTCAGATCCCGGGCGTCCAGGGCGTCGTGGGCTGCATCATGGACATCCCGGTGGGGGAGGTCTGGCCGGTCGACCGCATCAAGGCGCTCGTGGACGAGGTGCACGCGCACGGCCTCACGATGAAGGTCATCGAGTCGGTCAACATCCACGACGACATCAAGGTCGGCCTGCCCAGCCGCGACCGCTACATCGAGAACTACAAGCAGACCATCCGCAACCTCGCACGGTTTGGCGTGAAGGTCATCTGCTACAACTTCATGCCCGTGTTCGACTGGGTGAAGAGCGACCTCGACTACACCCTGCAACGGCATCACGCTCTGCTGCAGGTCCATCGCCGAGGAACCGGGCAACGACCTCTACGCCATCCTCGAGGAGTTCACGAAGCGCGGCCGCATCCACTTCGCCCACGTGCGCAACATCAAGTACCTGCACCCCGAGATTCCCGGCAACAAGGACTTCTACGAGGCCCCGCACCTCTCGTGCTGCGGCTCGCTCGACCTGTACCGCATCGTCAAGATCCTGCACGACAACGGCTTCACCGGCTTCATCCGCCCCGACCACGGCCGCATGATCTGGGGCGAGACGGTCAGGCCCGGCTACGGCCTCTTCGACCGTGCGCTAGGCATCACCTACATCAACGGCCTCTGGGAAGCCGTGGACAAGTCCGAGAAGGGCGAGTAGGCCACGCGGCCCATTCGCGGAGTAGGGCGCGCGGCCCGCTTGCACAGAAGGGATGCAGACCATGCTGCTGAACGACGATTTCCTGCCCACGACCCCGCGAGCGAAGAAGCTCTACCACGACCATGCCAAGTACCTCGCCTTCGTTGACGCGCTGCAGAAGGCGCCGGGCAACCCCATCTACGAGCGGAGCCACCTGGAGCCGCGCCGCGTCTTTGGCATCGGCCTCCAGGTCAACCGCGCCAATGCCGAGGAGATCTGGAATCGCGCCAACGCGCTGCTCGCCACGCCGGAGTACCACGCCAAGGGCCTCATCCGGTAGTTCGACGTGAAGTGCATCTGCACGACCGACAACCCCGCCGACACGCTCGAGTACCACAAGCAGCTGCGTGCCGAGGAGGCAGAGAACGGCTTCTGCGTGCTGCCACCAGCCGGACTTCGTCTACCAGCACAAGCTGCTCTTTGACGCGGCCGAGCAGACGGGGGCCTTCCCAAGGTCAACCTCTACAGCCTGAACGACGCCGACTGGCTGGCCGTGGCGGCGCTCTGCGGATCCTTCCAGGGCGGCGAGCTCAAGATGCGCATGCAGTTCGGCAACGCCTGGTGGTTCAACGACACGTTCTCCGGTATGAAGAAGCCACTCACGATGTTTGCGGAGCAGGGGCTTCTCGGCAACTTCACCGGCATGCTCGCCGACTCGCGGAGCTTCCGTGAGGGTTACGTAATCTGCGCGCTTTTCTGCCGCGTTCGTGTCATGGTTGGTCGGACGTGACAGTTTCGTCGAGGGGGGGCACATGGCCGAGGAGTTTCCCGCCATAGCGTCTCCGCTGCACCTGGGGCCCGAGGGCAGGGGTGCCACGCTCAAGAATCGCATCGTGTTCTCGCCCACGACCTTTGGCCTGCCGCACGACGCCTACGTGCGACGCATCGCGGGCATCGCCCGGGGCGGCTGCGCCATGGTCGTCATCGGCGATGTGCCCGTGCGCAAGCACGAGCGCGCGAGCCTCTTTGCGCGCA
>UWSJ01000106.1 GCA_900549525.1 uncultured Coriobacteriaceae bacterium | reverse complement strand
GACTTCTAATCCGTCGGTCGAGCGTTCGAATCGCTCAGGGCGCACCAGCACAACCCGAGGCCGGGACGCAGGCGCGCCTCGGCCTCGTTTCTCTTCCGCGCTAGATCACGTAGTCGTTGCCCGCGAGCGAAGTCACGCACAGGTCGGCGATGGAGATGCCGTCGAGGTAGTCGTTGATGATGTGGTCGAGCCTGTCCCACATCTCGTGACATCGCGTCTCCTCCACGCGAAACGCCTGCGGGTCATCGAGCCCCGACACCGGGGCGAGCGAGCCCTCCGTGAGGCGCAGCACCTCCCCCACGGTGTAGTCGCCGACGTCCCGCGTAAGACGGTAGCCGCCGCCCTTGCCGCGCAGGCCCTCGATGAGCCGCGCCCGCACGAGCACCTTGAGGATGCTCTCGAGATACTTCTCAGAGATGTCCTGCCTGCGCGCGATGTCACGAAGGGGCAGGTACCCCTCGCCCACGTGCTCTGCAAGGTCGATCATGACACGGAGGGCGTAGCGGCCCTTGGTGGATACGAGCATGAGTGCCTCCCACGGCCCGCGACGAGTCTGCCGTCTCCTGAGGGACAGGAGGCCAAACGCGTCGCGAACGTCGAATCTATTTCCCACCAATTCTATAGGATGATGGGTAGTAGGGTTAATGGAAATGTGCGCGAGCGACGCCAATTGCTCAGTCGAGACACGACGACAGCCGCACGCAGCGACAACGAGGGGGGCAACCTTGATACCCACACCAGAAGAGGCCTATGAGCTTCTCAAGCGCTACAACTCAGACCCGTTTCACCTCCACGAGGCCGAACGCCACGCTCCCTCCGCCCCACACGGCGTGGCCGCCGAGGCATAGACGCCCAAGGGCCTGTACACTCACGGGGCAGGAACGACCGACCGGAGAAGCCATGCCCAAGCTCGTCTATCTCGACAACGCCGCAACGACGCGCATCTCTGACAGCGCGCTTGCCGCCATGAACGCCGTCTACGCCAAAGACGCCTTCGCCAACCCCTCGAGCCAGCACAGCGCCGGCGACGCCGCCCTTCGCGTGCTCGAGGACGCCCGGACGCGCGTCGCCGACTGCCTGTGCGCACGCCCAAGCGAGGTGACGTTCACGAGCGGTGGCAGCGAGGCCAACAACCAGGCCCTGCTCACCGGTGCCGCATACGGGGCGCGCGAGGGAAAGCGGCACATCGTCGCCAGCGCCATCGAGCACCCGAGCGTCCTGCGCATGCTCGAGCGCCTCGCGAGCCCCGACGGCCCCTTTGGCGGCGGCTTCGAGGTGACGCTCGTGCGCCCGGACGCCGCGGGCGTCGTGAGCGTCGCCGCCGCGAAGGCGGCCATGCGCGAGGACACCTGCCTCGTGTCCGTGATGTACGCCAACAACGAGGTGGGGGCCGTCCAGCCCGTCCGCGACATCTGCCGCGCGGCACGCAAGCGCGGGGCCCTCTTCCACACCGACGCCGTGCAGGCGGCAGGACACCTTGCCGTGGACTTCACGCGTGACGGCTTTGATCTGCTGAGCCTCTCGGCGCACAAGTTCCACGGGCCGCGCGGCACGGGCGCGCTCGTGTGCTCGCACAGGCTCGTGCCCGAGTCGCTCGTCATGGGCGGAGGCCAGGAGCGCGGGCACCGCGCCGGGACGACCGACGTCGCCGGGGCCGCAGGCATGGCGGCGGCGCTCGAGGAGGCGTGCGCGAGCCTGGACGCCAATGCCAGCCGTACGGCGGCGCTGCGCGATCGGCTCGAGGGGCGGCTGCTTGCGCTCGGGGGCGTACGCGTCCTCGGGCCCGCCGAGAGGCAGCTCCGTCTGGCGGGCATCCTCGCCGTCGCCGTTGGTGGCACCGACCACGAGAGCTCGCTCGTCCTTCTCGACGAGATGGATGTGTGCGTGAGCGCGGGCTCGGCCTGCGCGGCGGGTGCCGTGGAGGAGAGCCACGTGCTTGCGGCGATGGGCGTGAGCGCGGACGAGGCCAAGGGCTACCTGCGCTTCTCCCTCGACGCGCGCGAGAACGACGAGGAGGACGTCGATCGGGCCGCCGAGGCGGTCGCGCGCGTGAGCGAGCGGCTGCGGGCACGGGCAGGATGGCATGCGCCCGCGACGGTCGACGTGCCCGGCACGACCAACGGGATAGCCACACCCGACGCACCCGCCACCGGAAACGCGCTCCCCGAGGACGGGGCGGCACAGTGAGCCGCGGGCGCGTGCTCGTCGCCATGAGCGGCGGCGTTGACTCGAGCGTGGCCGCGTGGCTGCTGCTTCAGGACGGCTACGAGTGCGTTGGGGCCACGATGCGCCTCGCCGCCAACGAGGACGACCGACCGGGAGAGCGCACCTGCTGCAGCGTGGACGACGTTGCCGACGCGCGCGAGGCGTGCTGGAGGCTCGGCATCCGCCACCACGTCTTCGACTACACCCGGCAGTTCGACCGCGACGTGATCGAGCCGTTCGTGGCCTCCTACGAGGCGGGGCTCACCCCCAACCCCTGCGTGGCGTGCAACCGCCACCTCAAGTTTGGCGCGCTGCTCGAGCGGGCGCTCGACCTCGGGTGCGACTGGCTCGCGACGGGCCACTACGCCCGCGTGGAAGCCAATCGAGACGGACGGCGCGCGGAGACGGACCACGGCGCCACATACCGCCTGCTCAAGGGCGTTGACGCCAGCAAGGACCAGAGCTACTTCCTCCACGGCCTCACCCAGTCCCGGCTCTCGCACGTGCTGCTGCCGCTAGGCGGGATGGTGAAGGCCACCCAGGTGCGCCGCATCGCCGAGGAAGCCGGTCTGGCCGTCGCGCACAAGAAGGACTCCGAGGGCATCTGCTTCGTTCCCGGCGGTGACCACCTGCGCTTCATCGAGGAGCGGACGGGCAGCGCGCCGGGAGACGGAGACATCCTCGATCGACAGGGCAAGGCGCTGGGCACGCATCACGGCGCCCTGCGCTACACCATCGGCCAGCGCAAGGGGCTGGGCGTGGCGAGCACCCGGCCGCTCTACGTCTGCGCCATCGACACGCGCGCCAACACCGTCACCCTTGGCGAAACGGCAGACCTCATGCGACGCGAGCTTCTGGCCGAAGGCTGGAGCTGGATTAGCGGAGCGGCACCCTGCGAGCCGGGCGAGACGGTGCGTGCCGCGGCAAAGGTGCGCTACCACCAGCCCGACCAGCCCTGCAGCCTCACGCCGCTTGCCGACGGGCATGTGCGCGTCATCTTCGACGAACCCCAGCGCGCCATCGCGCCGGGCCAGTACGCGGTTGCCTACCTCGGCGACGAGGTGCTCGGCGGCGGCGTCATCACGCGGGCCGAGTAGCGGGCGCCACAGAAGAAGCGGGCCCCGGGCGCGATGACCCGGGGCCCGCATCGGAACGTCGCACGTCCGCAGACCGCGCGTCCGCTATTCGTCCGCCATCCGTGCGCTAGTGGTCGGACAGCGAGAAGCGGTTCCGCATGAGGTTGCTCGACGTGAAGAGTACCCGGGCGAGCAGGGCGTCGGTCTCGTCACGCAGACGGCTCGCCACGCGCTCGTTCGCGCGCTCGAGCACGGCCGCAAGCTCCTCCGCACCGGTGCCCTCCCCCAGCGCCGCGACCTCCGCGTCGGCCTCGCGCAGCACCTGGTGGCCGAAGGCCATGGTACGCTGGCGATAGCCGCCCACCTCGTTCACGGTGTCGGCGAAGTGCGCGTCGGCAATGACCGCGATGAGGCGGTTTGCCCAGTAGAAGCTCTCGGTGCTCACGCGCTCGGGGGTGTCGCGCAGGTAGGCGGGCATGTCACTCACCTGCGGGTAGAAGGGCGCGAGCGTGTTGAACGGGTTGGACCCAAACGCCATCCACTGCACGGCGCGACAGGCCTCGGGGGCGCCCGGCCTGATGGTGATGACGGCGAGCTGCCCCTGTCGGTTGATGCCGATGGGACGGTAGCGGCGACGCTGCTCGGGCGTGCCAAGGTCTCCGTAGGGGTCGAAGGGCGTCCCCTCGTAGTGGCTCGAGAGCACGTCCTTGACGTCCTCGATCGTGACCTTGCGCTCGGGAACCTGGGCCCAGGGCAGGTCGTCGTCCTCCGGGCGCCAGGCCGCGTCGGGGCCGTCCCAGTCCTGGCTCGGGTTGAGCTTGCGCTGGATGTACCACGCGCGGCAGGTGTTGTAGACGTGGTCGCGCTCGGAGTGGCTGCCGAATGCCTCGCGCGGGTTGAAGACCGCATGCACGCCGTCGGCCCCGAGATGCTCCGCGCCCATCGTGAGGTCGAGGTGGTTCTCGGCCATCCAGGTACGGAGGTCGGCGCTGCAGAGGTGCTCCTGACCGACGCCGAGCGCGTCGTCGAGGTCAAACGAGTCGATGCCAAGCTGGTTGGGCATCGTGACGTAGGCGCCATCGGGCACGCGCTTGGCGATCCAGTGGTGGCCGCCCACGGTCTCGAGCCACCAGATCTCGCGCTCGTCGCTGAAGGCGATGCCGTTCATCTCGTAGGTGCCGTAGCGCTCGAGCAGCCGCCCCAGGCGCAGCACCCCCTCGCGGGCCGTGCGGACGTAGGGCAGCACGATGGTGAGGAAGTCCTCCTCCCCGATGCCGCCCGGCACCTCCGGCTCGAAGCCCTCCTCGCCGGGAGTGCCCTTCGCGGGCACGAGGCGAACGAGCGGGTCGGCACCGAGCACACGCTCGTTGGTGGTGAGCGTCTCGGTTGCGCTCATGCCTACCTGCGCTTCGTTGACGCCGGCCTCACCCCAGATGCCCTTCTCGAGCGTGGCGTTGGGAACGGCGCTGTAACGCTGCGGGTTCTCTGGCAGCTCAACCTCAACGTGGCTGATGACGCTCTTATAGCGCCGCGGCTGATCGTCCGGGTGAACGAT
>UWSJ01000105.1 GCA_900549525.1 uncultured Coriobacteriaceae bacterium | reverse complement strand
CTAGTCGCGCGTGAGCTTCCTGTGGATGCGGTGCGGCTTCGCGGCCTCCTCGCCGAGGCGCGCCACGCGGTCTTTCTGGTAGTCGTCGAAGTTGCCCTCGAACCAGTGCCAGGTGCCGGGCGCGTCGTCGGTGCCCTCCCAGGCCAGGATGTGCGTGGCCACGCGGTCGAGGAACCAGCGGTCGTGCGAGGTGATGACCGAGCAGCCCGGGAAGGCGAGCAGCGCCTCCTCGAGGCTCTCGAGCGTCTCGGTGTCGAGGTCGTTCGTCGGCTCGTCGAGGAGCAGCAGGTTGCCGCCCTGCTTGAGCGTGAGTGCGAGGTTCAAGCGGTTGCGCTCGCCGCCGGAGAGCACGCCGGCAGGCTTCTGCTGGTCGGAACCCTTGAAGCCGAACGCCGCCACGTAGGCGCGGCTGTTGATCTCCTGCTTGCCCACGACGATGAAGTCGTTGCCGCCGGAGACCACCTCCCAGACGTTCTTGTTCGGGTCAAGCCCGGCGCGCATCTGGTCGACGTAGGAGAGCTGCACCGTCTCGCCCAGCGTGATGGTGCCGCTCGTGGGTTCCTCGCTCTGGGCGTCTGCCAGCGCGGGGGAGTTGCCGGCGGCCTTCGCGGCTCCCACGATCATCTTGAACAGGGTCGACTTGCCCGCGCCGTTGGGGCCGATGACACCCACGATGCCGTTGCGCGGCAGCTCGAAGGACAGGTCGTCGATGAGGACGCGGTCGCCGAAGCTCTTGGAGAGGTGCTCGGCCGCGAGGACCTTGGAGCCCAGGCGCGGGCCCACCGGGATCTTGATGTCCGTGACGTCCACGCCGCGATCGGCCTGGGCCTCGGCCTCCATCTGCTCGTAGCGCTCGAGACGGGCCTTGTTCTTGGCCTGGCGTGCCTTGGGGCTCGAGCGCACCCACTCGAGCTCGTTGCGCAGCCTCTTGGCGAGCCTGGCCTCCTTCTGGCCCTGGGCCTCGAGGCGGGCCGCCTTGGTGTCGAGGTATGTGGAGTAGTTGCCCTTGTAGGGATAGAGGTGGCCGCGGTCGACCTCGCAGATCCACTCGGCCACGTTGTCGAGGAAGTAGCGGTCGTGCGTGACGGCGAGAACCGCACCTTCGTACTTGTGGAGGAACTGCTCAAGCCAGAGCACGCTCTCGGCGTCGAGGTGGTTCGTGGGCTCGTCGAGCAGGAGCAGGTCGGGGGCCTCGAGGAGCAGGCGGCACAGGGCCACGCGCCTGCGCTCGCCGCCGGAGAGCACCTTGACCGGCGTGTCGGGGTCGGGGCACTGGAGGGCGTCCATGGCCTGCGTGAGCTGGGAGTCGAGATCCCAGCCGCCCACGGCGTCGATCTCGTCCTGGAGTTTGCCCATCTCGGCCATGAGAGCGTCGAAGTCGGCGTCGGGGTCGGCCATCTCGTTGGAGATCTCGTTGAAGCGCGCCACCTTGGCGAGCACGTCGCCGAAGGCCATCCGGACGTTCTCGATGACGGTCTTGTCGTCGTCGAGGGGCGGCTCCTGCTCGAGCAGGCCCACGGTGTAGCCGGGCGTGAGCCGCGCCTCACCGTTGGTGACCTCTTCCTTGCCCGCCATGATCTTAAGTAGGGTGGACTTGCCCATACCGTTGGGGCCCACCACGCCGATCTTGGCGCCGGGGAAGAAGCTCAGGGTCACGTCGTCGAGGATGACCTTGTCGCCCACGCTCTTGCGGGCCTCGAACATCTGGTAGATGAACTCTGCCATATCACTCCTGTCTGGGGCTGGATGCTCTTGGGCCGACCTTCGGCCTGCTAGACGGACACGAGCGTATCAGATGCCGGGCGGCGCTCCCCGTGCCCCTGTGCGTGTGCGAGACAAATCCATGGGCGGGGCGCCTGGCCGCCCCTTTCGGATGCGATGGTATCTGCGGAATACATAAGCAAAAGCTTATTCTTGCCAAGGGGTGCAAAATTGTAAGCATCACGTTAGAATTCAAGACGAAGTAGCAGGCGGCGGGCCGTTCGGGAAACATCGGCCCCCACAGGGATGGGAGCACATAGCATGCGCAACGCCAACCTCTCGCGTCGTGGGTTCATCAAGGGCATGGGCGGCCTCGCCGTCGTCGCGGGCCTCGGCCTCGTGGGCTGCGGTGGCTCGGGCGCCACGGCCGGCACCGAGGCCGCGTCGGGCGCCTCCGCCGACGCCTGGAAGGCCGTCATGTGCGCCGCCACGGGCGGCATCAACGACCAGTCGTTCAACCAGAGCGCGTGGGCGGGCATGCAGGCCCTCGGCGAGAAGGGCTGGGACGTCTCCTACATCGAGGCCAAGCAGCAGAGCGACTACCCCTCCAACCTCGACAAGGCCGTCGACGCCGAGCCCAATCTCGTCTGGGGCATCGGCTTTGACATGGCGGACGCCCTCGTCGAGTGCGCCTCCAAGAACCCGGACGTGCGCTTCGGCATCATCGACAACGCCAACCCCAACAATGCCGCCAACATCACGGGCGTGATGTTCCGCGCCCAGGAGTCCTGCTTCATGGTGGGCTACATCGCGGGCAAGTTCTCCAAGGCCGGCAAGGTGGGCTTCGTGGGCGGCATCGCCTCCGACCTGCTCGACGCGTTCGAGTGGGGCTTCAAGGCCGGCGTCAACTACGCCAACAAGGAGACGGGCGCCAACGTCACGGTCGACTCCCAGTACGCCGAGACCTTCTCCGACTCCGCCAAGGGCAAGTCCATCGCCCAGAAGATGATCGGCGACGGCTGCGACATCATCTTCCACGCCGCCGGCGGCACGGGCACCGGCGCCATCGAGGCCGCCAAGGAGGCCAACGTCTACGCCATCGGCGTCGACATGGACCAGAGCTACCTCGCCCCGGACAACATCCTCACGAGCGCCCTCAAGCGTGTCGATAAGGGCCTCGAGCTCGTCTCCGAGAAGATCAAGAACGGCGAGAGCGAGGGCGGCGACAACCTGTCGCTCGGCATGACCGAGGACTGCGTGGGCATCCCCGAGGAGCACTCGCTCATCGGGGACGACCTCTACAACGCCGCCCTCGCCATTGGCGACAAGATCAAGGCCGGCGACATCAAGCCGCCCGTCAACGAGGAGGAGTACAACTCCTTTGCGGCGTAGGTTTTGAGCACGACTCTATGCGCGCGGCAAGCCGCAGGCCGCATTGGGTAGAATACCCACCACATGAGCGGCGTCACGGCTGCGCCCGCGTCCCGTACCTCCGGGGCGCGGGCGCTCGCGCATGGTGCAGCCGCGACCGACGAGACAGGAGCCACGTACCCCATGGCCTCAATGACCGAGAAAGACTACTACGCCATCCTCGAGGTGGAGCATGACGCCACCGACGAGCAGATTCGCAAGGCCTTCCAGAAGAAGGCCCGCAAGCTGCACCCGGACGTCAACAAGGCCCCGGACGCGGAGGAACGCTTCAAGGAGGTCTCAGAGGCCTACGCGGTGCTCTCCGACAAGGACAAGCGCCGCCGCTACGACGCGATGCGCTCTGGAAGCCCG
This sequence comes from uncultured Coriobacteriaceae bacterium, assembly GCA_900549525.1. GTDB lineage: Bacteria > Actinomycetota > Coriobacteriia > Coriobacteriales > Atopobiaceae > Parolsenella. The sequence goes on along the minus strand of UWSJ01000105.1, from coordinate 1,492 downwards.
TTTGGGGGCTACGGGGGCTCCCCGCGCCAGCCGCAGGGCGACCCGTTTGACGGCACGGGCGGCTTTGGCTGGGGCTTCCCCTTCGGAGGCATGGGCAACGTCGGCTCTGCGGGCGCCTCGGGGCGCAACCGTTCGTACAACCCGCAGGCGGGCGGGGATGTCACCTACCAGATGGACGTCGACGACAAGCAGGCACGCGAGGGGTGCACGCGTGGCGTGACGTACCAGCGCTACGTCTCGTGCGAGGCGTGCCACGGCGCGGGCTCGGTCACGGCGGACCACGCCAAGACCTGCCCTACCTGCGGAGGCTCGGGGCGCATCTCGCTTGACCTTGCGAGCCTCTTCGGCTTCGGGGTCATCAACATCGTGTGTCCTGAGTGCGAGGGCTCCGGCCGTGTGGTCGCCGACCCCTGCGAGGTGTGCGAGGGTACGGGTCGCGTGCTTTCGGCGAGCGAGGTGGTGGTGGAGGTTCCCGCCGGCTCGCACGACGGTGACGTCATCCGCATCAAGGGCATGGGCAACGCCGGAACCAACGGATCCTCGACGGGCGACTTCGTGTGCCGCGTGGGCGTTCCCTCCGAGCGGCTTTCCCCGAGGGCGGCGCAGGGGTTCCAGATGATCGGCTTCGCGCTGCCGTTTTTGCTCGTGGGGCTCATGCTGAACGCCCTCCTCTCGCTGGCCCTCATCGTGGCGGTGCCCCTCGGCGTGGGGGCATGGCTCGTGGCGTCCTCCGAGGGCGGCCTTCTGCACCATGGCGGCAGGTGGTGGGGCAACGCCGGGCGCCACCTCGTCAACGGTCTCATGAACGGGGCCTCGGTGGCGGTGTTCATCGGCATCATGCTGTTCATCTTTAGGTTCTAGCGGCCGTCCGGGCCTGCGCGCGCAGGCCACGGGGACGGTATCCGAGGGAAGCGAGCATCAGGCGTGGAAGCAAAGGTCGACTACTACGAGGTTCTCGGCGTCGAGCATGACGCGGACGCGAGGACGATCAAGCGAGCGTTTCTCAAGAAGGCACGGACGCTGCACCCGGACGTCTCCGACGACCCAGACGCCGAGGAGAAGTTCAAGCGCGTCAACGAGGCGTACACCGTCCTCTCCGACGAGCGCAAGCGCGCCAACTACGACCGCTTCGGAGACCCGGAGGGCCCGGGCGGCTTCGGCGGCGCGGGGGTGGACGTCTCCGACATCTTCGGCGGGTTTGGGATGGATGACATCCTTTCGTCGTTCTTTGGCGGCGGCGCGGGCGGCTCCGGCAGGGCCACGCGCACGGCCGGCCGCGACATGGGCATCACGCTCAAGGTGACGCTCGAGGAAGCGGCCGCCGGCTGCACCAAGACCGTTGCCTACGACCGGCTTGCCCCCTGCGACGACTGCAATGGTACAGGCGCCGCGAAGGGCGGGCATGCCGTCACGTGCAAGCGCTGCCACGGCACGGGCGTCGTGATCACCGTGCAGCGTACCATCCTGGGCCAGATGCAGTCGCAGACCGTGT
>UWSJ01000104.1 GCA_900549525.1 uncultured Coriobacteriaceae bacterium | reverse complement strand
GGTTCACGCCGTTGCCCTTGGACTTGGACATGCGGCTGCCGTCCTTGGCGAGGATCGTGGCGTAGATCACCACGTCCTTGAACGGGATCTCGTGCATGAAGTAGAGCGAGCTCATGATCATGCGCGCCACCCAGAGTGCGATGATGTCACGCGCGGTCACGAGGCAGGTGGTGGGGTGGTGACCCTCCATCTGCTCGGGGTGGTCGGGCCAGCCCTGCGTGGCGAAGGTCCACAGCTGGGAGCTGAACCAGGTGTCGAGCACGTTCTCGTCCTGGTGCACGTGGTGGCCGTGGCACTTGGGGCACTCGTGCACGTCGTCCACGCACGCGTCCTCCCAGCCGCAGTCCTCGCAGTAGAAGACCGGGATGCGGTGGCCCCACCACAGCTGGCGGCTGATGCACCAGTCCTTGAGGTTCTCCATCCACGTGGTGTAGGTGTCGGTCCAGCGGGCCGGGTGGAACTTGATGTCACCCGAGGTCACGGCCTCGAGCGCCGGGCCCTTGAGCTTGTCGACCGCCACGAACCACTGCTCGGACAGCCACGGCTCGAGCGCCGCGCCGCAGCGGTAGCAGTGCATGACCGAGTGGTCGAGCTTCTCCACGTGGTCGAGCAGGCCGTGCTCGTCGAACCACTTCACGACGGCCTCGCGGCACTCGTCGCGCGTCATGCCGGAGAACTCGCCGTAGCCGGGGACGACGACCGCGTGCTCGTCGAAGATGTTGATCTGCGGCAGGTCGTGCGCCTGGCCCATGGCGTAGTCGTTGGGGTCGTGCGCCGGGGTGACCTTCACGAAGCCGGAGCCGAAGTTGGCGTCGACGTGGTAGTCGGAGAAGATGGGGATCTCGCGGTTCACGATGGGCAGCATGACGGTCTTGCCCACGAAGGCGGCCTTCTCGGGGTCCTTCGGGGAGACGGCCACGCCCGTGTCGCCGAGCATCGTCTCGGGACGGGTGGTGGCCACGACGATGTAGTCCTGGCCGTTGACCGGCTCGGTGAGCGGGTAGCGCAGGTGCCAGAGGTGGCCTTCCTCGTCCTTGTACTCGGCCTCGTCGTCGGAGATGGCGGTGGTGCAGTCGGGGCACCAGTTCACGATGCGCTTGCCACGGTAGATGAGGCCGTCGTGGTACCAGTCGCAGAAGACCTTGCGCACGGCCTTGGCGTAGGCCGGGTCCATGGTGAAGCGCTCGTCGGAGAAGTCGACCGAGCAGCCCATGCGGCGGATCTGCTTGATGATGGTTCCGCCGTACTCGCGACGCCAGTCCCAGCACGCGTCGATGAACTTCTCGCGGCCGATCTCGAGGCGCGAGACGCCCTCGCTCTTGAGCTTCTTGTCGACCTTGGTCTGCGTGGCGATGCCGGCGTGGTCGGTGCCCACGATCCAGCGGGTGGAGCGGCCGCGCATGCGGTTGTAGCGGATGATGGAGTCCTGGATGGTGTCGTCCATGGCATGGCCCATGTGCAGGACGCCGGTCACGTTGGGCGGCGGGATGACGACGGTGCAGTCGCCCACGCCCTTGGAGCGCTGGTAGCAGCCGGCGTTGATCCAGCTGTCGATGAGCTCGGGCTCGGCGGTGGCGGGGTCGTAGGTCTTGGGCATGTCGAAGGCGGCCTTCTCGGCCGACGCGTTCTGGGTGGTTTCGCTCACGAGTATCCGTCCTCTCGCACGTACAACTAACCCGTCAGGATAGCACGCGCCACGGCGGCAGGGGCCTCGTCGCTCGCGGGCACTACGGCCGCACGAACACCAGCGTGCGGCGAGCCGTCCCCTCGCCGCTCGAGAGCTCGGGCGCATAGCGGTAACCCACGTCGAAGCCCTCGAGCTCGGCCGGGACGTCCGCGCCACGTGCCGCCAGCCACCGCACCATGGAACCGCGCGCCGCCTTGCTCGCCGTGGAGCGCTGGACGGGCTTGCCGCCCCGCAGGCCTTCGGCAAAGACGCAGGTGGTCATCCTCACGTCGGAGCCCAGACGCGGCAGCACCGCCTTCGCGTACTCCACGCTCGCGAGGTTGACGACATGGACGGGCGCACCCCCGTCGGCCATGTCGCCCTCCTGCGCGCACACCTCCCGGGCGAGGCCATCGCCCCAGAACGCATACAGGTCACGGGCGCCCCCTGGCCACGAGTGGCCAGGGGGCAGGCGCGCGCCCATCTCGAGCCGATACGGCACCACGGCGTCGAAGGGTCGCAGGCACCCGTACAGGCCGGAGAGAATCCGCAGGTGCTCCCCTACCCAGGCGAGCTCGCCCGCGCTCATGACCTCGGGCGCCATCGACTGGTACTGGATCCCGTGGTACGCGAGCGCGGCGGGCGACACGAGCGCCCCGGCACCAGGTCGGGCGAGGTCGTCGCCACTTGCAGGCAGCCCAACCTCCCGGAGCGCCTCGAGCGTATCGAGGCAGGGGCCCAGCAGCCGGTCGCTCACCTTCCAGAGCGCCTGCAGCTCGCTGCCGTCCATGCCGAGAAGCGCCTCGAGCAGCTCGGCCGAGCGCCCGGCAAGCGCCGGCGTCGTGAGCGGCATCGGCGACTCCACGCCCGCGCGCATCTTCTTCGCAGGCGACACGATGACGCGGAGCACGCCGCTACTCCCCGCGCCGCGCGTTGCCGGCGTCCCCGGCCACACCAGCCCGCGAACCGTGCGGCCACAGGAGCCCCACCACGAGCCCCACCAGCGCGGGCGCCACCCACGCGAGGCCCAGGCCCGCAAGCGGCAGCGCGTCAACGGGCAGCCACGCGCTCGGGGCCACCGAGGAGCGCACGGCCTCCACCACGCTCACCACGCCCGTCAGCCCCACGACCCATGCCCACACGGCGTGCCTGCCCGCAAGCACCCTGCCCGCGAGTCCCATCGCCACAAGCACGATGGCAACCGGGTAGAGCGCCGAGAGCAACGGAACCGAGAGCGCCAGGATGGCGTCGAGCCCGAAGTTGGACACGACGCAGCTGAACAGCGCAAACGCGCCCGCCATCACGCGGTAGGGCACGCGCGGCAGCTGCTCGGAGAAGTACGTGCCGCAGCAGCTGATGAGCCCGGTGCAGACGTTCAGGCACGCCAGCAAAAAGATGGAGGCGACCACCACCGTGCCCGCCAGGCCAAAGTGGGCCGTGGCCGAGGCCGTGAGGATCTCGGCGCCGTTGGTGGCCCCGGCAAGCGCCGTGCCCATCGTCACGCCCACGTAGGCAAAGCCGCAGTAGATGAGCCCCATGAGCACCGCCATGAAGACGCCCGCCTTCGAGATCTCACGCGTGAGCCCGGCACCGTCGGTCACGCCCATCGAGCGGATGTTCTGGGCGATCACGATGCCGAAGGTGAGCGAGGCGAGCAGGTCCATGGTCTGGTACCCCGTGAGGAACCCCTGCGCCAGCGGGGCGGCGTCATAGGGCGCCTGCGCCGAGGTGGCCCCTCCCGTGGGCGCCACGATCGCGGCCACGCTCACCGCGACGATGAGCAGAACGAGCGCAGGCCCCGTGACCTTGCCGAGCAGCTCCGTGAGCTGGCCTGGGTACATGGCCAGCAGGAAGGCCACCACGAAGAACACGACCGAGAACACGACCTGGGCCGTCCCCACGTCAACGCCCGAGGGAAGCAGCGGCACGAGCATCTCGAACGAGGTGGACGACGTGCGCGGGATGGCCAGGCACGGCCCGATGGCGAGGTACACCGCCGCCACGAACACGCGGGAGAATGCGGGATGAACGCGGTCTGCCAGCTCGCGGATGGTTCCCGAGAGCGCCACGGCGATGATGCCCAGCACCGGAAGCCCGATGCCCGCGACGAGAAACCCCACCATGGCAGGCAGGGCATCGACCCCCGCCTGGTAACCCAGAAGCGGCGGCAGGATGAGGTTGCCCGCCCCGAAGAACATCGAGAACAGCGTCACGCCCACCACGAGGCTCTGCCGACCCGTCAACGCCCCTGCCGTACGTTCCTCCGCTGTGCCAGTCCCCTGCACCATGCATCTCCGTCCCTTGGTTTCAGTAGCAAGGAACAACCTACACTAGTTTGCCTCGAGGCGGCGGAACCCTTCGCCAAACGCCTCGTGCGCCTCGGAGATGACCACGATGGCGTCCGGGTCGTGCGCGGACACGATGGCCTTGAGCGCTGCGATGTCACCGCGTCCGAGGATGACGAAGAGCACCGGACGGCGCTCCCCCGTCCACTTGCCGGTGGCCGACATCTCCGTGCAGCCCCGGTCGAGCTCATCGAGAATCGCTCGGGCGATGGCCTCGTGCTCGGACGATATGACCCACGCGATGCGCTCGGAGCTGGGGCCGTCGACCACGTGGTCGAGCACCCAGCCCATCAGAAACATCGCCACCGTGGCGTACATGGCGTTTTCCACCGAGAAGATCGGGGCAGAGGCCGCGACGACCATGAGGTCGGTGACGATGACCCACGTCCCCACGGCAACGCCCGTGCGCCGCGCGAGGATCTGGCAGAGGATGTCGGTGCCGCCGGTGTTGCTGCCCGCCTTGAACACGAGGCCAAGACCCACGCCGCAGATGACGCCGCCCCAGAGGGCGCAGAGCAAGAGATCCGACTCGCCCAGCACGGGCAGCGTGGGAGCCAGCGCGTCGATGGCAACGGCCGAGAGCACCACGCCCGCAAGCGAGCGCAGCACATAGCGCGGCCCTCCCACGCGCAGGGCCAGCAGCATGAGCGCCGCGTTCATGGCAAGCGTCTGCACGCCCACCGGCAGCTCGGGGCCGCCCGCGGCAAGGACGAGTGCGCGCACGATGATCGCGATGCCGGTGACGCCGCCCGGAGCGAGGCCGTTGGGCTCGAGAAACGAGTTGAGGCCCACCGCGAAGAGCACCGATCCCGCCGCCACGAGCAGGACGTCGCGCAGCGCGGCACGAGGGTCGAGGTTCTTGAGCGAGAGGGCGGGGCGGGTCATGGGCGGCCTTTCGAGCGACGTGGGGCAAGGGCGACGCTGGACATTCTCACAACTGGGGCCGCCCGGTCGCAATCCAGCGCGCTGCAGTGCGCGGGGCTATCGGTGGTGGCCTCAGACCCCGCAGCCGCGTGACGCGAGCCCTACCGGCAGCCGCCGCAGGCCCCGCAGCCGCCGCAGACAACACCGCCTACC
>UWSJ01000103.1 GCA_900549525.1 uncultured Coriobacteriaceae bacterium | reverse complement strand
TCGTGGGCGAGATCGAGGACGAGTTCGACCCCGACAACAAGTACCTCACGCGCCTGTCCGACCGCGAGTGGCTGGTCGACGGCCGCTTCTCCATTGATGACGCCATCGAGCTCGGCTGGCCCATCGAGGACTCGGACGAGTACGAGACGGTGGCCGGCTTCATCCTGGAGCTCGCCGACAGCGTGCCCGAGCCAGGCGAGGTCTTTGACGTGGACGGCTACAAGTTCCGCGTGCAGTCCATGCGCGGCCGCCGCATCGCGCTCCTGCGCGTGACGGCCCCCGAGAAGCCGGTCGAGGCCAAGAAGGACGACAAAAAGAAAGAATCCGAGGAGGACGCGTATGGCGCAGCTCGTTGACATCACTCAGGTGGCCGTGGCGCCGCAGCACTTCACGGCGCGCGTGCGCATAGCTAACGGCGGCCCCCTTACGACCGACCAAGACCTCGTGGGCACCACACACGTCTACAACCTGCTGCCCGACATCATCGACCATGCGTGCCTGGGCGATGCCGGCAAGACGTTCAAGGACTGCATGGGCGCCACCGAGCTTGCGCACCTGCTCGAGCACGTCGCCATCGAGCTCATGGCCCGCACGGGCCTTGCCGGCGACGTGACCTGCGGGCGCACCTGGGAGGTTACCGGCGAGCCGCGCGCCTACGACGTGCAGCTTGGCTGCCCGGACGACGTGCTGGTGGCAGCCGCCGTGTCGAGTGCGGCGTGGATCCTGCAGTGGGCGTACTCCGGTGCCCGCGACCCCAAGCCCGACGTGGACGCCATCGTGGACGGCATCCGTTCGATGGCCGAGCATGCCGACGAGATCGCCAAGCGCGAGGAGGCCGAACACGCCGCTGCCGAGGAGGACGCCGACGGCACTGCGTCGTCTGCTGCGGGCGAGGACGGTGCCAGTGCGGCCTCCGACGCCAGCGCGTCTGGTGAGGACGTGCCGACCCCCGACCAGCCGACCGACGCCGCCCGTGAGCGGGTATAATCGCGTACACTGCACGGAACTGCACGCAAGCTGACGTAGCGCGGGCCCCTGGGTCGCGCGCCAGAGGAGGAACTATGAGCAAGGGTGCTGTGGGTTTTGTCCTGGGTAGCGTCTTTGGTGCCGCCGTTGGTGCGGCTGCGGGCGTCCTGCTCGCCCCGCGCTCGGGTGCCGAGAGCCGCGCCATGGCCGCCGACGCCATGAACGACGCGTGGGACGCCGCTGCCGACGCCTACGAGAAGGGCGGCAACGTCGTCTCCGGTCACCTCAGCAACCTGCGTCCGACGGTCGACGCCACCACCGACGAGCTGCGCGCCAAGATCGACCTCGCTCGCGAGCGCATGGACCAGCTGCGCTCCACGCTGTCCGACAACGTGAGCGCCGCGGCCGACTCCGTCTCCGGCGCCGTCTCGGCCGTGGCCGACAAGGTTGGCGCTCCCGTGGCGCAGGCCCCTGCCGCCGATGCCGCCGACGTGCACGTGTCCGAGGTTGCCGACAAGCCCGCCGACGAGGGCGAGCAGGCATAAGGATAGCCTCCACAGAACTCGACAAGGTTCCGGGGGCGCCGACGGGAGACCGTGGGCGCCCCCGCTGTCATGGGGAGACTCGATGGCAAAGCTCATGATGGGCCGCCTGACGCGCCAGCGCGTCTTCGTGCCCGGTAAGGTGTCGAAGAAGGCGGCCAAGGCAGGCGTGGATCCCGAGCCCAAGAAGTTTGGCCGTGTCCATAGCCTCGTGTTCTCTCCAGACAGCCGCCGCGTCGTGGGCATGATGGTGAAGCGCCCCGACATCGCCGGCATGGTGAAGCAGAAGGACCGCTTCGTGCCGCTCGACGCCATGGAGGTTCGCGAGGGCGGCGTGCTGTGCCGCGGCGAAAAGGCCGACTTTGACGATGCCGCCTGCAAGCGCCTAGGCCTCGACCTCGACTCCTGCATCGTGTGGGAGGGTGCCGACGTGCTGACCGAGTCGGGCAAGAAGCTTGGCTACGTCATGGACGCGCGCTTCGACATGACCACGGGCGAGGTGGACTGCTTCTGCGCGCAGGAGGGCTCCACCGCCTCGGCGCTCGTGGGGACGTTCGACATCCCGGCCGCATGGGTGCGCGGGTGGCGGGCCGGACGCATGATCGTGTCCGACGACGCCTCGACCCTCGAGCTCTCCGGCGGGCTTGCCGGGCGTGCGGGCGAGGGCTACGCGGCGGCAAAGGAGTCCGCAAAGCGCACGGCGGCGAAGGTTGACGAGAAGGCGTCTGCCGCTGTCGACAAGGGAAGCCACGCTCTTGGTGGGGCCATCGGCCGTGCCAAGGTCGCCGGGAAGCGCATGGCAAAGGAGAACGGGGCGCCCAGCTCGGGCAAGGAGGTTGGCCGCGCCGTGAGCAGGCAGCTTGGCAAGACCAAGGGGATGTTCTCGGGCTTCATGCGCGAGTTCAAGGACGCCAGCAAGTAGCGCGACGCCCCGGCCTGCGGCGCCCTTGCCGCCGCGCCGGCTTCTCACGCGGCGTCCCAGTCGCCGCGTCGATTCCGGCGCGGTCCCCTGCCACCCCTCCTCAGCTGCGGCAACCCCCAGAACTACGAACGCGAAAGAGTGACGATAGCTTCATGCCTAGGTACAGCTCACCAACTCCGTACGGAAACGACCGCCCTCGCGCCAACCGTCGGCCCGACGCCCGCCGTCCTGGCTCTCGGCCCGTATCGCAGCCAGCTCCCCGAGACCATGCTGCGCACCGTCCCCGCGAGACCTATCCTCGTGGCGCGGCCCACCCTCGTGACGAGCGCATCCCGTACCAGCGCGATCGTCGCGATCGGGAACGGCGCGGGCACGACGGGCTGCAGCTCCCCTCGGGTGCGGGGCTTCGTCTTACCGAAGGCGGCGGCAGCCGGATGGGGCATTCCCGCGAGGGCTTCTCGTATGGCTCTCGTCGGCGCGGCCCGCGCGGGTTTGCGTCTGGCCGGATCATTGCCTGCATCGTGGCGGTGTGTCTCGTGGTTCTTGGCGTACATCTCTGGACAACCCGCGCCGTTGCCATCACGGTCAACGGCCAGCAGCTCTCCATCCGCAACGGCAGCACCATGGACGAGGTCGTTGCGGCTTCCGGGGCCAACCCAACGGCCGGTGACCTCGTGTCCGTCTCGGGCAAGACGCTGACGAGCGGCGGCGGAAACGCCTATGCGGCATCTGCCAACGGCACCGACCTCGACCAGGACGCGACGGCCGCCTATCGCGTGCGTCCCAATGATGACATCACGATCTCGGACGGCGCCGACCGCATGGAGGACTATGACGTCTCCGTCGAGCAGGACGCCCCTAAGCTCGAGATGAGCGGTGATGCCATGGGCAACATCTCGTACGTCTCGCAATGGCCAAAGGCCGGCACGTACGAGATGCGAACGGGCAAGGTCTCCGGCGAGACGGCGCGCGGCGACACGCTTACCGACACCCAGAACGCCGTGGTGACCGTACATCAGATCAAGCCCTCAGGCGACAAGAAGCTCGTGGCGCTCACCTTCGACGACGGCCCGGCCGAGGGGTATACCAAGAAGTACCTCGACATTCTCGACCAGTACGGCATCCACGCCACGTTCTTCAACCTCGGGCAGAGCATCGACGAGTACCCCGACCTCGCCAAGGAAATCGTTGACCGCGGCAGCGAGGTCATGAGCCACACGCACCAGCACCAGCAGCTCTCCAAGCTGGGTGCCGAGGCGCTCCAGGCCCAGTTCTCCGACGCGTTCACGGCCATCAACGACGTGACGGGCGTGAACACGACGGCGTTCCGCCCGCCATACGGCGACTTCAACGAGAAGGCGTGGCTCAACTCCGGCGGTCTCGCGAGCGTGTCGGTGATCTGGAACCAGGATTCGGAGGACTGGCGCAGACCGGGTGTGGATGCTATCGTCGCCAACTCCGAGAAGGGCGTCACAAGCGGCAGCATCATCCTCATGCACGACGGCGGCGGCAATCGCGACCAGGACGTCGAGGCGCTTCCGCGGATTATCGAGGACCTGCAGGGACAGGGCTACGAGTTTGTCACCGTCTCCGAGCTCATGCAGTCCGACGACTCCATCCCCGACGACATCGCGGCCGGCAACGCCACCATGCCCGACGACGCGACGTGGCCCACGGAGATCGCGAGCAAGTAGCACCCGCGTGGTGCGTACGCATCGGGGCCGCTTCCTCTGGTTACAGCCTGGGCTCGTTCCCAAGATGGGGCTAGCCCTCGGTTGCGAGTGGCTAACCCGCCCGCTCCGGCGAGCGCGCGGCCTGTCCGCACCGAGCGCGGAGGTGCGGGTTTCGTGCCGCCCCGTCCCAAGCGTGTACAATGGCAGACGGCGTCGGGCCTTTGTGGCACGGCGTCGTCGGCGTTTACGTCGGCGTCATGCATCCCGCAGCCCGCGCGTGCGTGACAAATCCTGCTGTCAAAGAGAAGGGTCATTGATGAAACCCCGACCTGTGAGTCGATAACCCCGTGTGACGTGCTCCTCCCGGACGCGCCGCGCGGGGTGTCCGGTGTCGCGAGCGCCGTGGCCGCGTAGGCCACAGCTCCCGAGACGCACCGCCAGACGCTGGTCCGCCTCGCCCGTCGCCATGCGAAGGAGCACGTATGATCTACCTGTCCCAGATGCTGGGAAACCCCGTCCTCGACGTCAACGGCGAGAAGATCGGCGTCGTCAACGACCTCGGCATCGCCACGCGCGAGGTCTTTCCGCGCGTCACGTCCTTGGCCTTCCAGGGCCCCGGCAAGACGCCGTTCATGATTAGCTGGCGCAAGTACGTCGAAACGTTCGACGACAACGAGGTGCGCCTGGCCGTCCCTGCTACCGACATCCGCTTTTCCTACCTCCAGCCCGACGAGGTGCTCATCGCTCGTGACCTGCTCAACAAGCAGATCGTCGACACACGTGGCATGCGCGTCGTGCGCGTGAACGATCTCAAGCTGTCCGACACGAGCTCCTCCCAGTTGCGTCTTCTCGGCGCCGAGGTGGGCATCCGCGGCCTGCTGCGCGCCCTCTCGCCTCGCTTTGAGAAGTTCGTTCTCAAGCTCTCCCATGCCCTCGGTCACGAGATCCCCGAGAAGATCATCGCGTGGAACTACATGGACCTCATCGACCGCGACCTCTCCA
>UWSJ01000102.1 GCA_900549525.1 uncultured Coriobacteriaceae bacterium | reverse complement strand
CCGTCGGCGAACGGCACGGACGCGAGAACCCGACTGACACCTTGGCCGTCGCCGAACGGTGGGCCGAGTGCAGACGCCGCGACCCGCACCCGCCGCCAGCCCGGCTACTCGCCGGCGATGTTGCCGAGGAACTCCCGGGTACGCTCGCTCTTGGGGTGGTCGAAGACCTCCTCGGGCGTGCCCTCCTCCACGATGACGCCGCCGTCCATGAAGACCACGCGGTCGGCCACGTCGCGGGCAAATCCCATCTCGTGCGTCACCACGATCATGGTCATGCCATCGCGAGCGAGGTCGCGCATGACGGCGAGAACGTCGCGGACAAGCTCGGGGTCGAGGGCGCTCGTAGCCTCGTCGAAGAGCATCACGTGGGGGTTCATGGCAAGCGCGCGGGCGATGGCGACGCGCTGCTGCTGGCCACCGGAGAGCTGCGAGGGCATGTAGTCCACGCGCTCGCTCATGCCGACCTTCTCGAGCTCGGCGAGGGCAATCTTATCGGCCTCCTCGCGGGAGCGCTTGAGCACCTTCTCCTGGGCGATCATGACGTTCTTCTTCACGCTAAGGTGCGGGAAGAGGTTGAACTGCTGGAACACCATGCCCAGCTTAGTGCGCACGGCATTGATGTCGGTGCCCTTGGCCGTGATGTCGGCGCCCTCGAACAGGATGTGGCCGCTCGTGGGCGTCTCGAGGAGGTTGACACAGCGCAGCATCGTGGACTTGCCGGAACCCGACGGGCCCAGCACCACGACCACCTCGCCCTTGTGCACGTCGAGGTCGATGCCGCGCAGCACGACCGTTGTCTCGTTGTACGTCTTGTGCAGGTCGCGAATGGCAACGACCACCTCGCGCCCGGGCTTGTCCTCGTGAGCCACGGGGGCCCGCGACTCCGTCGCGGCCTGCTCGGTCTCGCTGGCCACCTCGGCCGTCTGGTTCTTCTCGCTCATGTCCTGTTCCCCCTACGCCAGGTGGTCGCCGTCGATGACGGGCATCTCGCCCGCACTCTTGGTGGGCCTCTTGCGCTTGCGCGAGCCCGTGTCGGTGCCGAGGAGCTTGCCCTCGAGCTTGCTCACCACACGCGCGAGCGGCAGCGTCACCACGAGGTAGAACAGGGCGGCAACGATGTAGGGCGTGATGGAGCCGGTAGAGGCCACGATGGTCTTGGAGTACATGACGACCTCCATGACGCCCACGGCCGCGAGCAGCGACGTGTCCTTGTAGAGCAGGATGAACTCGCTCGTCATCGTGGGCAGGACGTTACGGAACGTCTGCGGGATGATGACGTAGAGCATCGTCTGCGCCGCCGTCATTCCAAGGGAGCGCGCAGCCTCGTTCTGGCCCTTGGAGATGGACTGGATGCCAGCGCGGAAGATCTCGCAGAGGTAGGCCGCCGAGTTCATAGCGAGCACGATGACGCCAAGCGGGTAGCTCGGAATCTGCACGCCGGCGAGAGGCAGGCCAAAGAAAGCGATGTAGATCTGCAGGAACGCCGGGGTGCCACGCACGATGTTCACGTAAAAGCCCGAGATGGCCCGCAGGATGCGGCTCTTGGAGATGCGCATGAGCGCAAGCGCGAAACCAAACGGGATGGCCAGCGGGAACGCCACGAGCACGATGGCAAGCGCCATAAGGAAGCCCTGGAAAACGCTCGGGATGCTCGAGACGAGAATGGGCGGGTTGAGGAAGAGGCGCAGGAACGTGTTGGAGTTCCACTTCTGAACCCACTCCTGCTCCTTGAGGTAGCTCGAGATCTGGTCGGTGAGCGAGACGCCCGTGACTACCACGGTGGGAACGTCGGCGAGGTCCTGACCCTCGCCGGAGCCGCCGTCAGTCGTGTAGCTCACGTTGACCTGCTCGTCACCACCGGAGCCCGGGAACTCCACGCCGTAAAGCTCGATGCGCAGGTACGCGCCCGCCTTGAGCGGCGTAGGGAACGTGTAGATGACAGTCTGCCCATCGCTGTCAACCTTGAAGTCGACCTTCTCGCGCGTCATGAGGTCGGCCCCGGAGAGCACCGTGACCTTGGTGTTATCCGTGGTGTAGCTCGTGCCGTCGGGCAGCTTGAGGCGGATGCCTACAAGCTGTTCGTCCGCATCTGCCTGGCCCTCCCAGGTGATGCGCGTCTCCTTGGCACCGTAGACCTCGGAGCCGGAGTCACCGTTGGGCTTGGCCGAGAGCTTGGCCGTGGAGAGCGCCTGGGCGGGAGCCGGGGCGGCCGTGACGGCGAGCGCCGCAGCCACAAGGGCGAGGGCGAGCGCCGAAGCGAGCCGTGAGGCGGCGCGGTGCAGGGGGTTGGCAGATGATGACGTCATGGTGAGTCCGTTCGACGGTGGTGCAAAAACGGGGCGACCCCTCCCCCGCCCACAGGCGGAAAAGGGGCCGCGCGGCCGGCATGCCGTCAGGGGCAAGCCGGCCGTAGGGTCGTGCTGTTAGCCCAGGTACTTCTGGACGAGAGAGTCGAGGGTGCCGTCGTCCTCGAGAGACTTGATGGCACCGTTGACGGCGTCGAGCAGGGCCTGGTTGTCCTTGCTCACGGCCGCGGCGTACTCCTCGCCCGTGGCGATCTCCTTGATGACCTGCGCGTCGGAGTAGGCCTCCTGGACCATCTTGCCGCCGACGGCCTTGTTGGTGATGACAGCGGTGGCCTGACCGGCCTGCATGGCGGCGAAGCAGTCCGTGGCGTTGCCGTAGGGCTGCGTGGTGGCCTTGGGGAAGTTCTCCTGCGCGTAGGACTCGCCCGTGGTGCCGGACTGGACGGCGATGACGACGCCCTCGGCGTTGAGCGCGCTCTGGTCGTCTGCGGTGACGTCCTTGTTGGACTTCATCGTGACGATGCACTGGTCGTCAACGTAGTAGGAGTCGGAGAAGTTGACCTGCTCCTCGCGCTCGGGCTCCACGGTGATGCCGGAGATGCCGAGGTCGACCTGGCCGCCGGCAGCAACGGCCGGGACGATGGCGTCAAACTGCAGGGTCTTGTACTCGACCTCGAGGCCGAGCTTCTCGGCGATGTCCTTGGCAAGCTCGATGTCGAGACCGACGTACTCGCCATTCTCCATGTTCTCGAAGGGCGGGAAGTCCGGCGAGGTGCCGATGGTGAGCTTGCCGGCGGTGACGAGGCCGAGGTCGGCGGCATCGACGGAGGTGGTGGCGGCAGCGCTGGAGGCGGCAGAGGTGCTCGCGGCCTTGTTGCCGCCCGTGGAGCCGCAGCCGGCCAGGGCGGCCATGCCCGCGACCGCGCCGAAGGCCGCCACGAACTCGCGCCTGCTCATGTTGATCTTCATGGATTCAACCTTTCTTCCTTAGCCCGGCACGCATCCCCACGCACCCAGGGGCAACCTGGAGCCGTGACGCTCGTGGGACGTGCTGTCGTAACCCGCCCAGCTTCGAAGGCTCCATACATAACTTGATAATTGTACGAGTAGCCTTGAGCTATTAGTGCATAAAGTAATGGAGTTATTACATATCGAGATCGGATGCGGGACGCGGGGTGGTAGGGACGCCGACGGCTCGGGCAGACGCGGGATGCCGGCGCAGGGCTCACGGAACCCGACGGCACCGCACATTGTCATGGACCCTCGGTGCCGCAAAAGCCGCCGAATGTACGACCCCGGGCGCTCGTGCAGAAAACGGGCCCCTCCGCTGCCCCGGATGCCGGGCAATGTACGACGACCTTGCCGCGACGAGGGCCATCCGTCACGCGTAATTTCCACATCTTCGTTGTCCTGTTCAGGAAACGTTGCATCACCCGAGGTACGCGGAGTGTGTCCCTGCCCGTTCGCGCATCTCTCGCGCAAGGGCAAGAAGACGGGGACGCGCACGACTCACCAAATCGTACAACGCCCCCGATTCGGGGCATCAGCAGCCCCCAACACGCGCACGAGCCCCGTCGGCACAAGCGCCGCCCGCCGTACACACGAATTCGGCACAAGCGCCGCCCGCCGTACACACGAATCTCGCAGGTGCCGGCGCAACCCGCCCCGAAAAACCCGCAGCTAGAACCCGCCGTAGTAGTGGCGCAGCTCCCAGTCGGTTACGGTCTGGGAGTACTCGGCCCACTCGGCGCGCTTCTCGCGCAACAGGTAGTTGAAGATGTGGTCGCCGAGCACCTCGCGCATGAGGTCGCTCTTCTCGAACTCCTCCACGGCCTCACCGAGGTCTCGCGGAAGACGACGCGCGCCGCTCTCGGCCAGCTGGTCGAACGAGACGCTCGACTCCTCCGGCAGCTCCAGCTCGTCGTGGATGCCGCGCATGCCAGCGGCAAGTGTCACGGCCATCGCGAGGTAGGGGTTGCAGGTGGGGTCGGGGCTGCGCAGCTCCACGCGACGACTCAGCTGCTTGCCGGGCTTGTACGTGGGAACGCGCACGAAGGCGCTGCGGTTCTTGGAACCCCAGGTGGCAAAGCACGGCACCTCTCCGTTGGGCACGAGGCGCTTGTACGAGTTGACCGTGGGGTTGCACACGAGCGTGTACTCGGGTGCGTACTTGAGAAGTCCCGCCACGTAGTGCTGCGCCGTCTTGGAGAGGTGGTGCACCGAGCCATCGCCCTTCGCCCAGAACAGGTTGTAGCCGTCGTGGTCGAAGAGCGACTGCGACAGGAACAGGGCAGATCCGGCCAGGCCCGAGAGCGGCTTGGGCATGAACGAGGCGAACATCCCGTGGTCGACGGCCGTCTGCTTGATGACGAGGCGCGCGGTCATGATATTGTCCGAGCAGGTCACGGCCTCGGCGTAGCGCAGTGACACGCCGTTCTGCGACGGCGCGATGGCGTGGTAGGAGTACTCCACCGGGATGGACATCTGCTCGAGGGAGAGCGTCATGTCACGGCGCAGGTCGCGGGCGGAGTCCTCGGGCGTGAGGTCGAAGTAGCCGGCGTTGTCGAGCGGCGAGGGCACGGCCGGGCCCTCCCCCATCGTGGTGTCCTCCTTGAAGTAGAAGAACTCCATCTCGGGCGAGACATTGAGCACATAGCCCTCGGCGTCGGCCTGGCGGAAGACCTTGTGCAGGCACGCGCGTGGGTCGCCGGCGAAGGGTTCACCGTACGGGGTCTTGACGTCGCAGAAAATACGGGCCACGCCGGCCTCGCTCGGCCGCCAGGGCAGCACCTGGAACGTGCTCGCGTCCGG
>UWSJ01000101.1 GCA_900549525.1 uncultured Coriobacteriaceae bacterium | reverse complement strand
GGATGGCGTCGAACTCGCACTTGGTGGTGCAGAGGCCGCAGCCGATGCACTTGTTCTCGTCCACCACGGAGGCGCCGCAGCCCAGGCAGCGCGCCGTCTCGGCCTTGACCTGCGCCTCGGTGAACGTCCGCACGTACTCGTCGAAGGGCCGCTTGTGCTCAAGCTCGTGGTCGACGACCGGATCGTTGCGGCCGGCCTCGTCGTAGGAGCCCGGGTCGACCTCGTTGCGGTCGAGCTTGTTGTAGCGGCGCTGGTTGCGCCCGACGGTGAGCGTGCCGCCCTGCACGAAGCGGTGGATGGAGACGGCCGCCTCGTGCCCGGCCGCGATGGCGTCGATGGCGAAGCGCGGGCCGGTGTAGACGTCGCCGCCCGCGAAGACGTCGGGCTCGGCGGTCTGGTAGGTCTTGGGATCCGCCACCACGCCACGTCCGCGGCCAAGCTCCACGCGGCTGCCGTCGAGAAGCCCTCCCCACTCGACGGACTGTCCGATGGAGAGCACCACGCGCGCGGCGGGAACGAACAGCGTCTCGGACTCGTCGTAGACGGGCGAGAAGCGTCCATCGTCGTCGAAGACACGCGTGCAGCGCTTGAACGTGATGCCCGTGGCGCGTCCGTCCGGGCCCACCTCGATCTTGGCCGGGCCCCAACCGTTGTTGATGGCCACGCCGTCCGCGGCGGCCTCGGCCTGCTCCTGGGCGCTCGCCGGCATCTCCGAGGCGCTCTCGAGGCAGTACATCGCCACGGGCGAGGAGCCCAGGCGCGCCGCCGTACGGGCCACGTCGACGGCCACGTTGCCGCCGCCCACGACCACCGTGGCGCCCTCGAGCGCAAGGCTGCCGTCCGGGGCGACCTCAAAGCCCGCGGCCGCGGTGGCCTCCTCGGAGCCGTCCTCGCCCGCCTGCGCCGCGCTCACGGCACGCAGGAAGTCGACGGCCACCGATACCCCGGCGCTGTCCTCGCCGGCAACGCCTGCGCGCCTGCCGCCCTGGCAGCCGATGGCCAGGTAGAAGGCCGCATAGCCCTGCGCACGCAGCTCGTCAAGCGTCACGTCGCGGCCAACCTCAACGCCGTAGCGCAGCTCGGCGCCCATGGCCTCGATGACGTCCACCTCGGCCTGCACCACGTCCTTCTCGAGCTTGTAGCGCGGGATGCCGTAGGTGAGCATGCCGCCCGGGCGGGCGTTCTTCTCGAACACGACGGGGTGATAGCCCTTCTCGGCAAGGTAGTAGGCGCACGTGAGGCCGGCGGGACCGGCGCCCACGATGGCGACCTTCTCGGTGAAGTCGCCCTCGACTTTGGGGCGCACCTGCGGCGGGATGGAGCGGGTAGCGGGATTGAGGTCGGTGGCCGCCAGGAACTTCTTGACCTCGTCGATGGCCACGGCACGGTCCACCGCGCCGCGCGTGCAGGCGTCCTCGCAGCGGCGGTTACAGATGCGCCCGCACACGGCCGGCAGCGGGTTCTCGCGCTTGATAAGGGTGAGGGCATCGGTGTAGCGGCCCTGCGCGGCGAGCCTGAGGTAGCCCTGCACGGCCACGTGCGCCGGGCAGGCCGTCTTGCAGGGGGCGGTGCCGGTGTCGTAGGTCTCGATGCGGTTCTTGTCGCGGTAGGCGGGGCTCCACTTCTCCGGGCCCCACTTGATTTCGTCGGGGAGCTCCTGCTTGGGATAGCTGGGGGCCTTGTGCGTGCGCTTGTCGCAGAGCCTCTGGCCGAGCTTCACGGCGCCGGCCGGACACACCTCCACGCAGCGGCCGCAGGCCACGCAGTTCTTGGGGTCGGTGCGCGCCACGTAGGCCGAGCGGGACAGGTTGGGCGTGTTGAACAGCTGCGACGTGCGCAGGGCGTAGCACACGTTCACGTTGCAGTTGCAGATGGCGAAGATCTTGTGCTCGCCGTCGATATTGGTGATCTGGTGCACGAAGCCGTTGTCCTCGGCACGCTGGAGGATCTCGTACACCTCGTCGCGGGTCACGTAGTGGCCGCGGTCGGTTTCGACCACGTAGTCGGCCATGTCGCCCACCGCGATGCACCAGTCGTTGTAGTCGTCGCCGCAGCCCTCGCCCATCACCTGGCGGCTCATGCGGCAGCTGCAGGCGGAGGCGGCGTACTTTCCGTCGTACTTGTCGAGCCAGTGCTTGATGTGCTCGATGGAGACGGACTGGTTCTCGTGCTCGATGGCCTTCTCGACCGGGATGACGTGCATGCCGATGCCGGCACCTCCGGGCGGCACCATGGGCGTGGCCTTGGAAAGCGGGCCCTTACTCGCCTGCTCGAAGAACTTGGCGAAGACCGGGTGCTCCTGGAGCTGGCCCATGCGCATGTTGAGGAACTCGGCCGAGCCCGGGACCAGCATGGGCAGCACCCACTGCTTGGTGCGCGTGGGGTTCTCCCAGTTGTACTCGAGCAGCCCCGTGTAGGAGAGGTCGTCGAGCATGGGCTCGAGCTTCTCGGCGGGTATGCGCGTGGCACGCACAGCCGCGTCGAGCGTGTAGGGATGGCGCATCTTGAGCTTGCAGAGCATGGTGGCCTGCTCGTCGGTTGCCGCCTCGGAGAAGCTCCAGTACTCGTACGGGAGCAGCTGGTCACGGCCGAGCAGGCGGTTGGTGCAGTGCTTGCAGAGCGCCACGATGGCGGGGCGGGGGTTCTCGGGCAGCGGGCGCACGAACTGCGAGCCAATGTCGGGCTCGGTGAAGGAGACGCCGGGGCCGTTGAGCACGCGAGTGCCCTCGGGGGCCTCGGCCGTCTGGAGACCGAGGCCTGCGGAGTTGGTGACGGGCGCGACGGCGGCGGGCGAGGCGGAGGCCCCGCTGGTGGTGGGGTGCTTCTCGGCCATGGCTAGGCCTCCTTGGGGTAGTGGGCGGCGGCGGTGTTTTCGGGCGCGACCTTCCGGAAGGTGCCGACCTGCCAGGAACGCACGGACTCGCGCAGCCAGTCGCACCATGCCTCCACGCCCTCGCCCGTGCGCGCGCTCATGGGCAGCACGGCCGCGTGCGGGTTGCGCATGTGCACGTTGGCCTCGCAGCGCGCGAGGTCAAAGTCGAAGTACGGGGCCACGTCCATCTTGTTGACGAGCACCACGTCGCAGACCTCGAACATGAGCGGGTACTTGAGCGGCTTGTCGTCGCCCTCGGGCACGGAGAGGATGGCCACGTTGACGCTCGCGCCCGTGTCAAACTCGGCCGGGCACACGAGGTTGCCCACGTTCTCGAGAATGGCGAGGTCAAGGTGGTCGCGACCGGCTTCGGCAACGGCCGCGTCGAGCTCGGCGAGGCCCTGGCGGCACATGGCCGCGTCGAGGTGGCACATGCCGCCGGTGTGCAGCTGCACGGCGGGCACACCGGCCGCCGCCATGGTGCGTGCGTCCACGTCGGAGTCGATGTCGGCCTCCATGACGCCCATGGAGAGCTCGCCGGAAAGTGCCGCCACCATACGGCGCAGCGTCGTGGTCTTGCCCGAGCCCGGGCTGCTCATGAGGTTGAGCAGGAAGATACCCCGCGCGCGAAGCTCCTCGCGCAGCTCCTCGGCGGCGCGGTCGTTGCTCGCGAACACGCTCTGCTTGACCTCGATGACGCGCACCGCGCGCTCGCGGGCGGCGCTGGCCTGCTCGCATGCGGCGACGCGGCGGCACGTGGTGGACCCCTCGTTCACGTTGTCCATGTCCCTCTCCCCCAGGCACGTCCGGCGTCCCCACGCCCGACGAACCGAACAGTCGGATAAACGACCAAACGGGGTCAAGTCTATCCGGAAGGCTTCCCTTCGCAGGCGGCTTCTCGGTGTACGGCGACTCACGGGGGTAGCAGCACCGGGCCGCGACGGGGATGGGCGCGAGGCTGGGCACGGGCGGGGGTCGTGCACGAAAGACGTGGCCTCGATGCCCCGGATTGCGGGGAGTGTACGGTCGGGCCTGTCGCAGTGGCCCTGTTTCGGGCCGCTGACTCGCCCACTGCCGAGAAAACCGCACGTTGCGGGGTCGCCACCCGCCTCATGAGAGGGAGAGGGGGCCGTTCGGCAGAGGACGGTCGTACATTCCCCGACATCCGGGGCACTCAGGGGGCGGAAAACCGACGCGACCGTACAAAGCCGCGGATTCGGGGCATCGCGGAAGCCGGGCTCGGGACGGGGCGGCGGGGGCCGGGCGCGAGACCGGGCCGACACGGCCGAACCCGGCAACCCCGCCGCCGACCCGCCCCTAGCGCAAGAACGGGTTACGCGAGAGCTCCCAGGACATCGTGGTGTCGTCCCCGTGACCGCAGAGCAGGTGCATCGCGGGCGGAATCTCCTCGCGCAAGCTCGAGAGCGACCGCATGAGCGTCGCCGAGCTGCCGCCGGGAAGGTCGGTGCGGCCAACGGTCCCCGCGAAGATGGTGTCGCCCACGAAGGCCACGCCCCACGAGCTGCCGTCGGCCGAGGCGGCGAGCCCGCCCTCGCCCAGCAGCACGATGCCGCCGGGCGTGTGGCCGGGAGCCTCCAGCACCCGAAAGCGCGCCGAGCCCACGCCCACCTCGTCGCCAGCCGAGAGCAGCCGGTCGGGCCTGGGGGCGTCGGCGTCGTACTCGATGCCCATCGCGTGGTTGCGCCGCGCGCGCATGGCAAGCTCCACGTCGGGCTCGGCCATGGCGAACGAGGCACCCGTGGCCGCCACGAGTGCCGCCGCGCCAGCCACGTGGTCGGCATGTCCGTGCGTGGCCACCACGAGCCTGACCTCCGCGTCGGAGAGCGCCTCGGCCAGCCGCGCGCCCTCGGCGCCGGGGTCAACCACCATGGCGACCCCGTCACTCACCACCGCGTAGCAGTTGGTGGAGATGGGCCCCACCACGAACTGCCGAACCTCCACCGCGCCACTCGCAACGGCGGCAACGTCATCAAGGGCCACCTGGCCCCTCTTCCAGAACGACATGAACCCGCCTCCTTGGAAAACGGTCGTACGGACCAGCCCAGCCGGGAGCCCAGCCAGGCGCCCCGGCCGGGAGCAGCCCTACGACCTCCTCGACATCGTGTTGGCACCCTCACCGGGCATGATGCGGCGCGCGTCGTAGACGCTCGGCACGCGGCTCACGCTCGCAAGCAGCGTGTCGAGCAGGCTCGCGTCGCTGATGGCGATCAGGAAGCGCAGACGCGCCACGCCGTGCGAGTTGGTGCTCGTGGCGGCCGAGAGGATGTTGCCGCCCGCGTCGCCCACGGCGATGGTGACGTCCTTGAGCAGCCCCATGCGGTCGGTGGCCTCGACCATGATCTCGACCTGGAACTGCGTGGCGC
>UWSJ01000100.1 GCA_900549525.1 uncultured Coriobacteriaceae bacterium | reverse complement strand
CGCTACATCATCTCGTTCACCAAGAGCGCCCAGAACGTGGCCGACGTCTACGAGCTCAACCGCCTGGCGTTCGCCCACCCGGAGGACGTCCCCACCATCGACGTCATCCCGCTTTTCGAGCAGCTCGAGGACCTCGAGCACTGCGTGAACGTCCTCGACGACATGCTGCAGCTTCCGGACGTCCAGCGCCGCCTCGCCGAGACGGGCCGCAAGATGGAGGTCATGCTCGGCTACTCCGACTCCTCCAAGGACGCCGGCCCCACCACGGCCACGCTGGCCCTGCACGCCGCCCAGGAGCGCATCGCCCAGTGGGCCGAGCGCAACGACATCGACCTCGTGCTCATGCACGGTCGCGGTGGCGCCGTGGGTCGTGGCGGCGGCCCGGCCAACCGTGCCGTGCTCGCCCAGCCCAAGGGCTCGGTCAACTGCTTCTTCAAGGTCACCGAGCAGGGCGAGGTCATCTTCGCCCGCTACGGCAACCCGGTGCTGGCCCAGCGCCACGTCGAGTCCGTCGCCGGCGCCACGCTGCTCCAGAGCGCCCCGTCGGTCGAGAAGACCAACACCGACATGACGCACAAGTACGCCGACATGGCCGCGAGGCTCTACGACGCGAGCCACGAGCGCTTCCTCGACCTCATCCACTCCGAGGACTTCGCCCCGTGGTTCTCCACGGTCACGCCGCTTACCGAGGTTGGCCTTCTGCCCATCGGCAGCCGTCCGGCCAAGCGCGGCCTGGGCGCCAAATCGCTTGACGACCTCCGCACCATCCCGTGGGTGTTCTCCTGGAGCCAGGCGCGCATCAACCTCGCCGCTTGGTATGGTCTCGGCACCGCCTGCGAGAAGTTCGGCGACCTCAAGCTGCTGAAGAACGCCTACAAGGAGTGGCCGCTCTTCACGACGTTCATCGATAACATCGAGATGAGCATCGCCAAGACCGACGGTCGTATCGCCCGCCGCTACCTGGCCCTGGGCGACCGCGACGACCTCTCCAAGAAGGTGCTCGACGAGATGGCGCTCACCCGCAAGTGGACGCTCGCCATCGTGGGCGACGAGTGGCCGCTGCAGCACCGTCGCGTGCTCGGTCAGGCCGTGCGCGTACGCAACCCCTACGTGGACGCCCTTTCCATCTCGCAGGTGCGTGCCCTCACGGCTCTGCGCGAGAAGCAGGACGAGCTTAATGCCGAGGAGCGCGAGCTCTACATCAAGCTCATCCTCTCGACCGTCGCCGGCGTCTCCGCGGGCCTGCAGAACACGGGCTGATGGGCCTGTCCATGGTGCGTTGGTGACGTCCGGTTCGCCACGCGTCGATGGTCACGCGTTAGCCACAAACCCCCGTTTGCGAAGGTCGCAGGCGGGGGTTTCTTCATAGGTTGCACACAGATGACTACGGATTTGCGTACATTTCATACCGTCTGCGGCCCGTATCAGACCGTCTGCCGTTTACCGCTCCATTTCTGCCGTCAGCCGACGCCTCGTCTATAATGCGCGCCTCATTCCCTACGTGGCCCTATTGTGTGCAGCGAAAGGCGCGGGCGGGCTTTGGGTGGCCGACCTGCGTTGGTTCAAGAAATGGGGAGAGAGTATGGCTTTCGACTTCACCGGAAAGACCGCCATCGTCACCGGCGGCACTCAGGGCATCGGCCTTGAGATTGCCAAGGGCATCGTTGAGGGCGGCGGTCACGTCGTCCTGCTGGCCCGTCACGAGGAGAAGGGCAAGGAGGCCCTCGAGAAGCTCGGCGGCGAGGGCAACCACTTCTACAAGCTCGACGTCTCCGATGCCGCCAAGGCGCGTGAGACCGTCGACAAGATCTTCGAGGAGGTGCCGGGCGTCAACATCCTCATCAACTGCGCCGGCGTCATCTCCACGAAGAAGTTCGACGAGATCGATGACGCCGAGTGGAGGCGCACGATCGACATCAACCTCACCGGTACGTTCACGATGATGAGCGCCGTGTACCCGCACTTCAAGGCGGCGCACGCTGGCTCCATCGTCAACGTGTCGTCCGTTGCCGGCAAGATCGGCGGGGGCCTGCTGGGCACTGCGGCCTACGCCAGCTCCAAGGCCGGCGTGAACGGCCTCACCAAGGCGGTCGCCAAGGAGGGCGGCAAGTTCGGCATTCGCACCAACGCCGTCTGCCCGTCGCTCACCCTCACCGACATGACCTCGATCCTCTCGGACGAGAACTCCAAGCGCATCATCGCCGGCATCCCTCTGGGCCGCGCCGCCCAGGCCTCAGAGCCCGCGCAGATGGTGCTGTTCTTCGCCTCTGATGCCGCGTCCTTCGTCAACGGCGAGATCGGCGACTGCGACGGCGGCATCGTCCTCGACGGGTAATCGTTGCCCCCCACGTCTTGTTTCTTCGCGAGCCCCAGCGCTGTCGCGTCGGGGCTCGTCTCGTGAAAGTGAGTTTCCATGGCCGCTACTGCCACCGCCGAGAAGGAGCCGTTCTTCAGGCTCTCCAAGATTCCCGGCGCCAACATCCTGATCCCGCTGCTTCTGGGCTGCCTGCTCAACACGCTGTTCCCGGATCTGTTCAAGACCCTGGGCAGCTTCACGCTCGGCATGACCCAGCAGGGTGCAAGCCCGCTCGTGGGTGCCTTCCTGCTCATCGTGGGCACCACCATCTCGTTCAAGAGCGCCCCTGCCGCCGCCGCCCGTGGCGCGATCATCATCATCGCCAAGCAGGTCGTCGTCATCCTCGTCGCGCTGCTCACGCTCTACGCGTTCAACGACAACCTCTTCGGGCTGTCCGCGATGGTCATCCTTGCCGCGTGCACGGGTGCCAACAACGCCATGTACGCTGGTCTTATGGGCGACATGGGCTCTGAGGTCGAGCGCGGCGCCGTCGCCATCACCACGCTGGTCGTTGGCCCGCCTGTCACGATGATCGTGCTCGGCGCGGCCGGTCAGGCCCCCATCGGCTGGACGCTCGTGGGCGCCATCCTGCCCATCGTCGTGGGCATCGTGCTCGGCAACCTGTTCCCGAGCTTCAAGCGCATGATGGCCCCGGCTCTCTCCGGCATCATCGTCCTCGTGTTCTTCGCCATGGGCTCCACGATGACCTTCGGCCAGCTCATCGCCGCCGGCCTGCCCGGCATCCTGCTTGGCGTGCTCTGCTCCGTCGTCTTCGCCATCCCCAACGTCTTCGTCGACCGTCTGACGGGTGGCTCGGGCGTTGCTGGCGCGGCCATCTCCAGTTGCGCCGGTGCCAACGTTGCCACGCCGGCCGCCATGGCCACGGTGAACGAGGCCACCTTCGGCGGTGCCGTGCTTGCCACCGCTACCGCGCAGGTTGCCGCGTGCGCCATCGTGACGGCCATCCTGACCCCGCTCGTTACTGCTTGGGTGTACAAGAACTTCAACGCCAAACCCGGTACGGCCGTCAACGCCAAGGCCAAGGCCGAGGCGTAAGCCATTCGGGAGCGACGCTTCCGCCCGTTGCCTGCGGGTCGAGCCCCGTGGCAGTCTTCGCGGCTGTCACGGGGCTTTTTTGTTGCCCGCATGGGCGGCCGATGGCTGACGCGCCTTTCCGCGCGACTTTCGCGTGGCTCCCGTGTCTCGCGTGCGACGCCTGCGTGGCGACAAAACTCCCATTCGCGCGGGGCTCATTCCCGCGCGTTGACAAACCTCTCGCTTGTGCTGAGCACGAACCCGAGTATTGTCGTCTCCGCCTGCCTCGGTTGACTGGGGCGGCAACATTCCACGAGGTAGATGCGTTGTTTGGTATTTTCATCGCCGAGGAACGCTAAGGCGAGTCCCGCATGAGTGCTAGTTTTGTCACGCGATGGTTCCCACCTCCGCATGAGCGGCGGTTCTGTCACGCAGAGAGCCTCCACCTCCGCATGAGCGGCGGTTCTGTCATACGACGGGGCGCTCTCGGGGTGCTAAGTCACCTCTTCCGATGGGGGGCGTGCACGGTTGCCGCGAAAGCCGGGCTTTGTACGATTCGGGGTTCCCGCGCGAATAAAGCCGCATTTCGATGCCCCAGATGCCGACGTTTGCACGACCACGTCTGTCCTGCGCGAGAGGGGTTCGGATCAAGTGGTCGCTCGCCGTCGAGCATGTCTCCAAAATAGACGAAGTAGATAGCTTGTGGGGGAGAGGGGCTGTCCTCTCGCGTACGGCAGGCCAACGCTTTGCTGGTGACATCCACCGTTCGTATCGTGCAAAGCACGCGTTTTGGGGCATCGAGGCGCGTACTTAGTGACACGGCACCGCGATGCGACGGAGCAAGACGGCCGCACGACGTGGCGGAATGGCGCGGCCACACAGCCGTGCGGCACGACACCGTGACGTGGCCGCACCGCGACACAACAAAAGCCATGAGACAAAATTGCCTACCCCCGGGGGGAGGGGTATATACTACCCTGCGGCAAGAGACAGGATGCCTTGCGGCCAGGGGGCCGTGCGGCATTCCAGCAGGGAGGAAACCGTGGCACACGAGAAGTTCGACGTGGGAGGCATGACCTGCGCGTCGTGCCAGGCCCACGTGGAGAAGGCGGTGAGCGGGGTTGCGGGCGTCTCCGACGTTGCCGTCAACCTGCTCTCCGGGTCGATGGTGGTCGAATACGACGAGAAAGCCATCTCGGCAGACGACATCTGCCGGGCGGTCGACCGCGCGGGCTACTCGGCCACGCCCCAGGATGTGGGCACGGTGGCAGGCGCGGCTTCGGGAGGCGTACGAGCGCAGGCGTCCGAACTCGAGAACCCCACCAAGAAGCTCGACGCCGCGGCCGATGCCATGCGCACGCGCCTCGTCGTGTCCATCGTGTTTCTCGTCCCGCTGTTCTATATCGGGATGGGTCACATGTTTGGCTGGCCGCTGCCCAGTGCCCTGGGCGATCATATGCATTCGATGACGCTCGCCCTCACCGAGCTGCTGCTCCTGCTGCCCATCCTCTACGAGAACCGCTCCTACTTCACCAACGGCTTCAAGAGCCTCGCGCACCGCGCGCCCACCATGGACGCGCTTATCGCCATCGGTGCGGGTGCGAGCGTGGCCTGGAGCATCTACGCCATGTACGTCATGGCCGACCAGTACGCCATGGGCGACGCCATGATGGCGGACATGACGGCCATGGACAACCTCTACCTCGAGAGCGCGGGCACCATCCTCACGCTCGTGACCGTGGGCAAGTACCTCGAGACGCGCTCCAAGGCCAAGACCGGCGGCGCCCTCGAGAAGCTCATCGACCTCGCGCCGAAGACGGCGCACCTGGTCACGGGCGACGGTGCCGAGAAAGACGTCCCGGCCGAGCAGCTCCAGCCCGGCGACGTGATCCGCGTGCGCCCGGGCGAGAGCCTGCCGGTAGACGGCGTTGTGCTCGAGGGCACGAGCTCGGTGGACGAGAGCGCCCTTACCGGCGAGTCCATTCCGGTCGAGAAGACCACGGGCGACACCGTGAACGCCGCCACCATCAACCGCACGGGTACCTTCACCTTCCGAGCCACCCGCGTGGGGACGGACACGAGCCTCGCCAAGATCGTGCAGCTCGTCGAGGACGCCAACGCCACCAAGGCGCCCATCGCCCGCCT
>UWSJ01000099.1 GCA_900549525.1 uncultured Coriobacteriaceae bacterium | reverse complement strand
CGACCGTGCTCGGCGTGGCGTCGCCGGTCTGCGGGAGCTCCTTGTTGGGCTCGTCGGGCGTGACCGGCGTCGCGGGCGTGGCCGGTGTCGCGGGCGGTTCGTCGGGCGTGGCCGGTGTCGCGGGCGGCGTCTTGGGAGCCTCGTAGCTGTTCGTGAAGACGGGGCCGCCCTTGCCGTCGGAGCTCGTGAGCGCGGCGGCGAGCTTGCCGTCGGCACCCTTGGTCACGGTAACGGTCACGGTCTTGACGCTCTTGTCGTACGTCCAGTTCTCGAGCGCGGAGCCGGAACCGTCCTCGGTCACGCTGAAGGTATAGGTGCCCACAGCGGCGGCCGTGAGGTCGCCGAACGCAGTGGACTTCGCCGCGCCGTCCTCGAACGGGCCGGCGACCGTCGCGTGCAGCGCCCCGCCCTCGCCGAGGCCCGTCAGCGTGCCGCCAGCCACGGCCGCCTTCGTGGCGTCGTCAGCCGCGGCCAGCGTGAACGAGAAGCTCGCGTCGGCATCGGCATCGGTGCCCTTGACAAGCTTGCTCACAGGCACGGCAAAGGAGACGGGCGCGACTTTCCGGGTGTTCGTGATTATGTACGAGAAGTTCTCGCCCTTGTCCTCGTCGTCGGTCACGGTCGCGTCATAGCTGCTGAGCCCGTCTGAGGGATCAGAGGCGACCTCCTTCACCGTATAGGTCGAGAGCTTCTTGCCTGCGGCCTCGACCGGGTCGTCGCCGGCGTACTTCTGCAGGTCATTCCACGTGTACTTCCAGCCGTTGTCCTCGTTCAGCTCGCGTTCGTCAATCAGCTGACCGTCCTGGTAGAGGCCGACGATCACCGATGTGGGACGCTTGCCATCCTTGTTCCCGTCATCGCTCCACTGCTTGGTCACGGTAACGCTGACCTTCGGGTATTCCACAGGGTATTCGCCAAACACCACGGCGCCATTGGTGCCGATACCACCGCCACGAGGTGCGGAGTTCCCGGTGATGAGCAGCTTGGCGGCGGCGTTCGCGGCCTGCTTGCCCTTGTCGGAGGCTACGGCCTGCAGGGCGAGGTCATCAGCGGAGTCAATGATGCCGCCCCGGCTGGCCGCAGCCTTCTCGGGCGCGGACATATTGGCGTAGCGCTTGGCCTGATCATCGGGCTCGCCGATCCAGAGCGCAGAATTGACCTGGCTGTGGTCCTTGATACCGCCGTCATTGGACCATTCGGTCATCCAGTTGCCCAGCATGCGGTTGGACAGGTACAGCTTGGCGTTGAACTTCTTGGACACCGAAGCAATGTCGTTACCGGCCGCATTCTCATCTTGTGCCGTCTTGCCTGCTGTGTTGCCGAAGATAGCGCCGCCGTTGCGCACGGCGCTCTGGGCATCGCCGGTCGGGCACAGCCATATGCCGCCGCCCATGACGGAGGCGGTGTTCGCCGTGACGACCGCGTCCATCAAGCGCAGCTTGTACGGGTCGGTGCCGACGTAGATGCCACCGCCCTGCAGGTCAGCCGTATTATTTGCGATGGTGCCGCCCGAGAGCTTCACCGTATCGGATGCTACGTAAACGCCGCCTCCGACGCCGCTTTTCCAGTCCTTGAGAAGCACGGCACGGTTGTTGGAGATCTCGCCGCCGGTCATGGTGAACTGCTCGCCCTTGAAGTTCTGCTGGTACGCAGCGTAGCCATCCAGCCACTGCTGGAACTGCTCCGGCTCCTTGTCCTTGTCGGGCTGCGTGTTGGCGTAGTCGTCGCTCGTGGACACGCCGCCGCCCACTGGGCCGACGTTGCCGGTTATCTTTGCCGTGCCGCTCATGTTGAACTGCACGGGCGCAGTTCCGCGACTGAACAGAGACACGGCGCCCGAGTAGGCGGCGCCGATGTTGTTTGAGATCTCGCCGCCGGAGAAGTTGAACTTGGCGGCGCCGTTGCTTGCCGCATCCAATGGGTACCCGACCATGACGGCGCCGGCAAGGCTGCCGGTGTTTCCGGAGATTGCGCCGCCGGTCATGGTCATCGTGCTGCCACCGTCAGGGTAGACCCACACCGGAGCGTGGAAGGTCACTTTTTTCGGGTTCTTCCACTCGCCGTCTACATACGAGCCCTCGGAACTGGTCAGGTCGTTCTTGGAAATCTCGCCGCCGGAGAGGTCGAACTTTGCGCCGCCGCTCACAAAGACGATGGCGCTGCCAAAGGAGAGGGTCTCGCTGTTTTTGGTGATAGCGCCGCCGGTCATATCGAACGAAGCGTTCGGGCCCTGGACGGCGACCACGCCACCGGCAGATTTCGTGGTCAACAGCACACCCGACGTAGTCGCGTTAGTAATGGTGCCCCGCTTCAGCGCGAGCCTACCGTTGACGCGGAAGACGGCGCTACCAGGAAGGAGAGACGAATCCGTGCCGTCAACCGTCAGGCTCGCGCCATCGAGCGTCAGCGAAGCGCCTTCCGCGACGGTAAAGACGTCGCCTGTCACGCCTGCGTACGTGAGCTTGTGAGGATTACCGTCGTCGGTAAGGGTAATGTCCTTGCCGCTCATGCTGATCGGTTGCGTGAGGGCGATATCACCGGTCAGCTCGATCGTCGTTGGACCGCTCGCCCCGGCAATAGCCTGTTTTAGCGATTCCTCGTTCGAGGCCTGTGCCTCAGCCGCGTACGCGGATACGGGTACCAGAATCGTCGATAAAACCATGATGGCAACGAGCGCCATCAGTGCATTGACGATACCCCCCCCCTCGCATTTGTTTACTCATCGGTGTCCCCTTTCCATGAACCATCTCAAACATGAGCTACTGGCGAATATAGTCGAGTTCCGCCCTAAGGGGCCCGCCAATGCGTGAAATAAAGCTGAGAAGAGCATTAATCGGGCCCGAGCGGTTTCACACGAGCCGAACCGAAGTGACCTACGCCCTGCCCTCGGCGAGGCGCTGACCCACATCCCCGCTGGGGTGGTTGGTCAGGAACTCCTCCTTGGTGAACCCCTCGTCTGCCATAAGCGAGATCGCGATGGCATCGAACGCGGCGAAATTAGCGAGCGTGCTCGCGGTGGCAAGCTCCATATGCCCGCCTCCATCGCCCTCGTTCCCGGCTGCCGGTGCGTCGCGGGCAGCCACCCCCCTCAAAAGGAAAGGGCGACCCCGAAGGGCCGCCCCAAACCATGCAGCTATTCCTCCACCTTGCCGCCCAGAAGCCCGTGCATGACGCTCTCGGGTGTCCCGCCGTCGTACTTAGCGAGCGCCGTGATGCGCTCGCGCGTCTTGAACTCGCGTACCTGGTCCTCAAGCTCGCGCACGCGGGTGCGGAGCTCGTCGATCTCGCGCTCCATCTCCTCCTCGTGCTCGCGCATGTCAAGGATGCGCACCACGCCGGCAAGGTTGATCCCCTCGTCGGTGAGCCGCCCAATGAGAGCCAGGCGGTCGATGTCGGCCTGCGAGTACAGGCGCGTGTTGCCGCGAGAACGCCCGGGGTTCACGAGGCCCTTCTGCTCGTAGACGCGCAATGTCTGCGGATGCATGCCCGTGAGCTCGGCGGCGACGCTGATCATGTAGAGCGGCTTGTTGCGCCCCTCCTCGTCCCTCTGCGCCATCGCGGCACCTCCTTTCTTGGCCCGATGCGGGGGCGTGGGCACCATCCGGCAGACCCACGCCCGATCAGGCGCTTGCTACTTGAGGTACTCCTCGACGTTCTTGCGGTAGTCGCGCGTATCGGCGTCTCGCAGGGCCTTGATTGCCTCGCGCTCCTTGGTGGACAGGCGCGTGGGAACCTTGGCGCGCACCGTCACGAGCAGGGCACCCTTGACGCCCTTTCGACGCACGTTGGCCGCGCCCATGTCGCGAAAGCGGAACGTCTTGCCGTCCTGCGTACCGGCCGGCACGTGGAGCAGCACCTTCTTGCCCGACGGCGTGGGCACCTCGACCGACGCACCCAGCGCGAGCTCCCACACGCTCATGGGCAGGTCCATCTTCACGTCCGCGCCGTCGCGCTTGAAGAGTGAATGCTCCTCGACCTGTGTGGTGATGACGAGGTCACCGCGGGCGCCGCCGTTCTCGCCGTACTCGCCCTGGTTGTGGTAGCGCAGCTTCATGCCATCGTAGGCACCGGCCGGCACCGTCACCTTGAGCGTGGTGCGCTCCTTGGTGGAGGGCACCATGTAGGAGACCTCGCGCGTCGTGCCGTCAAAGGCCTGCTGCGCCGTCACGCTGATGGTGAGCATGAGGTCGCCACCACGAACGGGCCTGCGAGCCCTCGACGCGCCCGCCGCCCCTCCGCCAAAGATGGAAGAGAAGTCGAAGCCCCCGAAGCCCTCACCGTTACTGATGTTGCTGAAGAAGTCGTTGAGGTTGTCACCCACGTTGGTGGTGTAGGTGGTGTAGCCACGGCCCCCGTTACCGCCGTATTCGGCGCCCGGGATACCGCCAAACATCAGCATCTGGTCGTACTCGCGACGCTTCTTATCGTTGGAAAGCGTCTCGTACGCCTCGCTGAGCTCCTTGAACTTCTTCTCGTCCCCGCCGTTGTCGGGGTGGTACTTCACCGCGAGCTTGCGGAACGCCTTCTTGATCTCGTCGGCAGACGCATCCTTCTTCACGCCGAGGATGTCGTAGAAGTTCTTCTGTGCCATGGCGAAGGGCACCCCCCTTCCGTATGTCTAAAGCGTCCCGCTTGGCAGGACGCAGTCTCTATGCAGGTGCGCCCGGGTCGCGAAGGCCCGGGCGCGCCCGAAGGTTTACTTGTTCGAGCCGCCCTCGTCGGGCTTGTCGTCCGCCGGACGCTTGGCTCCGCCGTATGTGACGGTCACCATGGCCGGACGAACCACCTTGCCGCCGAGCCGGTAGCCCTTCTGGTACACCTCGGCCACCGTAGAGTCGTAGACGTCAGGCTTCTCGACCCTGCCTACGGCCTGATGATCCTGCGGGTCGAAGGGCAGGCCCGCCGGGTCGATGACCTCGATGCCCTGCTTCTCGAGCACCGAGACCACCTTCGCGTGCACCGCGGACACGCCGTCCACGAGCTGCTGGGCAACCTCGTTGCCCTCCGCCGCCGTGCCGGCATGCTCGACGGCGCGCTCAAGGTCGTCGATGGCGGGCAGCAGGTCTTTGATGAGGCCCTCGCAGGCGCGCTCGCGCTCGGTGACGCGCTCGCGCTCCGTGCGGCGACGGTAGTTGTCCCAGTCTGCCTGCAGGCGCGCCAGCTTGTCGGCAGAGGCCGAGGCTTCGGACTTGGCGGCCTCGATCTCGTCGGCCACGCCAGCGAGCTTCTTGGCAAGCTCGTCGCGCTCGGCGCGAAGGCTGTCGGCCTGGGACTTGAAGTCCGCGTCGGCAGCGGCCTCGCCCGCCTTGATGGCGGCCTCGACCCGAGCCTGCTCGTCGTCCTCGGGCGAAGCGGCGCTCTGGTCGTCGATGACCGTGGCCTCGACGTCGGTCGCCGCATCCTCGGTGGTTACGGCGGTCTTGTCGTCCTGGCCCTTGGGCGTGTCCTCGCCCTCGACCTCGATGTCTACCTTCACGTCGCCCCCCTCGGGCTTCTCGGCGGGGGCAGCGGCCCCCGCCACGTTCTCGTTCGCATCGGTGCGAGCCATCTCAGCTCACCCCCGCCTACTTGTTGTCCTTGTCGTCGTCGACGACCTCGTAGTCGGCGTCGACCACGT
>UWSJ01000098.1 GCA_900549525.1 uncultured Coriobacteriaceae bacterium | reverse complement strand
AGGACTGGGTCGACCGCGCCAAGGAGATGCTCGAGAAGGCCGAGAAGAAGGGCGTCAAGATCCTTCTCCCGATCGACAACGTCGTTGCCGACCACTTCGGCGAGGATGCGCAGGGCGAGGTCGTTGACTCCGACAAGATTCCTGACGACCGCATGGGCATGGACATCGGCCCCAAGACCGTTGCCCTCTTCGACGAGGCCATCAAGGGCGCCAAGACCGTGTTCTGGAACGGCCCGATGGGCGTCTTCGAGATCGACCAGTTCTCCAAGGGCACCGAGGCCGTCGCCCGTGCCGTGGCCGACTCCGACTGCACCTCGATCATCGGCGGTGGCGACTCCGTGGCCGCCATCAACAAGTTCGACCTTGCCGACAAGATGAGCTGGATCTCCACCGGTGGTGGCGCGTCCATGGAGCTCGTTGAGGGCAAGGCTCTTCCGGGAGTGGAGGCTCTTCTCGATGCGTAACCTCATGATTGCGGGCAACTGGAAGATGAACAAGACCTACGAGGAGGGCGTTGTCCTCGCTCAGGGTCTTGCCGATGCCCTGACTGGCAAGGAGTTCAAGGGCGTCGACGTGGTCGTCTGCCCGCCCACGGTTGACCTCAAGGGCGTCTCCGAGGTCATCGACCAGGCTCAGGCCCCGTTTGCCCTCGGCGCGCAGAACGTGTACTGGGAGGAGTCCGGCGCCTTCACCGGCGAGACCGCTCCGTCCATGCTCACGGCCGTCAACGCCACCTACTGCATCATTGGCCACTCCGAGCGTCGTGGCTACTTCGGCGAGACCGACGAGGACATCAACAAGAAGGCCAAGGCCCTGATGGCGCACGACATCGTGCCCATCAGCTGCTGCGGCGAGCCGCTTGAGGTCCGCGAGGCCGGCAAGCACGTTGAGTTCGTCGTCGACCAGATCAAGAAGGACACCGAGGGCCTCGATCTCTCCGATCCTTCCAAGTACGTCATCGCATACGAGCCCATCTGGGCCATTGGTACCGGCAAGACCGCCACGGCTGATGACGCCCAGGAGGTCTGCTGCGCCATCCGTGAGACCCTCGCCGAGATCTTCGGCAAGGAGACCGCGGACAAGGTGCGCGTGCTCTACGGTGGCTCCGCCAAGCCCGGCAACATCGCCGAGCTCGTGGCCAAGCCCGACGTGGACGGTGCCCTCGTGGGCGGTGCCTCGCTCAAGGCCGACTCGTTCTCCGAGATGGTCCTTAACGCGGCCGCTACCCTGTAGTTAAGCCGTTGTGCTAAGCTAGCACGCTGAATGTGTGCGGGCGGCATCGCATTCGTGCGGTGTCGCCCTTTTCGTTGAAGGAGCTCTCACGTGGGACCTATGAACACGATTCTGCTGGTTGCCTGGGCCATCTCGGCCGTTGCCCTTATCATTCTGGTGCTCATGCATTCCGGCAAGGGCACGGGCGTCTCGGACATGATCGCCTCCACGATGTACAACGCCAATGCGGGAAGCGGCATCTGGGAGCGCAACCTCGATCGTCTCACGGTCATTGCGGCCGTGGTGTTCATCTTCACCATCCTCGTGTTCATGCTTACCTACCCGCTGGGCACCATTGGGTAGGGAGTTGCTTCGCTGAGCCTCATGCGGCTCGCCTGTGCTGCGGGCACCCTCGGCCTTTGGCCGGGGGTGCTTTTTGTGCGGCAGATTTCCTTTCGTCTTGGATACCCCGCGTTGGGGATGCCTTGTGCTGAGGTTGCCTCCGCGTTGGGGATGCCCCGGATGCGGGGGGTTTGTACGACTGGCGTGGCCCGTGTATTACTATCCGCCTCTCGATGCCCCGGATGCCTCCGTTTGTACGATTGCGCCGTGCCTCAATTGCCTTTGGAGCTCTCCGAACCCTCAATTCCCCGTGCATGGGCATGGGCTGTCGTACATTCGGTCGTTTTCGGGGCATCGGAGCCCCTTTTGCGCGACGCGTGTGCGACCCGGGCACGACAAGGACGTCAGCCGTTCGAGCGATCGCCCTCATGACCAACCAGCAGCCCCGGGTGGCTTACGAGCATGACTAGCTTGGAGAACCCGTCTACGTCGAGGCCGTGCTGCCGCTCAAGCCAATAGCGTATGTAGCCGAGAAACGAGTGCGTCGTGGCGAAGTGGAAGAAGTCCTCCTCGAGTTCGTCGGGTAGGCCGCTTCCGCCCTCCCATGCCCTGGGATTCCTGAGCCGACGCGAGGCCCAGGAGCGGGCAAGCGTTTTCCCGGCCTTGCCCCGCCAATAATTGTGCAAAAAAGTTCTTGCACGAGCGAGGACAAGGCTGTATATTCTTTCTCGCGCAAAACGAGCGCCGAGCACGCGGGCACACGGAAGCGCATTGAAAAGTCGGAGTGGCGGAATTGGCAGACGCGCTAGCTTGAGGTGCTAGTGACTGACTAAAAGGTCGTGCGGGTTCAAGTCCCGCCTCCGACACCAGCAAATCAACGGACCTTCGGGTCCGTTTTTGCTATCTAGGGATACTGTTCCGGTATGGCATCCCAGCCCACCGGGGCACCGCCCGTCGACGAAGGGTGCGGCCGTGAGCGACAAGTCCGTGGCGATTGCAAAGGTCGAGGGCGTGGGCCGTGGCTCCATTCCCGGCGTGCTCTCGACGCTCATGTCCCTCACGACCGACTCGGTCATCGCGTTTGACGGCAACGGCAAGATCCTCGTCGCTAACGACCAGGCGGAGGCGCTCACGGGGCTCGAGGCCCACGAGCTCAGAGGCGAGGACATCCGCGCCTTGCTCTTCGGCGCGCAGGCGCCCGAGCACGCCGCCTCCGTGCTGCCGTTCCCCGTTGACGGCTCCCTTGCCGAGCTCTCGCTGCGCCTGGCGGCTGGCGGGTCGGCGCTCGTGGGCGTCCGCTGTGACCGCGTGCACGCCCCGGGGGAGACCTACCTGCTCGTGATGCGTCCGGTGGACGAGGGGCTCGCCGCCGCACGCGAGCACGACCGGCTCGTCGACGAGCTCTCCCTTGCGAACCGCCGTCTTTCGGGCACGCTCAAGATCGTGCTCGAGACGATCGACGTGCAGGACATGGACATCCTGTTCAGCGAGGTGCTCGAGCAGATCACGGAGACGCTGGGGGCCACGGGCACGCTTCTGTATCTCGCCGAGGCGGACGGCTTTCGCCTGCGCGGCTCCACGCGCTCGCTCGCGGGCAAGCGGGTGCCGCCCTTCATGGGCTACGGTGAGGGCCTTGAGACGCTCGTCTCGCATGCGGGGGGCGCCATGCGGCTTCGGCTCCTTGCGCCCTCCGAGGCGAGCCTGCGCTCCGGCTCGCTTGCCTCGCGCGAGCTTCTCGACGAGGACACGGGCACCACCCGTCGCATCCCCGCCCGGCAGGTTCCTCCCTTCTCCAGCCTCATCTGCGTGCCCGTCTGGTTTGGCGGGCACGTCATCGCCATCATGGAGGTGGGCTGGGCCGAGCCGTTCGCCATGAGGCGCGACGACGCCCGCCTGCTCGACTCGGTGGCGCAGTACCTCTCCATCGAGCTTGCCGCGGCCCTCACGGCAATGCGTGCCGAGCGCACCCAGCGCCTCGACGCCGCTGCGGCCGACCTCCACGCACGGCTCGAGCGCGACCCCGAGCTCTTGGACGAGAACTTTACGAGCGCCTCGGCTGTCGTCTCGGAGTCCATTGGCGTGGAGGTGCTGCCGCTCAAGGCCCGTCCGCACGACGCCGGTTGCATCGTGTCCGTGCCGGGTGGGGAGAGCCTCGACATGCCGTATGCGCTCGATGCGCTCGTGGCGGGGCATGTGGAGCTCGACGTGGCCGTGGTGCCGGTGACGGCTGGGTCCGAGGTGGGCACGTGGCTCGCCTCCCACGGCCTTCCGTCATCGGGTGCGCTCGTCGACGTGGGGGAGCTCGGGGGTACCCGCCATGCCTACCTCGTGCTGCGTCCGGCCGACCGCGAGCCGCTCGATGACGTTGACCTCGACTTCATGCGGCGCGTGGCGCTCGACATGCGCGAGACCGTCCAGGAGGGGGAGCGGCGCAGCAAGGACACGCGCATCTCCCAGGCGCTCCAGAGCGGCATGCGCAACACGCTGCAGCGCGTTGAGGGCATCACCGGCTACGGCCTCTACTCCTCGGCCACCCAGGCGGCCTTCGTGGGCGGTGACTTCTACGACCTCATCCGTCTCCCCGGCCGCCGTGCCTGCGTGATCCTGGGCGACGTCTCGGGCAAGGGGGTGGAGGCGGCCAGCGTGTCGGCGGCCGTGAAGACGGCGCTGGGCGCCTATGCATGGGAGGGCCTGTCCCCGGCGCGCATGGTTCGGCTGCTCAACGACTTCCTGCTGGGGTTCTCGCGACTTGAGACCTTCGCGACGCTGTTCGTGGGCGTGGCCGACCTGCGCCATGCCACGCTGACGTACTGCTCGGCGGGGCACCCACCGGCGCTGCTCCTGCGCTTGGGCTCCAACGAGATGCAGACGCTCGACGAGCAGTCGGGTGTGGTGGGGGCTTTCCGGGGCATGCCCTACCATGACGGTCGGGTGAGCCTGGGGGAGGGAGACCGGCTGTTCCTCTATACCGACGGCGTCACGGAGGCGCGTAGCCCCTCGGGCTCCTTCTTTGGCGAGC
Source organism: uncultured Coriobacteriaceae bacterium (assembly GCA_900549525.1). Lineage (GTDB taxonomy): Bacteria > Actinomycetota > Coriobacteriia > Coriobacteriales > Atopobiaceae > Parolsenella. The sequence continues at coordinate 1,259 of UWSJ01000098.1, read as the reverse complement.
AGGGCCTTCACGACGCCCTCATGGAGGAGGCGACGGGCAGCTTTGACGGGTTGCTCGACCGCATGCTCGGCAGGCTCGACGCCTTCTCGGACAGGAGCCTCGAGGACGACGTGGCCATGGTTGCGCTCCGCTTCGACCAGCTTGGCCCTTCGCGGCGCAAGGTGCGCTCGGGGCACGTCTAAGTCCCTGAGGTCTCTCGCCCGCCCCGAACCTGAATGCGTCATCTGCGGATTTGTGACGTGGCTTTGGTATGACCCCGCTGCCGCCGGGGCAGAATCAGCGGTATGGGGAACGCAAGAGACATACTCGTCATTCCGGTGGAGGGAGACCTCGACGTCACGACCGTGCCGCGCGTGCGGGCGTGCCTCGAGAACGGTCTTCGCCATGGGTCTCGTCGCGTCATTCTCAGTCTTGCGGACGCGTCCTACGTGGATAGCGCCGGGATGGGCTTCATCCTTGCCACAGCCCGTCGCGTGCGTGCTCGTGGCGGTGCCGTGTCGCTCATCAACGTGCGGCGCGAGGTGTACCGCGCGCTCGTCATTAGCCGCTTGGTCGACTTCATACCCGTCTCGGGGCTTGCCCCCAACCCCCCGATTCCCGCGCTCGACCCGGCGGTGCGGCCGCTCTGGCACGGCACCGTGCGCGTTGACCCGAGCGGGCTTGCCGAGGCACGTCGCCGTCTGGAGAGGCTGCTCTCCCATACTGACCTTACGGGCGAGGAGGCGTTCGACCTCACGCTCGCTGCGGGGGAGGCGCTGGGCAATGCCGTCGACCATACCTGCGCCGACGGCGTCCTGCTTTCCGGGCTGCTGTATCCCGACCGCGTGATCGTGGAGGTCACCGACTGCGGATGCGGTTTCCAGCTTGCCGATGGCGAGGAGCCGGAGTGCGCAAGTGGCGAGGATTCGGTCGAGCGTGGTCGTGGCATCAAGCTCATGCGCATGCTTGCCGATTCGGTCGAGATTACTCACAAGAGCTCGGGCCCGGGCACGGTCGTTCGTCTCGTGAAGCTCCTGACGCCAAGCGCCGTCCCGGTCGTTGCCGCTGGGGAAGGGCCCACGGCCGCCGCTCCCGCACCGTCCGCGCATGCGACCGAGAGCGCGCCCGCGCCGGGGGCCGAGCCGGAGGCAGCGGGCGTGGGACTATCACGCTAAAAAAAGTTCTTGCGCTCCTCGTCGTCTTCTCTTATCCTATGAACCCGCACGCGGACATGGCTCAGTTGGTAGAGCACCACCTTGCCAAGGTGGGGGTCGCGGGTT
>UWSJ01000097.1 GCA_900549525.1 uncultured Coriobacteriaceae bacterium | reverse complement strand
AGATCGTGCAGCTCGTCGAGGACGCCAACGCCACCAAGGCGCCCATCGCCCGCCTCGCCGACAGGGTCGCCGGCGTGTTCGTGCCGGTGGTCATTGGTGTCGCGCTCGTGGTCTTCTGCGCGTGGCTCGCACTCACCGGCTCGGTCAACGAGGCCATCACGAGCGCGGTGGCGGTGCTCGTCATCAGCTGCCCGTGCGCCTTGGGGCTGGCGACGCCGGTTGCCATCATGGTGGGCACGGGCCGAGGCGCCGAGATGGGCGTGCTGTTCAAGAGCGCGGAGGCCCTCGAGAACCTGCGCGGCGTGGATGCGGTGGTGCTCGACAAGACCGGCACCATCACGCGCGGCAAGCCCGAGGTGACCGACGTGGTGCCTGCCGAGGGCGTGCGCGAGAAGGCGCTGCTCAAGCTTGCCGCCACGCTCGAGGCCAACTCCGAGCATCCGCTCGCCGAGGCCATCATGGACCATACCCGCGAGCCGGGCATCGTGCCGCGCGAGGCCGAGGACTTCAAGGCCGTGCCGGGTCGCGGCGTCACGGCGCGGGAGGGGGCCAACGTCGTGGCCGCCGGCAACGCGAAGCTCATGGCGGAGCTGGGCGTGCCGGTTGACGAGGGCGCGCTCGAGGCCTTCGCCAAAGACGGCAAGACGCCGCTCATGTTCGCCAAGAACGGCGAGCTCGTGGGCACCATCGCCGTTGCCGACCAGGTCAAGCCCACGAGCAAGGCGGCCATCGAGGCGCTTGGCAGGCTCGGCGTCACGGCCGTCATGCTCACCGGCGACAACCGGACCACGGCGGAGGCCATCGGGCGCACGGTGGGCCTCTCCGGCGACTCCGTGATTGCCGACGTCATGCCGACCGACAAAGAGCGCCACGTCCGCAAGCTGCAGGAGGCAGGCCACAAGGTGGCCATGGTGGGCGACGGCATCAACGACTCGCCAGCCCTTGCCCGTGCCGACGTGGGACTTGCCATCGGAACCGGCGCCGATATCGCCAAGGAGGGCGCCGACGTCATCCTCATGCACTCCGACCTGCTCGACGTGGGTCGTGCCATCGAGCTGTCACGAGCGGTGATTCGCAACATCAAGCAGGACCTGTTCTGGGCGCTCATCTACAACGCCTGCGGCATCCCGCTGGCGGCGGGCGTGTTCTACCCGCTCACGGGCTGGCAGCTCTCGCCGGTGTTCGGCGCGGCGGCCATGGCGCTCTCGAGCGTGTGCGTGGTCTCGAACGCCTTGCGCCTTCGCGGCTTCCGGCCGCGCGTGACGCCGAGCGGCAAGTAGACCGCGCCACCGGGGCGCACGGGAAACGGCTGACAATACGGTCGCCATCCGGGCGGCCACAACGAAAGGTGAAACCATGAAGTACGTCATCAAGACCAAGGGACTCATGTGCGGCCACTGCGAGGCCACCGTGGAGGGGGCGCTGCTCAAGGTCAGCGGTGTGACCGACGCCGACGCCGACCACGACACCAACACCGTGGAGGTGGAGTGCGCGTCCTCCGTTACCCCCGAGCAGCTCTCGGCCGCCGTCGACGGTGCGGGCAACGCCTACCGGGCGCTCGAGGTCACGGCGGAGTAGCGCCATGATGGCCGACGGCAAGACCGTCCTCAACCTACTCAAGACCGCGCGCGGCCAGCTGGACGCCGTGATTCGCATGGTGGAGGACGATCGCTACTGCATCGACATATCCAACCAGCTCATGGCCATCGAGAGCCTCGTCGCCAAGACCAACGCCACGGTGCTCAAGGCCCACGTGGGCGGCTGCGTGCGCAGCGCCTGCGACTGCGGCAGCGATGCCGAGCGCGACCAGAAGCTTCGCGAGATCGAGGGCGTCATCGACAAGCTCTCCAAGTAGCCGCGCAGCGCCCCTCCCGGTAACAGGGAGGGGCACTTTTTGTTGACATCAATCCGAGTTCGGACTATAAACGCCCTGTCAAAGTAGTCCGAACTCGGATTGATGGAGGAGCGATGGACGAGAAGGCCGTGGACGTCACCGACCTCGACTTGGTCTACCGCGAGATCGACAAGCTCTACGCCCGGCTTGCGCGGGGGTGTGGCCTGTCAGACTGCGCCTACTGGATCCTCTACGCCATCGAGGCGGAGGGCGAACGGGCCACGCAGCGCGATATCGCCCGACGCATCTCGCATCCCAAGCAGACCGTGAACTCCGCCACGCGCACCCTCGTCGAGAAGGGCCTCGTGGAGCTGGTGCCCGTCGAGGGCGATCGTCGCAGCAAGGAGCTGAGGCTCACGCCCGCGGGGCGCGCCTTCGCGGCCGAGCGCATCGTGCCCGCCATGGAGGTGGAGCGCCACGCGTTCGAGTCACTGGAGCCCGACGAGCGCCGCGAGTTCATCAGGCTTGCCTCCAAGTACGTCGCCGCCGTGCTAAACGGAATGGGGGAGAGCCTGTGAGCAGCGTCCCCTCAACCTCCACGCGCCCGCGTCGTGGGGAGCTGCGGCTGCTCGCCCGTTTGCTCGCGCGCCATCCCGGCCTCGTTGCGGCCTTGGTCGTGGCGCTGCTCTGCGACAACGTCGGCATGCTGTTCGTTCCCACCGAGCTTGCCGTCATGGTGAACGCGGCCGTCTCGGGCGCGGGAACAGACGTGCTGCTTGGCCACGGCGCGGCGATGCTCGTGGCGGCCCTCGTGGGCTCGGGCGGCGCCATCTGCGCCAGCTGGGTGTCCTCGAGACTCGCCGCGTGCGTCGGGCGCGACCTGCGCACCTCGGTCTACGAGGCCTCGCTTGCCTTCTCGGGCCCGGACTTCGAGCGCTTCGGCACCGGCTCGATGGTGAGCCGCACTCTGTCGGACGCCAACGTGGTGCAGCAGGCCCTGCTCATGTGCTCGCTCATGGTGCTCCCCGTGCCCGTCATCTGCGTCATCTCGGTGGTTCTGGCGTTTTCCGTCGACGCGTGGATGGGCGTCGTGCTCCTGGCGGTCGTCGCCTGCATGCTGGCCGTGTCGGTCGTGGCGGTGCGGCGTTCGGCCCCGGTGTTCACGCGCCTGCAGGGCTTCGTCGACCGCATGAACGTTCGCCTGCGCGAGACGATCGGCGGCGTGCGGCCCATTCGCGCGTTTGGCCGCGAACGTGCGGCGGCCAGGCGTCTGGACGACACGTTCGAGGAGTACGCCGAGAGCGCCATCCGCGTGAACCTCATGTTCGCGACGGCCGACTCGATGACGTTCTTCCTCATGAACGGGGCCGAGTCGCTCATCCTGTGGGTGGGTGCCGACCGCGTGGGCGCGTGGGCCATGCAGATTGGTTCCATCACGGCCCTCATCGAGTACGCGATGCTCATCATGTTCTTCATGATGATGGCGCAGTTTGCCATCCTGCAGCTGCCGCGGGCCCTCGCGTGCCTGCGCCGCGCCGACGAGGTGCTCTCGCTCGTGCCCGAGATCCGCGACGCGGAGGGTGCGGTGTCGCTGCCTGCCGCCGCCGCGGGTGCGCCAGGCCCGGCCGCGCCCGGCACGTCGGGGGAGCGCCGGGGCCGCGTCGTTCCCGACGGGACGGGAGATGGCCTCGCCATCCCCGTCGCCCGCTTTGACCACGCGGGTTTCCGCTTCCACGACGCCGACGAGGACACCCTGCACGACCTCACGTTCTCGCTCGCGCGGGGGAGCCGCACGGCAATCATCGGCAACACGGGGTCGGGCAAGTCCACTGTGGCCAAGTTGCTGCTTCGCTTCCACGACGTGACCTCGGGCTCGCTTTCGTTCTGCGGGGCCGACGTGCGCGAGCTGCCCCAGGCGGAGCTGCGCTCGCGCATTGCCTACGTGCCGCAGCGGGCCTGGCTCTTTAGCGGCACCATCGCCGAGAACCTGCGCCAGGGCAGGCCGGGCGCCACCGACGAGGAGCTCTGGCACGCTCTCGACGTGGCCCAGGCCTCCTTCGTGCGGGAGCTGCCGGATGGCCTGGCCGCCCGCGTTTCCCAGGGCGGGTTCAACTTCTCGGGCGGCCAGCGCCAGCGGCTCGCCATCGCCCGGGCCCTCGTGCGCCGGGCGGACCTCTACGTCTTCGACGACTCGTTCTCGGCGCTCGACTTCAAGACCGACGCGGCCCTGCGCCTCGCCCTCGTGCCGGAGCTTGCGCAGGCGGCCACCCTCGTCATCGCCCAGCGCGTGAGCACCATTCGCGACATGGAGCAGATCGTGGTGCTCGACGAGGGGACGGTGGCGGGCCTTGGCACCCACGAGGAGCTGCTCGCCACATGCGCGACATACCGCGAGATAGCGCGGTCGCAGGAGAGGAGGGAGGGTTAGCCATGGCGAAGGACGAGACGATGGACGGGGGCGCGCCCGTGGCCGAGCCGACGGCTCCGGCGGCGCACGAGCCGACGGCCCCGGCGGCACACGATACGACGGACAGCGAGACGGCGACCGATCCCGGCGCGTGCGTCAGGCGGCTCTGGGAAGCGTGCACGGGCATGCGCTGGCGGCTCGTTGTCGCGGCGCTGTCGGCCGCGCTTTACGTCTTGGCGAGTCTTGCCGCCCCGGCCTACAGCGCCCGCGTGGTCGACCTCCTCTGGACCAACATCCGGGCCGCGCATGCGGCGGGGGAGCGCTACGTGGTGACGCTCGCCAACGGCGGGTCCCAGATTCTGCTCTTCTTCTCCATCTGGACGGCCGCCTGGGTCTTCTACACGGTGCAGGTGCGGGTCATGGCGGGCTTCGCCGAGCGCCTCAACCTGCGACTTCGTCATGACATCTCGGCCAAGCTCGCGCGCCTGCCGCTGTTCTACTACGACGCGCGCCAGCCCGGCGACACCATCAGCCGCGCCACCAACGACCTCGACAAGCTCTCCGAGGTGCTTCAGCGCGGGCTGCTCCAGATGCTCATCTCCGCGGGCATGCTCGTGGGGGCCGTGGTGGCCATGCTCGTCCTCAACGTGCGGCTGGGGCTCGTGTTCGTGGCGTGCGTGGCGGCAAGCCTGCTCGTGACGAAGGCCGTCTCGGCCTCGACGCTCAGGGCCGCCGAGGCCCGACAGGCGGCGACCGGCGCTCTCACGTCGTACGTGGAGGAGGCCTACAGCGGGCGGGTCGTCATCCGCGCCTTTGGCCAGGAGCGCTCGAGCGTCGATGCCCTGCGGGCCGAGGCCGACGAGCTGGCCCGCACGAGTGCGCGCGCCGACTATCTCACCAACGCCGTGGGCCCTGCCGTGCGCTTCCTCGTGAGGCTGTCGCTCGTGGCGATAGCCGTGCTGGCGGGCGGGATGCTCCTTGCCGGGCAGCTCACCGTGGGTGTGTTCCAGGCCTTTTTTCAGTACGTCAACACGGCCAGCGAGCCGCTTGCGCAGATGTCGATGACGACCAACATGTTGCAGGGCGCCATCGCGGCGGCGGAGCGCGTCTTCTTCTTGCTTGACGAGGTCGAGGTGGAGGCCGACCCGGCGCACCCGCTCGCCGTCGCCGAGCCCGTGCGGGGCCGCGTGGCCTTCGAGCACGTGCGCTTTGGCTATGCGCTGGGCAGGCCGCTCATGCGCGACGTATCGCTCGTGGCTAGCCCCGGCCAGAAGGTCGCCATCGTGGGCGCCACGGGAGCGGGCAAGACCACGCTCATCAACCTGCTCATGCGCTTCTACGAGGTCGATGGCGGGCGCATCACGCTCGACGGGGTGGACACGCGGAGCATGCGCGCGGCCGACCTGCGCCGCCAGTTTGGCATGGTGCTCCAGGACGCGTGGCTGTTCGAGGGCACCGTGGCGGACAACATCGCCTACGGCAGGCCGGACGCCACGCGCGAGCAGGTGATTGCCGCCGCCAGGGCAGCCCGCGTCGACCACTACGTGCGCACGCTTCCCGACGGCTACGACACCGTGCTCGAGAACGACGCCGAGAGCGTGAGCCAGGGCCAGCGGCAGCTGCTCACCA
>UWSJ01000096.1 GCA_900549525.1 uncultured Coriobacteriaceae bacterium | reverse complement strand
CGGCGGCATGCAGCGCCACGAGGGCACGCACTGCATCTTCGATGCCAAGACCGGCGCCGCCGGCTGAGCCTTCTGCTGCCGCGAGCGGCCATAGCCTCGAGCCCAAGGGGCAAGCGGCCCCTGAGGTCGAGGGTATGGACGAGAGTCACATGACCGGGGCTCGCCCCGCTCACGTTGCCGCGCTTTCGCGCCTGGACTTCAGCTAATACATCAGTTCTGGCGCTAGTTTCTGAAGACAACCAGGTAATCAGCCCGTGAGCCGCACGATGGGAACCTGTGTCCAACCCTCCGCTCACAGACGCATCATTGCATTGATTACCTGCGGAAATTTGCATCCCAGTACCGTTCGCCGACAAGGGGTAACCGTCCGGTGCCCTCATGGGCCAAAACCGACCATTTGCCGGATGGATGCATCCTTCCCTCAAGAATTCCTGAGACGACCCATAAACTGATACATCGGTTGGCAACCCAGGCCCCGGCGGGTCGGCATGTGTCACATTTCCTTCCGTATGATTGGTCACATTTTGAGGGGCCGCCCCTCGCCAAGGATGCGGGCCCGGACGGTCTCCCGGCCCCGCGGATGAGGGGGGGCGACCATGTCCAAGCGGGTCATCATGTACAACGAGCAGAGCGGTGACGTGAAGTTCGCGCAGGTCCCCGACGACACCTTCGTGCTCTCCCAGGCCGCCGACGGCCCCTGGAAGTCCATGACCTACGGCGAGTGGGAGGCGCTTCGCTGCGAGCAGGCCTGCGAGGCCGCCAAGGCCCGCGTCGCCGTAGAACTGCCCGAGGCCAAGCGAGCTGCGGCGCTCGCCATGCTCGACGCCTTCACGGTGGGCATGCGCGTCTAGTACCTTGAGGGCAAGCACTCGTGGGGCCAGATCTATGACGAGCTCGTGGACGACTTCAAGGGAATGGCACAGGAGTAGCCCAGTTTCCGAGCCCGGCCTCGCGTTCGTGTGAGGCCGCCCGTTCTTACCGCGAGGGTGAGGCCGCCCGCTATCGCGAGGGTGAGGCCCTCGTTACCACGAAGGCCCCGGAGTGCGCGGTTTTCGCATTTGGGGGCCTTCGTGGGAAGTTGACGAGGGTATGGGGGTGGCTGCTGGGTGGCATGGCGGGACGCCCGGCAGCGTCAGGCCCTACTCGTCGAAGAACTCGTTCTCGATGACCTTGAAGCAAATCTTCTTGATGGTGCGCTTGCCGTCGCCGGGGAAGGTCACGTTGGGCATGTGCGGCTCGCCCACCATGTAGACCACGAAGCGGTCGTCGTCGAGGTCGCCCTGGACGTAACCCTCGGTGTCGCAGAAGTCGATGTCGTTGACCTCGTCAAACTCGGTGCGGTTGGTGGTGGTGCCCTGTCCCACGCGGAACGCCTCGCGCCCGTCGACGTCGACCTGCAGGTCCATGTAGCGGCGGTGGCTCTCGAAGCGCGCCTCGGAGACCTCGCGCGTCGTGGGCTCCTGGACGTTGGCGAAGACCTTGTCGCCGAGGATGTCGGTGCGGCCCACCGGCAGCGCCTTGTAGTCGTTGTCCTTGAGCCAGTCGATGAGGACGTCGACGCCCTTCTGGAGGCCTCGGTAGCGCTCGATGTTGGCAATCTGGTCGTAGATCATGGGACGTTTCCTTTCGTTGCGATGTGTACGTGCGACGGTGGCGGATTGGTACCAGTCCTCAAGCGACACGTGGCGGGTTGGTGCCTGACCCCAAGCGACAGGGGCTAGCCGGCCATGTAGGCTGCGAGCGCGTCGCGGGTGGGCAGGCCCTCGTTGTCGCCGCGCACCTGCACTTGCATGCTACCCATAGCGTTGCCGCGACTTACGGCGTCGGCGAGCGACAGGCCCTCCATGAGGCCCGTGAGCGTGCCGGCGGCAAATCCGTCGCCCGCGCCCACGGTGTCGACCACCTGCTTTGCCGGGTACACGGTGCCCCAGCCGTGCGTCTCGCCGTCGTCGAAGTAGGCGCCGCGCGATCCCTGCTTCACCACGACGCAACCCGCGCCCAGGCCCAGGTAGTGCGCCGCCGCCTGCTCGGCCGTTGCCTCGGGTTCGCCCATGAGCAGGAGCCCCTTGTCGGTCTTCGCGTTCATGCGAGCTTCCTTTTCCTCTGGTCTCGGAGGCGGGTGGAGCCACGCACCATGAGCTCGGTGGGAACCAGTACCCGCTGCTTGTCCGAGGTGTCGCCCTCGATGCGGCGCACGAGAAGCTCTACCGCCGTGGAACCGATTTCTGTGGGCCGGGTCTTGTAGGTCGTGATGCCGTCGCCGAGCAGGTCCGGCCAGTCCCAGTCCATGCGCAGCGACCACTCCCAGTCGTCGGGGCCGCACACGCCGATGTCGCCGGGCATCGAGAGCCCCATGCCGCGCACGGCGTTGACGATGCTCGTGAGCGTGACGGAGTTGATGCCGATGACGGCGGGCACGACGCCCTCGGGCGTGGCGGACACGAACCCCGCGACTGCCGCCGCCACGTCCTGCGCTCCGCCCGCCCCCACCGTGAGGACGTCGCGCTCGGGGTCGGCCGTCCCGAACAGGCGGGTGCTGCCCTGGTAAAACGCCCGCACGCGCTCGGTGCGCACGGAGTTGTTGCGCCACGGCTGCGTGCAGAGCGCCACGCGTCCGTAGCCCTGCTCGCGCAGGTGCTCGAGCAGCTCGGTGACGGGGGTTGTGTAGTCGCTCGTGACGAGGTCGAAGGAGAAGTCGCTCACGTCGCGGTCAATGAGCACGACGGGCGTCCCGGCGTTGGCGATGTCGATGAGCTCGGGGTTCTTCATCGTGGCGGTGTTGACGAGCAGGCCGTCCACCTGATGCGAGAGCAGCGAGCGAATCGACTCCCGCTCGCGCTCGGGGGAGTCGTCGGTGTCGACGAAGACCGGCACGTAACCACGGCTCGTGAGCGCCGTGCCGGCGCCCTTGATGAGTGCGGCGAAGAAGGGGCTCGCGATGTCGGTGACGATGACGCCCACGAGGTGCGAGTGCTGCGTCTTGAGGCTGCGGGCCGCCGCCGAGGGCTGGTAGTTGGAGAACTTGATGGCCGCCTCGATGCGCTTGCGCGTGTCGGCGCCCATGAGCTCGAAACGAGCTCGAAACGGCCGTTGAGGTAGCGCGAAACCGTTGTCTTGGAGACGCCGGACATGGTGGCTATGTCATTGATGGTGACACGCTCCTTGCGATTTCCAGAGACCACGCGCACCTCCTCTTGATTTTGCCCTGAATGCTGGCTTGCGCGTGAACCGTGACGGGAGGGTTGCTTCGGCCCTCCCGTCTTTTATGCGAAAATACGTCCGAAAGGTGCCTGCTCCCATATAGTGCGAGGTGGGTGCAGGGTGCGAAGTCGAGCTTATGCGCGGCGCGGAGGTTCCCATGCGGATTCACGCCATGGTGCGAGTGGATGCGGGCTGTCGGGCGGCGGAGGTCGAGCGGCGTGTTGGGGCGTGCGCCGAAGCCGGGTTTGACGGGGTGCTGCTCCGGTGTGGGGACGTTATGGACGGCTCCGGCGTGGAGGCTGGTGCGGCGGGCGACGCCGGAGTGGCGGGCGTGGCGGGCGACGCCGGCGCGGCGGGCGTGCTGCGTCTGGCCGTCAGCTTGGCCGCCGCGCAGGGCCTGTCCGTCTGGCTCGACCTGTCGCGTGCCTGGGCGAGGCGCGAGAGCCCGGAGGCGTTCGTAGCGGGAGTGCTTGAACCGCTGCGGGTGGCGCTTGGCGCCGAGGCGTTCTCGCGCACCGAGGCGCTCTGGTTGGGCGAGACGAGCGCGGACGTGGCGGGGCCGGAGCGCACTGGGGGCGCGGGCGAGCGCCCGCTTGGTGTCGTGTGCGGTGTCGCGAACGATGACGTGTCCCTCTACCTGCCGGAAGACGTTGCGTCCGCCATGGCGAGGCGTGGGTGTCCGCTCAACGACGACGTGCGGGCCTGTCTTGCGGGCGGGGACGGGGAGCGCCAGCGCGCGGTTCGCGTCGTCTATCGTGAGGCGCTCGCCGAGCACGTGGCGACGCGGGTGCTCGGCCCCGTTGCCACCTGGTGCGAGGCGCACGACGTGCTGCTTGCGGCCACGCTCGAGGGGGAGGAGTCGCCGCTCTTGCAGGTCGCTGCCGTGGGAGACGCGCTTACGGCCCTTGGTGCCGTAAGCCTGCCTGCCGTGGTGGCGCTTGGCCGCGCGGTGGGCAACGAGCTCTACCCGCGCCTTGCGGCGAGTGCGGCCGCGCAGTCGGGTCGTGGGCGCTCGGCGGCCCTTGCGCTCGTGGGCGCGGGCGCGGGCGTGAGCCCGGCTGACGTCGAGCGGCAGCTCCTGTGGCTTGCTCGTTGTGGCATCACGGACGTCGTGCTCGCCGGTGACGTGGTGGCGGACGGGTCGGGCGTCACGACGCGGACCGGTGCTGGCGGCGTGGTTCGGGGTCTGCCCGCCTCGCTTGCCGAGTGCGCTCCCTGGGCGGAGGTGCTGCCGTCGGTGCTCGATACCTTGCGCGCCTCAACGGCGGGCAAAGACCTTACGGACACGCTCATGGTGGTGCCCACCCGTGCCATTCAAGAGACGTTCACACCCTCTGACCTCGTGCGGGTTGACCGTCGGACGGCCGAGGGCGCGCCCAACGTCGCCGCCGAGCGCGTCTCGGAGGAGGTGCTCTCGTGTGCGGCCGACGCAGCCGGTCTCGGCGCGCGCTTCGACGTCGCCGACGAGGCCACGCTCGAACGCGCCGGCGGGCTCCGGGACTGTTGCTTGGCGCTTGGCAAGGCCAGCTACCAGCGTGTCATTGCTTTTTCTGAATCGCTCGGCTCGTCTGTGATTGCCAGCTTGCTCACCTGCCTTGGCGCCTCCGGCTGCAAGGTGGACACGCCCCAGGGGTGGCTTGCGTCCCTTGGCAAGGTGACCACCTCGTTCACGGGCATGCCCGAGACGCTTGCAGTGGGGGAGGCTCCGCCAGCTTGTGCGGCGGCGCGGGCCTCTGTTGACAGTGCATCACGGCGGGTGGTCCCGCGGCAGAATCCCTGGCGCATCACGCCCCCCGAGCGCAACGGTTTCGTCTTCGAGCTTGCCCCGTGCGCGGGGACGGGCACGAGAGGGGCAGAATTCCGGGCGTCGGCGCACTTCTCGGAGTCCCTTTCGGATGCTGACTGCGGCATCGTGCTTGACGACGCCACGTGTGCTGCCAGCTGGGACGGCGTGCCACTCGCCCTTGTCCCTGCCGGTGCGGGGCGGCGTTTCGCCGCGCTTGCTGCCGAGGTTTGTGGCGCGGGTGAGCACGTGCTGCGCGTCAGGCGTGCGGGTGGCGGGACGGCGGGGACGCCGCCTGCCGTTCTTATCGGCCGCTTTGGCGTGTGGAGTCGCCTATGGCCGTTCGACGCCCGGCACATGACGAGCAACGGAAGCTTCGAGGTCCATCGCTGCGAGAGTCTTTCGGAGCTGTCCGGCGACCTTCTCGAGAGCGGCTATCCCTTCTCGTTCCTTCCCGCCGTATTGACGAAGCGCTTTGCCGTCGAGGACGCGGGGACGTACCGTGTGGCGCTCGACGGCGTTCGTGCGAGTGCGGCCCGAATTGCCGTTGACGGTGCGGCGGCGGGCGACGCGTGGGGCTCCGTTTTCCGTTCCGTGCCCTTGGAGCTGGCGGCGGGGGAGCACGTGCTGGAGGTCAGGCTTTACAACAGCGGCTACAACGTCTTTGGGCCGCACCATCACTACCTGGGCGACGTCGGGCTCGTGACGGCGGCGCAGTACGCGGGCGAGCGGAACTTCGCCGACCCCGAGCATGCTCCCGACCACACGCGCGTCGAATCCTGGCACTTCCTGCGCTGGGGCCTTGGCGAGGACGTCGCACTCGAGCCCGCCTGACACTTGGTACGGCATGGACGCGGACGGTTCGGAAACGCGCCGCGCAGGACGCGGGCCGAACGGTAATTATCGGCGGCTCACATTACCGTTTCGTCCGCGTC
>UWSJ01000095.1 GCA_900549525.1 uncultured Coriobacteriaceae bacterium | reverse complement strand
CGAGGTCGGAGAGGCCGCCCACGCGGATCATGAACCACTCGTCCATGTTGGACTGAAAGATGGCGCAGAACTTGATGCGCTCGAAGAGCGGCACCGTCTTGTCGAAGGCCTCGTCAAGCACGCGGTTGTCGAAGCGCAGCCAGCTGACCTCTCGGTTCTGGGTGTAGGAAAAGTCACGCTTGGGGTGCTCGGCTACCTCTCCCTTGGCGTCGAGGCGCGCCTCGTTGGCGGGCGTCCGGACTTCGTCGGCGAACTTTGCGGCCTTGCGGTCAAGCTCGTTGGTGGTTGCCTGGTCTCTCTTGGTGGTCTTTCCCATGCGTCGCGTCTCCTCGTCACGTCGCCTACGACCCCGCTGCGCCTTGCCGCCCGCGTCTCGTGACGGTCGGGCAGAAAGCGGTTACAGGCCGAATAATATCCCTTGGTAGTATCGAACTTGCGCGAGCGGGCGGCGCGTCTCGTTTGTAAGGCAACGGTAAAGAGTGCGCGACGCCCCGCTTGAAGCCCTCTCTGGGCAGTCGTAGAATCCCTGCAGATAGAGGCGTAGAATATCCAAAATTACGCATATACAGTCATCAAAGCACTGAGACTGCGAATGATTGCACGATCGGCGGCCCGGTGCCGCCGTCAACACGGAGGCATCATGGTTCATACGAAGGCAGACAAAGCCGCCGAGGCAAAGGGCATTAACCTTTCCGGGCGCAACTTCCTGAAGCTCCTCGACTTTACTCCGGCCGAGATCGAGTACCTCGTCGACCTCGCCGCCGAGCTCAAGGCCATGAAGCACGCACGCCAGCCGCACGACTGGCTGCATGGCAAGAACGTGGTGCTGCTGTTCGAGAAGACCTCCACGCGCACGCGCTGCAGTTTCGAGGTGGGCGCGATGGATCTTGGCATGGGCGTCACCTACCTCGACCCCAAGAGCTCGCAGATGGGCAAGAAGGAGTCGATCGAGGACACGGCGCGCGTGCTCGGGCGCATGTATGACGGCATCGAGTACCGTGGCTTTGGCCAGGCCATCGTTGACGAGATTGCGCAGAAGGCGGGCGTGCCCGTCTGGAACGGCCTTACCACCGAGTTCCACCCCACGCAGATGATCGCCGACATGCTGACGGTCAAGGAGCATTTTGGCCGTCTCAAAGGGCTCAAGCTTACGTTTATGGGCGATGCGGGCAACAACGTGGGCAACTCGCTCATGGTGGTGTGCGCCAAGCTGGGGATTGACTTCTGCGCCTGCGGCCCGGCCGCGCTCATGCCCAAGCCCGAGCTGGTCGACACGTGCCGTGCGCTTGCCGAGGATTCGGGGTCCACGGTTACGCTCACCGAGGACGTCGACGAGGGGCTTGCCGGGGCCGACGTGGTCTACACCGACATCTGGGTCTCGATGGGCGAGCCTGCCGAGCTCTGGGCGGAGCGCGTCGAGCAGCTCTCTGCGTACCAGGTGAACGCCGCCGCGATGGCCAAGGCCGCGGACGACGTGATCTTCATGCACTGCCTCCCGAGCTTCCATGACCTCAACACCACGACGGCGGTCGAGGTGCACGAGAAGTTCGGCATTGCCGAGATGGAGGTCACCGACGAGGTATTCGAGGACCCGCGCTCGGCGGTCTTTGACGAGGCCGAGAACCGCATGCACTCGATCAAGGCCGTGATGTACGCGACGCTGCGTGACGAGTAGGGACGGTCGTACCCAGAGACGGGGCCTCTCGAGACTCGGCGAGCCGTTGATACTCGTCGACAACCGGTTCGGGAAAGAGGCCGGCGAGGCCGCCTTGAGACAGATTCTCGAGTCGATGGACTTACCTGAGCGGTCGGGGGAGTTCGACTTCTCACGCGCCCCGCTCATCCGCAAGGACGGCTCGGAGAAGTCGGTCTATCGAAACAAATAGGGCAGTTCCAACACCAGACTGGGCCCGGAGCAGAACTGCCAAGCGGGCTCATTCCGCCAGACCGGGGCGTGGCGGAAGCGGCAGACGCGCGTGCCTCAGGAGCTCGCGGGGATGCCCGTGCGGGTTCGAGTCCCGCCGCCCCGACCACAAGCGCCAGACGACGGACCCCGCGAGGGGCCCTCTTCATGCCGGTAGGCGGCATCACCAAGCGAAACACAACCGAAGGAGGGCCCATGAGGCTCAAGGTCGCCGACCTCGAGGTCGGGGACGCGGACGACGGCGTCATCGTTGGTAAGACGTGCCCAGTTGCGTCGACGTGAGGCTGACCCCGAGACGGATTGTCGGCGGCTTGTTGGCGGGCTGGTGCCAGTTCCCTCGCGACACACGCGACACCCACGCGACATGGCGGATTGGTGCCTGACCCCAAGCGACGCCCACGCGACAAGCGACGGGTGCCAGTCCCCGTAGGGCATACGACCGTCTGCGAGAACAACGGCCGCGCGCGCACGTGGCAACGTTACGCTCACCTCATCGCAGCCGACGAAAGGTATGACATGAACAGACTCGCAGGCAAGGTCGCAATCGTCACGGGTGCCAACTCGGGCGTAGGCGAGGCCATCGCCAAGCTCTTCTGCAAGGAGGGCGCCAAGGTCGTCATGGCAGCGCGTCGCGAGGCGGCCCTCGACGCCGTGGCCGACCAGATTCGCGCGGAGCTCGGCGAATGCCTGCCCGTCGCGGCAGACATCTCCAGGCCCGGCGACGCCGAGCGCCTCGTGGCCGCCGCGATCGACACGTACGGCAAGCTTGACATCCTCGTGAACAACGCCGGCGTGCTCGAGAAGGGCCTCAAGCCCATCGACCGCTACACCGACGAGGACCTCGACTGGGTGGTCGACATCAACCAGAAGGGAACCATGCGCTGCATGCGCGCCGCCCTTCAGAAGATGGAGCCGGGCGCGAGCGTGGTTAACGTGGCCTCCGTCGCCGGCGCCAAAGGCTACGGCGGGGTCGCCTACGTCTCCAGCAAGGCCGCCATCGTGGGCGTCACCAAGAACGCGGCGCTGCGCTTCCAGGCCACGGGCATCAGGTGCAACGCCATCTGCCCGGGCAACATCACCACGCCCATGACAAACGACATCGACCCGGCCGAGCTTGACCCCGACATGATCGGCGCCATGGCGACGCACTCCAACATGGCCTCGCCGTCATGCTCGCCCGAGGACGTCGCCAACATCGCCCTCTTCCTTGCGAGCGACGAGTCCCGCTCCCTCACCGGCCAGATCATCGTGAGCGACTGCGGCTCGATGCTGTAACATCCTCGTAGGTTTACATAAGACTTACGACCCGCGAGTCCGCCCCTGGTGCTCGCGGGTCGGCCGTGTCGCGTCTGTGGAGGGGCCATGTCGAAGTTCACGCTCACCTGCTGTTCCACCGCCGACCGCCCCAAGTCTTTCTTCGACGGCCGCGGCATACCCTACGCGTGCTTCCACTGGAACGAGGGCGGGCACGACCACCTTGACGACCTCTATCAGTCCATCTCTCCGGACGAGTTCTACGCGGAGATCAAGGCGGGCGCCATGCCCACCACCTCGCAGGTGAGCGCGGGCGAGTACGTCGAGTTCTGGGAGCCCTTCGTGGCGGCGGGCTCGGACGTGCTGCACGTCTCGCTCTCGAGCGGCCTTTCCGGCTCGTACAACTCCGCCGTCATGGCGGCCGAGCAGGTCATGGCCAATCACCCCGGCAGGCGCGTGCTCGTGGTCGATTCGCTCGGGGCAAGCTCGGGCTACGGCATGCTCGTGGAGTACCTCGCCGACCTGCGCGACGAGGGCGCCTCGCTCGACGAGGCCAACGAGTGGGCGATGGCGCACCGGCTGAACGTGCACCACTGGTTCTTCTCGACTGACCTTTCGAGCTACGTTCGCGGCGGCCGCGTCTCCCGCGTGAGCGGGTTCGTGGGCACGGCGCTGCGCATATGCCCCGTCCTCAAGATGAATGACGAGGGCAAGCTCATTCCCCGCGACAAGATCCGCACCAAGCGCAAGGCCGAGCTCGACATGCTCGAGCGCATGAAGCAGCATGCCGAGGGCGGCCTGTCCTACTCGGGCAAGTGCTCCATCTCGATGAGCGCGTGTCGCGAGGACGCCGCGGCCGTGCGCGACCTCGTGGAAGACGCGTTCCCGGCACTTGCGGGCAAGGTGACCATCAACGACATCGGGACGGTCATTGGTTCGCACACCGGCCCAGGAACCGTCGCGCTCTTCTTCATGGGCGATACGCGCGGCCGCTGACACGCGCTGCTGTCAGCCGGGATTCGAATGTCTTGGGACACGCGCGGCCGCTAGGTTCATAATGGCTCACTGTCGAAAGGGAGTTAGCCATGTATGACAAGGGACCGGTACCTGGCCGCAACGAACCCTGCTGGTGCGGGAGCGGCAAGAAGTACAAGAAGTGCCATGCAAACGAGGACGAGAAGCTGCAGGAGCTCTACAACGACGGGCACGAGGTGCTCGTGCGGAGCCTGCTCAAGACGCCGAAGGACATCGACGGCATCAAGTACAGTGCCGAGGTGAACATCGGCGTGCTCGACTACGTGGGCGAGCGCATCGGGCCGGGCGTGTCGACCGCCCAGATCGACAAGTGGGTCTACGACTTCACCGTCGCCCACGACGCCATCCCAGCACCGCTCAACTACGAGGGCTTCCCCAAGAGCGTCTGCACCTCCATCAACGACGTCGTGTGCCACGGCATCCCCAGCGAGGAGGAGGTGCTCAAGGACGGCGACATCGTCAACGTCGACTGCTCGACCATCCGTAACGGGTACTTCTCGGACTCCTCGCGCATGTTCATGATCGGTGACGTGTCACCCGAGCGCAGGAAGCTCGTGGATGTCACGAAGGAGTCCATCCAGCGCGGGCTCGCGGCCGTGAAGCCCTGGGGATACCTCGGCGACATGGCGCACGCCGTGCAGAGCTACGTGGAGGAGAACGGCTTCTCTGTCGTGCGCGAGTTTGGCGGCCACGGCATCGGCAAGGAGTTCCACGAGGACCCGTTCGTGGGGTTCGTGGGCGAGCCGGGCGAGGGCGTGGTGCTTGCCCCGGGCATGTGCTTCACGATCGAGCCCATGGTCAACGCCGGTGGCTACGAGATCGACATGAGCGATCCCAACGGCTGGACCGTGCGCACCAAGGACGGCTCGGACTCCGCCCAGTGGGAGGTTCAGCTCGTCGTCACGGACACGGGCTACGAGCTGTTGAGCTGGTAGCCCCGAGCGCAAGGCAGCCTGGCCGCGACAAGGCGCGGGCCATACGGAAGAAACAGTGGGCTCTATTTACCGTATGGCCCGCGTCTGCTTTCATGCGTTTCCGTTCGGCCCGCGCCCGTTATCGCCCGTTTCCGTACGGCCCGCGCCTGCGGTCGCTCACTACCGCATGTCCCGCCTTCTAGTACGTCATGCCCATCGCGTCACGCACCTCGGCAAGCGTCGCCTCGGCGATCTCGTTCGCACGGCGGTTGCCCTCGCGCAGGACGTCCTTCACGTAGGCGAGATCCTTCTCGTACTGGTGCCTGCGATCGCGGATGGGCGCAAAGTACTCGTTGACAGCCTCGGTCACGTACTTCTTGAGCTGGCCGGCCCCGCCCATGCCAATCTCGTCGGCAATCTCGGTCTCGGTGCGGCCGGTGCAGATGGCGGCGGTGGAGAGCAGGCCGGAGACGCCGGGGCGCTTCTCGGGATCGAAGGTGATCATGCGCTCACCGTCGGTCTGGCTCTTCTTGATGCGCTTGGCGGTCTCCTCGGGCGTCATCGAGATCGAGATGGCGTTGCCATAGCTCTTCGACATCTTGCGACCGTCGAGTCCGGGCAGCAGCGGCGTGTCGGAAAGCAGGGCGTCCACCTCGGGGAAGACCTTCCCGTAGCGGTTATTGAAGCGACGTGCGATCTGACGCGTGAGCTCGATGTGCGGCAGCTGGTCACGGCCGACCGGCACCACGTTGCCCTTGCAGAAGAGAATGTCGCAGGCCTGGTGCACCGGGTAGGTGAGCAGAAGTCCCGTGAGCTCGTGCCCGCTTGCCTCCATCTCGGCCTTGACGGTGGGGTTGCGCGAGAGCTCGGCCTCGGTCACGAGGGAGAGGAACGGCAACATGAGCTGGTTGGCCGCAGGCACCGCCGAGTGGCAGTAGATCATGGTCGTGTCCGGGTCGAGGCCACAGGCAAGGTAGTCCATCACCATGTTGTAGACGTTATCCTGGATGTGCTCGGTGGTGTCGCGGTCGGTGATGACCTGGTAGTCGGCGATGA
>UWSJ01000094.1 GCA_900549525.1 uncultured Coriobacteriaceae bacterium | reverse complement strand
TCATGCTCTCGAGCAACAACCTGCGCTCGCCGGCCTCCGGCAAGGTGCTCACCGTACCGTCTCAGGACATGGTCTTCGGCGTGTACTTCCTGACCACCGCCAAGGAGGGCCTCAAGGGCGAGGGCCACGTGTTCTCGAGCTTCGAGGACGCCATGGCCGCCTATGACGCCCGCGGCGTGGTCGACATCCAGGCCAAGGTGCTCGTGCGCGTGAGCGCCGCCGACGCCAACGCCGAGGAGGCCGGCCGCAAGATCTTCCGCGTCTTCGAGGAGAGCGGCAAGACCGTCGACTACGACGTCACGGACAAGCCGGCGCGCTTCGAGACCACCACGGGCCGCATCATCTTCAACCGCCAGTGCCTGCCTGCCGACTTCCCCTTCATCAACTACAAGATGGTGAAGAAGGACATGGGCAAGCTCGTCAACGAGTGCACCGACCGCTACCCGCTGGCCAAGGTCGAGCCGATTCTGGACGCCATCAAGTACGCCGGCTTCCACTTCGCCACGCGCGCCGGCCTGACCGTGTCGGTGTGGGACGCCGTCATCCCCGACTGCAAGCCCAAGATGCTCGCCGAGGCCCAGGCCAACGTCAACGAGATCAACGAGTACTACGAGGACGGCTTCCTGTCCGAGACGGAGCGCCACATCGAGGTCGTCAACGCCTGGACCGACTGCACCGAGAAGCTCGGCAAGGCCATGCTCGAGGGCTTCTCCGACGACAACCCCATCTACATGATGGCCGACTCCGGTGCCCGAGGGTCCAAGACGCAGCTGCGCCAGCTCGCCGGTATGCGAGGCCTCATGGCCGACATGTCCGGCGACACGATCGACCTGCCCATCAAGGCCAACTTCCGTGAGGGCCTGCTGCCGCTCGAGTACTTCATCTCCACGTACGGCGCCCGCAAGGGCCTCGTCGACACCGCGTCGCACACGTCCGACTCCGGTTACCTCACCCGTCGTCTCGTCGACGTGGCGCAGGACGTTATCGTGCGCGAGGAGGACTGCGGCACCACCGAGGGCGTGTCCTACAACCTCATCAAGCCGGGCACCGAGGACCTCAACGTCGATCTCATCGGTCGCTGCGCGCTCAACGACGTCGTGGCGCCCGAGACCGGCGAGGTGCTCATCCCCAAGGACGGCTACATCGAGAGCGTCGCTGACATCCAGCGCCTCGTCGACGCCGGCCTCAAGAAGGTCGAGCTCCGTGCGCTGCTGACTTGCCGCTCCAAGAACGGCGTGTGCCAGAAGTGCTACGGCTGGGACCTCTCGACCCGTCGTCCGGTCAACGTGGGCACCGCGGTGGGCATCATCGCCGCGCAGTCCATCGGCGAGCCGGGTACGCAGCTCACGATGCGCACGATTCACTCCGGCGGCGTCGCCGGTGCCGACGACATCACGCAGGGCCTGCCTACGGTCGGCCGCATGTTCGACGTCGTCGGTAACGTGAACGAGAAGATCCTCGGCCGCGAGGCCGACCTGGCGCCGCTGTCGGGCAAGCTCTCCATCCAGCCCGAGCAGAACGGCTACCTCGTCCGAATCCTCGACGCCGATGACCCGAGTCGCGTGCTCGACGAGCGCTCCATCCCCGCCGCCGCCCGTTTCATGCCCGGCGTCGTGGACGGCTGCGACGTTCGCGCCGGTGACCAGATCACGCGCGGATTCGTTAACTTCCGCAACCTGCGCAAGCTCACCGACATCGAGTCGACGATGCACACGTTCGTCGAGAACGTCAAGGGCGTCTACACGTCCCAGGGCGTCGAGCTCAACGACAAGCACATCGAGGTCATCGCGCGCCAGATGCTGCGCCGCGTCCAGATCACCAACCCCGGTGACTCGCGCTACCTCATGGGCCAGTACGTCGACCGCTATGAGTTCGCCGACACCGTGAACCAGATCGCCCTCAACGGCGGCACCCCGCCCGAGGCCGAGCCGTCCATCCTCGGCACGCTCAAGGTGGCCAGCTCCATCGACTCCTGGCTCTCCAGCGCGTCGTTCATCCGCACCGCCGGCGTCCTTACCGAGGCCGCCATCTCCGGCGAGGTCGACCACCTCATGGACCTCAAGTCCAACGTCATCGTAGGCAAGAAGATTCCGGCTGGCACGGGCCTCAACGCCTACAACGACGTCGAGCTCACCTACCACGGCCAGAAGATCGATGGCCCCACGAGCCCGCTTGCCAAGAGCCTGCCCGAGTGGGCCCCCGACGAGCTCAAGGACGTCGAGGAGCAGCTTCCGCAGGAGCTCAGCTGGGTGGGCGACGAGTACGGCTACCCCGGCGTGTATTCCAAGAACGGCCGCACGCTCTCGAGCGAGGACGCCAAGCTTTACCTCTTCGACGACCTCGGCGTGTCGCAGCGCTGGACCAACAAGTTCGGCGAGGTGGGCATCGAGACCGTGGGCGACCTCATCGGCAAGACCGAGGCCGACCTCAAGAACATCGAGGGCATCGGCTCCAAGGCCATCGCGGAGCTTCGCGAGGGCCTCGAAGCTCGCGGGCTGCTCTACATCCTCGAGCCCGAGGACGACCGCGACAAGGCCGACGACGAGGATCTGTCCCAGCTCCTCAACATGGTCTTCTCGCCCGACTCGGATTCCGACATCATGCTCGGTTCCGCCGCGCCGTCGTCCCACCACTACGACGACGAGCTCATCGGCGCGCCCGCCAAGAAGGACGACAAGTCCGACGGCGACGTGATCAACGAGGGCACCGAGTCCGTCGAGGAGATGCTCTCCAAGGTCTACGACCACGATGATGACGACGAGGGAGACGACAACTAGTCACCTGCTCGCCATAAGCGCGGAGAACGCCCGGTTGCCTCTCGGCGGCCGGGCGTTTTGTGCGCATTTGCCCCCGACCCGGCATGAGCAAATGCGCACATACGTTACTATGATTTCAAGGCATGGATACGCCCGGCACCGTGGCGTTTTGACAGCCCACGTTATGCGGCGTATTCTTCCCATTTGCGCCTATTCAGGGTGGCGTCGTGCTGCGCTGCTCTCGTATGGACACAAAGCAAGCCTAGATAGGTATGAAGGAGAGAAGCTTTGCCTACCATCAACCAGCTCGTCCGTCAGGGCCGCACGCAGATCAAGAGCAAGTCCAAGAACGCTGCTCTTAAGCACAACCCCCAGAAGCGTGGCGTCTGCACCCGTGTCTTCACCACTACCCCCAAGAAGCCGAACTCGGCTCTTCGTAAGGTCGCTCGTGTGCGCCTCGTGAACGGCATCGAGGTCACGGCCTACATCCCGGGCGAGGGTCACAACCTGCAGGAGCACTCCATCGTGCTCGTCCGTGGCGGTCGTGTCCGCGACCTCCCTGGTGTCCGTTACAAGATCATCCGTGGTGCCTACGACTGCGCCGCCGTCCAGGACCGTAAGCAGGCTCGTTCCCGCTACGGCGCCAAGCGCGGCTAGCGCAACACCCAGCACCCATACTCGTTTCCCTCGACGGATCTATGCGTCGAGGTCAGATCTAAAGGAGTTCGCATATGCCGCGTCGTGCAGCAGCCGTCCGTCGTGAGATCACGCCTGACGCCGTCTACAACAACCGTCTCGTGACCCAGCTCATCAACAAGGTCCTCCTCGACGGCAAGAAGTCCGTCGCCGAGCGCATCGTCTACGGTGCCTTTGACCAGGTCAAGGAGAAGACCGACTCTGACCCGCTGACCGTCTTCAAGAAGGCCATGGACAACGTGCGCCCGACCCTCGAGTGCAAGCCCAAGCGTGTCGGCGGTGCCACCTACCAGGTGCCGATGGAGGTCAACTCCCGTCGTGCCACCACGCTGGCCATCCGCTGGATCGTGACCTTCTCCCGCGCCCGCAAGGAGAAGACCATGGCTGAGCGTCTCGCCAACGAGATCGTCGACGCCTCCAACGGCGTGGGCGCCTCCGTCAAGAAGCGCGAGGATATGTACAAGATGGCCGAGGCCAACCGCGCCTTCTCGCACTATCGCTGGTAAACAGAGATACGTAGGGGAGTAACCACTCATGGCAAAGAGCAAGTACACGCTCAAGCAGATGCGCAACATCGGCATCATGGCCCACATCGATGCCGGTAAGACCACCACCACCGAGCGCATCCTGTACTACACCGGCAAGACCCACAAGATCGGCGAGGTTCACGACGGCGCCGCCACCATGGACTGGATGGTCCAGGAGCAGGAGCGCGGCGTGACCATTCAGTCCGCAGCTACCACGTGCTTCTGGAAGGACCACGTCATCCAGATCATCGACACCCCGGGCCACGTGGACTTCACGGCCGAGGTCGAGCGCTCGCTGCGAGTCCTCGACGGTGCCGTGGCCGTGTTCGACGCCGTCGCCGGCGTCCAGCCGCAGTCCGAGACCGTGTGGCGTCAGGCCCACAACTACAACGTCCCGCGCATCGCCTTCATCAACAAGTACGACCGCGTGGGCGCTGACTTCCAGCACGCCATCGACACCATGAAGGAGCGCCTGCACGCCAACGCCGTGGCGGCGCAGATTCCGATGGGCGCCGAGGATCAGTTCTGGGGCCTCATCGACCTGGTCACCATGACCGCCTGGGACTTCAAGGAAGACAACAAGGGCATGATCTACCCGCAGCCCATGGACGCCATCCCTGATGAGTACAAGGACGAGGCCGAGACCCGCCACGAGGAGCTTCTCGACGCCGCTTCCAACTTCGACGACGACCTTATGGAGGCCATCCTCGAGGAGCAGGAGGTCACCGTCGACCAGCTCAAGGCGGCCCTGCGCAAGGGCGTCATCGCCAACGAGCTCAACCTCGTCTTCGTGGGCTCCGCCTACAAGAACAAGGGCATCCAGGAGCTTCTCGACGCCGTCTGCGACTACCTCCCGAGCCCGCTTGACGTCCCCGATGTCGAGGGTACCGACCCCAAGACCAAGGAGACCATCTCCCGCAAGCCGGACAACAAGGAGCCGTTCTCCGCTCTGGCGTTCAAGATCCAGACCGACCCGTTCGTCGGCAAGCTCACCTACTTCCGCGTGTACTCCGGTACCGCCGATGCCGGTAGCTACGTCTACAACGCCACCAAGCAGGACCGCGAGCGTCTCGGCCGCATCCTCGAGATGAACGCGCACGACCGCACCGACCGTGACTCCTGCTCCACGGGCGACATCGTCGCCGCCGTGGGCCTCAAGAAGACCACCACGGGCGACACCCTCTGCGACGAGAACCACCAGATCATCCTCGAGTCCATCGAGTTCGCCGACCCGGTCATCGACGTCGCCGTCGAGCCCAAGACCAAGGCCGAGCAGGACAAGATGAGCGTGGGCCTGGCCAAGCTCGCCGAGGAGGACCCGACCTTCCAGGTGCACACCGACCAGGAGACCGGCCAGACGATCATTGCCGGCATGGGCGAGCTGCACCTTGAGATCATCGTCGACCGCCTCAAGCGCGAGTTCAACGTCGACTGCAACGTGGGTAAGCCGCAGGTCGCCTACCGCGAGACCGCCGGTCATGCCGTCAAGCACGCCGAGGGCAAGTTCGTGCGCCAGTCCGGTGGTCGCGGCCAGTACGGTCACGCCATCATCGACATGGAGCCGCAGGAGTCCGGCAAGGGCTACGAGTTCGTCAACGCCATCGTCGGCGGCGTCGTGCCCAAGGAGTACATCCCCTCGATCGACAAGGGCATCCAGGAGGCGCTCGAGAGCGGCGTCATCGCCGGCTACCCGGTCGTCGACGTCAAGGTGACCCTCGTCGACGGCTCCTACCACGAGGTCGACTCCTCCGAGGCCGCCTTCAAGATCGCCGGCTCCATGGCGATCAAGGATGCCCTCAAGAAGTCCGACCCGGTGCTTCTCGAGCCGATCGAGGACGTTGAGGTCGAGACGCCGCAGCAGTACCTCGGCGACGTCATGGGCAACCTCAACTCCCGTCGTGGCCAGATCCAGGGCATGGAGGACCGCAACGGCACCACGTCCATCAAGGCCAAGGTGCCCCTGGGCGAGATGTTTGGCTACGCCACGGACCTTCGCTCCCAGACCCAGGGTCGCGCGAGCTACACCATGCAGTTCAGCGACTACGAGCCGGTTCCCAAGTCTGTCGCCGAGGAGATCGTCTCCAAGGCTGGCGGCAACGCGTAAGTCAAGCCCGAAAGATAGCGACCGGGGGCGCCCGCATGGTGCAGGTGTCCCCGCCGATGGAGGTTCCAAGTGTCTAACCAGAAGATTCGTATTCGTCTCAAGGGCTTTGACCACGAGGTCGTCGACCAGTCCGCGAAGCTCATCGTCGACACCGCGCAGAAGACCGGCGCCAAGGTTTCCGGCCCCATCCCCCTGCCCACCGAGCGCAACCTCTACACGGTCATCCGCTCGC
>UWSJ01000093.1 GCA_900549525.1 uncultured Coriobacteriaceae bacterium | reverse complement strand
TCTCGCTGTGGCCCACGAAGGAGCCGGAGATGCCGATGCGCTCGCAGTTGCCCTTGGCGAAAACCTCGCGGGTGTCGACGTTGAGCAGCTGGTACTTAAGCGATGAGCTGCCGGCGTTGATGACGAGAACGTTCATGTGTGAATCCTCCAAATGACGACGGGCTGGTAGCCAACTTGTCCATGATAGCGCGTCAACCCACGGCTAGCTCAGTCAAACTGACCGGAGAAGAGCACGTCTTCGACGAAGGCGCAGGCGTCGGCGATGCAGCCGGGGCAGGGACGGAGCGGGCCGTGGTCAGACCCCACGCCCTTGAGCTCGCGACAGGTGACCGATCCGTTCTGCTCGCCGAAGCGCCGGACGATCTCGCGTGAGAGCGCGTAGGAGTCGCGCTTGGTGCCGGGACTGTCGACGTTGCCATCGCTCGTGGCAAGACCAACCAGGTAGCAGGCCCCCGTGAGCGCCCCGCAGGTGCCCTCCATACCGCCCATGCCAAGGCCGAAGCCCTCGGTGGAGCGGAAGGCCTCCCGCTCGCTCACGCCCACGAGTTCGGCGTAGGCGCACGCCACCGCCTGGGCGCAGTTGTAGCCCCTGCGGTGCCGCTCGTCCGCCTCCTCTGCGCGCGAGCGCACTACTGCTCGTCTCCCGGGAGCAGCCCCATGCCGAGGTTCTTGCCGCCAAGGACGTGCATGTGGAAGTGGTGCACGGTCTGCCCGGCATCGGGGCCGGCGTTGGTGATGACACGGTAGCCGGACTCCTCGATGCCCTCGGACTTGACAACCTCGTGCACGGCGTTGGCCATCGCCGCGAGCGTCTCGGCAGGCACGTCGTCGCATATGTTGGCGTAATGGCGCTTCGGGATCACGAGCACGTGCGTAGGGGCCTTGGGCTCGAGGTCACGGAAGGCGATGACCCGCTCGTCCTCGTAGACGACCGTGGACGGAATCTCGTGGTTGGCGATCTTGCAGAAGACGCAGTCTGACATGGGTGCTCCCTACTTGTCGTTGTTCTCGTTGATGAAGACCGTCGAGGGCGCCGCCGTGGTGTCGGGGGCGGCAGTCGGGTCGGAGGCGTCGAGCAGCACCTGCACCTTCTGCTCGGCCTTGGCGAGCCGACCGCGAAGGCTCTTGAGCAGCTCCACGCCGCGAGCATAGCGCTCGAGCGCGTCCTCGAGCTCGAGGTCTCCGCTCTCGAGTGAGCGAACCACCTGCTCAAGCTCCACCGAGGCCTCCTTGAAGCTGAGCTCCTCGATTGGCCTGTTGTCCTGTTCGAAAGCCATGGCCCTCCCCCTCTCTGCCGCCCGCGGGCGGCGCGTCGTTAGTCTATCCCGCCCTGGCGCGTTGCCGGATGCACGCCGATGACCTGCGCGTCGAACGAGCCCGCACCCACGAGGACGCACACGGCGTCGCCCGGAGTGAGATCTGAGGCGTCGCTCACCACGTGGCCCTCGCCCGTCCGTGCGATGGCGTAACCGCGCCCAAGCACCTTAAGCGGCGAAAGCGCGTCGAGCGTTGCCGCGAGCCGCCCCACCGTCGCCTCGTGGGGCCGCGCGATGCGCCCTGCCGAGGAGCGCATCCGATCCGCGAGCTCTGCAAGGGAGCGCTCGCGACGCGCGAGCGAACGCGGGATGGCGTCGACGAGTCTCTGCTCTGACTGCATGAGCGACGCCACGCGGTCGTCGACGATTGAGCTCGGGTCAACCAGGCAACGATGGCGGGCGAGCGACTCGACGCGAACGCGCTCCGCCTGCAGCCGCGACTCGATGCTGCGCCGGGCAAGCGCCCCCTGTCGCTCGAGGGACTGGCTCTCTCGTTCGACACGCGACGCCATCGCACGGGCAAGCCGAACGCGCCGATCGGCAATGGCGGCGGCGATCTCGTCAATGGCGGGCGCCACGCTCTCGGCGGCGGCCGTGGGCGTGGAGGTCCGGCGGTCGGCGACCATGTCACAGATGCAGGTGTCGGGCTCATGCCCGATGCCGGTCACGACCGGGACTGGACAGGCCGCCACGGCACGTGCGACGCTCTCGTCGTTGAAGGTCATGAGATCCTCGAACGAGCCACCGCCCCTCACGAGCAAAATGCAGTCGGGACGCGCGGCGGCGGCCGCGGCAAGCGCGCGCTCGATGGTGGGCGGGGCGTCCGTCCCCTGCACCTTGCACCCCGCGACCTGAAGCTCGACCAGGGGGTTTCTCCTCCTAAGCGTACGACGCACGTCGTCAATGACGGAGCCGGAGAGGCTCGTGACGACCGCCACGCGCGTGCAGAAGCGCGGGATGCGACGCTTCCTGCTCTCGGCCATGAGCCCCTCGGCCTCGAGCCTGCGAGCGAGCTCGGCCACCTGCTGGCGCAGCTGACCCTCGCCCGACATGAAGATGCGCCGCGCCACAAAGGAAAGCGACCCACGGGCCGAGTAGACTTCGAAGCGGCCCACCATCTGCAGCTGCATGCCGTCGCGAAGCGTGATGCCCGACGCGGCGTAGACCCCCGCCCATACGATTACGTTCATGGCCGAGGCGTCGTCCTTGACCATGAAGTAGCAATGGCCCTTGCCACTGCTGGGCCCGCGGAACCCCGTGACCTCGCCCGTCACGACGAGCGTGGGCATCGCGTCCACGCGCGCCTTGGCGCAGCCAACCGCCTGCGTCACGGAAAGCGGGGCCTCCGGCTCGCCGCCGCCCACCGCGCCCCGCTCCTCGGCAAGGCGGGAGAAGGAGATTGCGCCCGTGGTGTCACCCGTCGTCCAAGCCATGACTAGTCGTTCCTCCTCTGCACGCGTGCAAGGTAGTACAGCAGCTGCAGAATCGACACGAGGGCAGCGGCAACGTACGTGAGTGCGGCGGCCGCAAGCACCTTCTTGGCGCCGCGAACCGCGGTGTCCCCGAGCCCGCTGCGCTCGAGATAGGCCACGGCACGCCGCGAAGCGTCGAACTCCACGGGCAGCGTCACGATCTGGAAGATAACCGAGAAGGCGAAGAGCGCGACGGCCAGCTTGAGGAGCCCCGAGAGCCCGAGGGCGACGCCTGCAAAGAACACGAGCATCCACGCACCGGACGCGAAGTTGACGACGGGGACAAGCGCAGACCGTACGCGCACGGGAACATAGCCACGCGCGTGCTGCACCGCATGCCCCGCCTCATGACAGGCGACCGCGGCGGAGGCCACCGAACCCCCGTGGAGGTTGCCCGCCGACAGGTTGAGGACGTTGGAGCGCGGGTCGTAGTTGTCCGTGAGCTCGCCGGAGATGGAACGCACGCCCACGCCAGTGACGCCCTCGTCGCACAGCATGCGACGGGCGACATCTGCGCCCGTCATCCCCGTCGCGAGGGGCACGCGCGACCACGTGGCGTAGGTGCGGCGGATATAGGCCTGGGTGGCAAGGCCCAGCACCGTCGAGATGAGCACGAGCAGCAAATAGGCCGGATCGATACCCCAACCGTAGCCATAGCCGTATCCGTAGTACATGCGTCCCCTCCCTCAGTCCAGAGTCCTCAGTATGTACCCATGCCGGGACACTAATTCCATGCGTGAGGACGGCCCCGCGTCGGCGCACGGACCGACAAGGGCTGCAGCGTGGCGCCGGGACCCAAGCACGACGGCCGGAGCGCCACGACGGGCCGGGCTACAGCAGCTCCACCCGGCCGCCCTTCACCGTGAGCCCAAGCTCGCCGGCGAGGAGTCGCTCGAGCCGCTCCCCCACGAGCTCATGGCGCCAGCCGGAGGACAGCGCCGCGCCGGGCCTGGCGAGCATGAAGTCGAGCAGGTCGTCGCGCGATGCGACGAGCTGGGTCGCGACGCCGCTCTGCTCGGACACGATGCGCAGGACGGCGTACATGAGGTCGAGCACACCCTCCTGCTCAGCCGTGGGACGCTGGTGGAAGGAGACGGGCGGCAGACTTGAGGCGGGGCAGGAGAGCCCACGCGAGACGGCATGGAGGACGGCGTCGGCGTCGCGCTCCGAAAGCTGCTCGGTCCCGCGGATGCGACGAAGACGCTGCACGTCGCCCGGCGTGCGTCGGCACACCTCGGCCACGACCTCGTCAGAGAGCACCCACCTGCGCGGGATGTCACGACGGTCGGCCATGCGCTCGCGCCACGTGCACACCTCGCGGGCCACGGCAAGCTGCCGCCGCGTCAGCCCGCCAGAACGCTTGAGGTGCAGGTAGGCGTCCTCGGGCGCGTGACGGTAATGCGACGGGATGGTGAGCGCCTGCATCTCGGGGAGCACCCAGGACATGCGGTCGCGCTCAACGAGCTCCCCCACCATGCGGTCGTAAATCTCGGGAAGGTAGCGAACGTCGTCCTCGGCGTACTCGAGCTGCTCGGGCTCGAGGGGGCGCTTCGACCAGTCGGTGAGGCTCTCCGCCTTGGGGAGATGGACGCCCGTGTAGGCCTCGACGAGCGGGCCGTAGCCAATCTGCATGCGGTGGCCGAGGAAGGCGGCCGCCACCTGCGTGTCGAAGAGCGGCTCGGGGACGCACCCCATGGCACCGTCGAGCACCTCGAGGTCCTGGGAGCAGGCGTGGATGACCTTGGTGATGCCCGGGTCCCGGAAGAGCCGCGCCACCGGAGAGAGGTCGCGGATGGCCAGCGGGTCAACCGCGGCTATGTCGTCCGCGGAGGTGGAGAGCTGCAGCAGGCAGAGTCGTGGGTGGTACGTGCGCTCTCGCAGGAACTCGGTATCGATGGCGAGAAGTCGCGACGAGGACGCACGCTCGCAGAAGCGCTCGAGCTCGGCGGACGAGGATATGAACAAGACGCGCCCCTTCGTGCCGTGCGAACTGGCCGCGACGGCGATGGAATCGGCTACCATGGCAGTCTGCACGGCCCGACGGACGCGCAGAACCAGCCCATTCTAGCAGCCACGGCACCGTCTTAGCGCCGCGGCGAGGGAGCAGCCATGCGCAGCCTCATCGTCCACAACCCCCGGAGCGGGTTTGGCTCCGACGCCGTGTACGCCTTCGAGCGCGAGCTCGTCCACTCCGGCGACGACTGTCTGCTCCGTGTGCTGTCCGACGAGTTCGATCCGAGCGAGGCGGTGGCCGACGCCGAGGAGTTTGACGTGGTGGTCGTCTCGGGCGGCGATGGAACCGTCTCGAGCCTGCTCTACGCCCTGCGCGAGAAGAACGTCCCCACCTGCGTGTTTCCCTCGGGGACGGCCAACCTCCTGTTTGCCAACATCGGCGACTCGCCAGAGCCGGCCGCCCTCGCCCGCGCCTGCCGCTGGGGCGACACGGCCCGGCTTGACCTCGGCGAGGCCACTTGGGCGGGCCCGGACGGGACGACCTGCCGGAGGGGTTTCTCCATCATGGCCGGCTCGGGCTACGACGCCGAGCTCATGAGCGCCGCGGCCCCCAACAAGCGCGCCATGGGTGAGGCCGCCTACTTCATGGCAGCCCTCGCCGACCCCAGCCCGCAAGTCGTCCACTACGTCATCGACGTCGACGGGACGCGCGTCGAACGCGACGGCATCGCGTGTCTCGTGGCGAACAACGCCATGATCCAGGGAGAGATCGAGATCGTCCCCGACTGCGTGATGAACGACGGGATGCTCGACGTGATCGTGCTCGAGGCGGCAGACACCGTGCAGCTCGTGCGACCGCTGCTCGCCGGCATCTTCGACCGCAAGGGCAAGGACATGGGGAGGCCGCACATCGAGACCTTCCGTGGCGCCAACGTGCACGTGAGCGCCTCGGCCCCCATCCCCATGCAGGTGGACGGCGAGGTCGTGCCAGGTTCGGTCACGAGCTGGGGAGCGCGCGCGCTGCCGGGGGCGGCCCTGCTCGTCGTCGACGGAATGAGCCGCTACCGCGACCCGCATGCCCGCACCACCCCGCGCTTCCCCGTCGACGAGGAGATTGCATTTCCGGAGTAGGGCGCAGACTCAGAGCGCACACAGACACGACGACGGCCCGAACCGCAGGCTCACACGAGAAGGGGCGAGCGTGCGGAACGGGCCGTCGGTGGCGAACGGGCCTGGTCTGACTAGCTACTGACGCGACGTCGAAAGCGCGATGCCCTCGAGGTACTTGCCGTACTCGGTCTTCGAGATCTTCGAGGCGAGCGAGAGCAGCTGGGCGCGGCCGATCCAGCCCTTCCGGTAGGCGATCTCCTCGATCGAGGCGATCTTGGTGCCCGTGGACTGCTGCACGACGCGCATGAACTCGCCGGCGTGGAAGAGGTCGTCGACCGTGCGCGGGCTGAACCACGCGAAGCCCTCGGGGAGCGTCGTGGTGTAAAGCTGCTTGTGGTCGAGGTACATCTGGTTGAGGTCGGTGATCTCGAGCTCGCCGCGAGCGGAGGGCTTGAGCTTCTTGGCGTACTCGACGACGTGCTCGTCATAGAAGTAGAGGCCGGTGGCGACGTAGTTGGTGCGCGCCTCCTCGGGCTTCTCCTCGATGTAGGTGACGCGCTTGTTGTCGTCGAAGTCGATGACGGCGAAGCTCTCGGGGTGACGCACCTGGTAGCCGAAGACCGTGGCGCCCTTCGTGCGCTCGATGGCCTCGGCGAGGTTGCCCTCGAAGCCGGAGCCGTAGAAGATGCTGTCTGCGAGGATGAGGGCGACGCGGTCGCCGCCGATGAAGTCCTCGCCGATGAGGAAGGCCTGCGCGATGCCGTCGCGGCTCTCCTGCGCCTTGTACTGGATGTTCATGCC
>UWSJ01000092.1 GCA_900549525.1 uncultured Coriobacteriaceae bacterium | reverse complement strand
CGCGAGAGCGAGTTCGTGGCGGTGCTGGGCCCGTCGGGCTCGGGCAAGACCACCTTCCTCAACATCCTGGGCGGGTTTGACCATGCGGACTCCGGTGACATCGTGGTGAACGGCGTCTCGACCAAGGACTACTCCGACAAGGACTGGGACACCTACCGCAACCACCGCATCGGCTTCATCTTCCAGAGCTACAACCTCATCCCGCACCAGACGGTGCTCGCCAACGTGGAGCTGGCCCTCACGCTCGCGGGCGTGGGCCGCTCCGAGCGACGCGAGCGCGCCCGGGCGGCGCTCGAGCGCGTGGGCCTCGGCGAGCACGTCGACAAGCGCCCGGCCCAGCTCTCGGGTGGCCAGATGCAGCGCGTGGCCATCGCGCGCGCCCTCGTGAACGACCCCGAGATCGTGCTGGCCGACGAGCCCACCGGCGCCCTCGACACCGAGACGGGCATTCAGGTCATGGACATCCTCGCCGAGGTGGCCCGTGACCGGCTCGTGATCATGGTCACGCACAACCCGCAGCTTGCCGAGCGGTACGCCACGCGCATCGTGCGCATCAAGGACGGTCGGCTGGTCGACGACTCCAATCCCATTCGCCCGGAGGAGCTGGCCGCCGAGCAGGCCCGTGCCGAGCGGGACGAGGGACGCCTCTCCAAGGCGCCGGGTCGCCATGCCTCGATGGGGTTCCTCACGGCGCTTGCGCTCTCGGCCACCAACCTCATGACGAAGAAGGGCCGTACGGCCATGACGGCCTTCGCGGGCTCGATCGGCATCATCGGCATCGCGGCGATCCTGGCCCTCTCCAACGGCGTGAACGGCTACATCGCCAAGGTGGAGGAGGACACGCTCTCGAGCTACCCGCTCCAGATCGCGCGACAGAGCTACGACATCTCCAGCATGCTCACGGGCGACGGGGGAGAAATGCCTGACGGCGGCGACGCGGCGTCCGCCGATGCCTCCACGGCATCCGCGACGACCGCCTCCGGCTCCGCTGGCGTCGACCTTGCCCAGCCCATCCCCGAGTCCACGATGCTCAAGGACATGTTCGCGAGCGTGAAGACCAACGACCTCACGAGCTTCAAGCAGTTCCTCGACGAGGGCGGCGACGGCATAACCGACGAGGTCAACGCCATCCAGTACGACTACGGCGTGACCCCGCTCGTCTTCCGAGCCCCCGGCAGCGCCGCGACGGGCGTGGCCGACGACAGTCCCGTCCAGCTCAGCCCCAACTCGGTGGACACCGCGATGGCAGGCGGCGCGTCGTCGGGGGCCATGGCGGGCACGATGATGACCTCTACCACGGCGTTCAGCGAGATGCTCGACGACCAGGCGCTGCTTGACCAGCAGTACGACGTGGTGGCGGGCCGCTGGGCGAGCGCGCCCGACGAGGCGGTGCTCGTGCTCACCAAGAGCGGCAAGATCAGCGACTACACGCTCTACAGCATCGGTGCCCTCGACCCCTCCCAGCTCAGCAGCCTCGTTGACAGCACGATGAGCGCCGACGGCAAGCTGAAGGTGCCCGAGACGGACGTCTCCTTCGCCTACGACGACGCCCTCGGCACCACGTTCAAGGTGCTGAGCCCCTCGGACACCTACCGCAAGAACGACGAGACGGGCGGCTGGACAGACATGTCCGGCGACGAGGACTTCATGCGCCAGCAGGTCGCGGGCGGGCTCGACCTCAAGATCGTGGGCGTGGTCAGGCCCAACGGCACCTCGCAGGCCTCGGCGCTCACGCAGGGCGTGGCCTACACGCACGGTCTCGCCGAGGAGCTCATGGCCCGCGCGGCGGCGTCTCCCATCGTCCAGCAGCAGCTCGCCAACCCCGACGTGGACGTGTTCACGGGCAAGTCGTTTGACGAGCTGCAGAGCGAGGCCAAGAAGGGCGTGGACCTCTCGAGCATGTTCTCCGTGGACGAGGCGGCGCTCAAGGGCGCCTTCAAGCTCGACACCTCCAAGATGGGGGCGGGACTCGATCTCTCGGGCTTCGACTTCTCGGGCCTCGACCTCTCGGGCATGAGCATCGACCTCTCGCACGTCACGGACGGGCTCGACATGGCCTCGCTCATCTCGGGTGCCCCCGCGCCGGACTTCACCAAGATTGTCGACGGGCTCAAGACCGACCCGCCCCTCTCGGCCGACCAGCTTACGCAGGCAACCAAGCTGGGAGGCCAGTACGTGCAGGGCTTTCTGGGCTACGTGGCGCAGAACGGCAAGGGCCTCGACCCCACGGCGCCCGACTTTGGCGAGAAGCTCGCCGCCGCGCTTGCCGCCTACGCCAAGACCGACGCCGCCACGGCCATTCTCGACCAGGTGGAGAAGGTCGCCGGCAAACCCGTGCGCGAGCGCGTGCAACAGATCGTGGATGACTACGTGACGGGCCAGCTTGCGCCCTACCTCACAAAGACCCTGCAGGCGGTGACCCAGCAGGTGGGCGACAAGATTGCCTCGGCCGTCTCGACCCAACTCCAGGGCCAGCTCACGAGCGCCATGCAGCGCACGATGGGGCAGCTCGGCCCCAAGATCTCGGCCCAGCTTGCGGCCAACATGCAGAGCGCGTTCTCCTTCGACCCGAGTGCCTTCGCCAACGCCATCCACTTCAACATGGCTGCCGAGGACCTCACCTCGCTCATGACGAGCTACGCCAACGCGAGTCGGCTCACCTATGACAACAACCTCACGACGCTGGGCTACGCCGAGGAGTCCAACCCGCAGTCCATCAAGATCTACCCGAAGGACTTCGCGGCCAAGGAGCGGGTGCTCGCGAGCATCGACGGCTACAACCAGCGCATGACCAACGCGGGCCAGGACGACAAGTCCATCTCCTACACCGACTACATGGGCGTCGTCATGGGCAGCGTCACGGACATCGTGAACACCATATCGCTCGTGCTCATTGCCTTCGTGAGCATCAGTCTCGTGGTGAGTTCCATCATGATCGGCATCATCACCTACATCAGCGTGCTGGAGCGCAAGAAGGAGATTGGCATCCTGCGCGCGATGGGCGCCTCCAAGCTCAACGTGGCCAGCGTCTTCAACGCCGAGACCTTCATCGAGGGGCTTATTGCGGGCGTGTTTGCCATCGTGGT
Organism: uncultured Coriobacteriaceae bacterium; assembly: GCA_900549525.1. Classification (GTDB taxonomy): domain Bacteria; phylum Actinomycetota; class Coriobacteriia; order Coriobacteriales; family Atopobiaceae; genus Parolsenella. The sequence continues at coordinate 3,581 of UWSJ01000092.1, read as the reverse complement.
GGTCGTGGCGGTGTCGGTGCCGGTGAACGCGTGGGTGCTCGCGGCCAAGAACGTGCCGAACATCATGAGCCTGCCTGTGGGCTCGGCTGTGGTGCTCATTGGCATATCGGTGCTGCTCACGGTGGTTGCAGGACTCATTCCCAGCGCCGGTGCCAGCAGACGCGACCCGGTGGAGGCGCTCAGGAGCGAGTAGGGCCGGAGCGGGCCGGGTTTCGGTTGCGTTCGAAAACGTGCGAATTGACACGCACATTACGTCGCTGTGGGGCCCGGGACGAGTACAATGCCGTGAAAGCGCTTACGCCACGGATCCGCGCATCTGCCTCCGCGTGCCAGAGCAGCTCTTCAACCCGTCGAGCTTGGAGTGTGTTGCACCGTGCGCGTAGCCTCGAACCCGAACGTCTCTGACACCTCGGCTGCCGCCGGTCTGCCCACGCCGCCCCGCCGTCTGTCGCTTGCCGCGGTGGCCGGCGCCGGGATGGTCGTCCTGGCCCTTGCCGGATGCAGCGTCAACGTGAGCCTGGGCGGTAACGGAGCGGCGTCGACGTCGGCGGCCTCGTCCGAGGCGGCGAGCGCCTCCGCCGCGACCTCGCCCACCACGCACGAGAACCCGCTGCTCAACGGCGGGAGCGGCGATGCCTCCACAGGTCCCAGCACCGGCGACACAAGCACTGCCGACTGGTCGTACATGGAGGCGGGCGTCTACGGCGTGGGGGCCGAGTTCCCCGTCGACCCCGACGAGTCCGAGGACACCGCCTCGATTACGTTCACGGCTCCTGGTTCGGGCAAGTCCTACGGGTCCGACTCGGTGCCGGTGACCTGGCTTGACTCTTACGACACCGAAGGTTCCGAGTACCGCCTCACGCTCGTGCGGCTGTCCGAGGTTGACGGCAAGGGTGCCTCCGACCTGTCCCAAGACGACGCCTTCGAGGTCCTGCACTGGTACATCCGGGACTCGGTCGACACCGACGGCAGCTCCGTGTCCGACTGGTCGGACTGGACGCTGGGCTCTCAGGACAGCCCCGCCACCGACGCCACCTGGGGGTCCGGGTCGAAGACGGTGCGCGTGATTAGCGCCGTCACGCCGCGTGGCGACCTGTGCACGCTTACCTACGTGGGCCCCGACCCCTCCGGTGACGCGGCGCAGCACTTCATCGACTCGCTGTACGTGGGCGTGCCGGACGGCAGCTCGGGCTCCAACGGCGGGTCTGGGCCCGGCAACGGGTCTGGCTCAAACGGTGGATCGAGCTCGGGCAACGGGAGCTTCCAGGACCAGCTGTCCGCCTAAACCCGCCCGCGTCTGCGGTACTCTAGAAGAGTTGCAAGTTTCGGGGCCTCGTCGCTTGCGGCGGGACCCTTTTTGATGGGAGCGCGCGTGGCTAAGAAGCTGACCGCCGAAGAGCAGTCCATGGTTATCAGGCTGGCGAAGGTGCTGGCAAAGGTTCCTCACAAGGGGGTCAGGAGCAACGCGAGCGGCATCGCGAGCGGGCTCGTGCGCCTGCGGAAGGACGAGCTCTCCGTGGCGGATGTGGACTCGGTGCTTGGCCGTTACGGCTGTGCCGGTGCGAGCGCCCGTGACGTCCTTGCGCGGGCGGGCGCGCTCGTGGCGGCCGAGGAGGGAGGGTTCCACCTTGCGCTCCCGGTGTCTGCCGTGGGCGACGTTGCCGCGGAGGTTCATGACGCGGGTGCGGCGGAGGCCGTGGCAGGGCCCGATGCGTCGAGTGCCGCGCACTCCGGCGGGACTGCTGGCAAGCCCGCGTCACCCGAGCGTTTCGGGGCCGCTCGGACGCCCGCGCCTGCGCGGGAGCAGAGGCCGGGGCGCGGCAAGCACATGCGGCGTGCCGATGTCGCGGCGTCGACGGAGCGGCGAGATGTTTCCACAGGTCACGGGGTAACCCCGGTTGACGGCCGCGATACCGCCGTGGCCGCTGGCCGCGGGGCTGCTTCGCCCGCCCCTGCACCTGACGCCGTGGCGTCCGCCGCCGTGGCACCCGCCGCCTCCGATACGGCGCGCGGGCCCTTCCGGGGCCTGCTCTCGTTCTTCTCGCGCGGGGGAGGGTCGGCGGCAGGGAGCGAGCCCGAGCCGGAGCCCGTAAAGGCAGCCGCTCCCGTAAAGGCTCCCGTGTCCGCAAAGACCGTGGCACCTGCGAAGCCTGCCGCTCCCGCGAAGGCCCCCGCGTCCAAGAAGGCTTCGGCATCCTCGAGACGGCAGGCGGCGAACCCTGCTCCTGCCAAGCCCGCTTCGTCGGCAAACGAGGCCGCGGCCGTCAAGCCCTCGTCAAACGTCCCCGCAAAGGTGGGCACCCGCAAGCTCTTTGGCCCCGGCCCGCGTGAGCTCTCTGACGTGCCGCACGTGACGCAGCACACGCCCGAGGCCACCGAGCTGCGTCGCAAGATCCTCGACCTTGACCCGCGTCTGTGGCTCAACGGCTGGCTGCTGGGCTGGCCTGAGACCTACACGCTCTTCGAGGACAAGCTCAAGGCGCTCGACCGGGCCCTCGCGGGTCAGACCACGCTTGGTGACGGCACGCTCTCGTGCCGCGAGCTCTCCTATCGCGTGTTCGGCGACGAGAAGTTCCTCGAGCACAATGGCGACGGGCGCAAGCTCCTCGAGAGGATGGGGCTTGCCGACATCGTGTGCCATCGGGCCCAGCCCAAGCTCGGATTGCTGCACCACATCCCCCGCCGCCGCCCTCAGATGCGGATCGTCGTGACCGAGAACCTCGATCCCTGGCTTGACGTTCGAGCGCTGATGTACGAGGACGGTCGGCGTCTCATCCTTGGGGAGCGCGTCGACGGCGTGATCTTCGGCAATGGCTACCTCGTCGATGACGCGCGGCGCCTGCCGGAGTTTCTGGCCTCGCTCGGGGCTGACGAGGTGGAGGTCCTCTACTGGGGCGACCTCGACCGCGCGGGTCTGCAGATCTTCGATCGCCTGCGTCGCGTGGCGGAGGGCAACTTTGGGCTGCGGCCGTTCGTGGCGGCGTACGCGGAGATGGCGCACAGGGCCCAGCGGCGCTTCCCTAACCCGCTCGACAACGAGGCCAGCGCTCAGGAAGGCGTGCCGTTTGGCTCGTTGGATGACTTCTGCGCCGAGCTGCCTGAGGACGTGCGCGGCTACGTGCACGACGTCATTGCCGGTAACCGCCTCGTGCCGCAGGAGATCCTCACGAAGGCTGACCTATAAGCCTGCCGCAGTGTGACGTGTCTCGTAGGCGCTGCCTGCGGGGATGATGGGCCGGGCTTGCGCGGACGTGCGACTGCGTAAGCCCGGCCCTCTCGTTTTTGCAGCTTGTGACCTGCCGGACAGCAAGCTGGGACCGCGATTATGACGAGTTCGCTTCGAACCGTATGGATCGAGCTGAGCCTGGCGGTCTCCGGGCCCCTTTCTATGGGTCCCGAACACGGTGACAATGCGAATAACGTGGGGTGAGCGTCCCTCGGAGAGCAGTTTGCGGCGACGAATCCATACAGTTCGTGCCCCAATTGGTCATGAGCGGTGCCCCCGTTGCCACGTGCGCCTGCGGGCGCGCCTGCGGACGAGACCAAACGTGCTCTAGGCGCCCCCGTTGCCTGCGATTTCC
>UWSJ01000091.1 GCA_900549525.1 uncultured Coriobacteriaceae bacterium | reverse complement strand
CATCGTGCCGAAGATGGTGTTGTTCTGGCAGATGTAGACGTAGTCGAGGTCGCCCTTCGTGGCCGCCTCCTCCACCGGCTGGAGGTTGGGGATGCGGTCGAAGTCCGTGTCCTCGCTCGTGGCGAGCTTGACGGCCTCGCCGTACTTCTGGGCCTCGACGTAGGCCTTCTTGGCGAAGTTGCCCGACACGACGTAGCCTGCGCGTCCCGTGCGCATGAGGTTCATGGGGATGCCGGCGAACTCGAGGGTGGCGCCGCCCTGGAGGAACAGCACGCGGTACGAGTCGGGGACGTTGAGCACGCGTCTGAGCGTGGCCTCGGTGTCGTCGAAGATATCCTGGTAGGTGGCAGAGCGATGGCTCATCTCGAGCACGCTCATGCCGCATCCGCGATAGTCGAGCAGCTCTTCCTGAGCCTCGCGCAGTACCGACTCGGGTAGCGCCGCCGGGCCGGGGTTGAAGTTGAACACACGTGCCATGGAGCTTCCTCCTCGCTGCCGGTTTCCCGGCATGGCGTACAAGTGCCATTAGGATACCCGTCCCGCCTGGCCGCATGACGGAGACGGGCATGTGTTACGGCTTTGTTAACCGACGGACGCGTGCGGCCGGGGCGGAACAGGTATGATTATTTAGTTTGCAGGTCTTTCGAGGGGAGCATGTGTGCAGAAGAGGCTCGAGGAAGGCGTCGACCGACGCGTGTGGCTTGCCCCGGCAGTCTCCCTTTTCGTGACGGCGTCCGTCGTCCTCGTCGCGTTCGCCCTGGGCTCGTTTGCCCCATTTGGGACGGCTGACAACTCGCTCGCCTCGATGGACGGGTACATCCAGTACCTTGACTTCTTCGCGTGGTACAAGGACCTCCTGACCGGGAACAACGACATCGCCTACAGCTTCTCGAAGATGCTCGGGGGGGGGTACACGGCCGTCTTCTCCTACTACCTCTCGTCCCCGCTCAACCTTCTCGTCGTCTTCTTCGACAAGGCCGACCTCCGCTCTTTCTTTGACTTGCTCGCCCTCGTCAAGCTCGCCCTCGCAAGCGCCAGCTTCTCGGTGCTCGTGCAGGGACGATTTGCCGGGCGCGTGAGCCTTCCCTTGAACGTCCTGCTTTCGTGCGGATACGGGCTCATGGCCTACACCACAGGCCAGGCGAGCAACATCATGTGGCTCGACGGCGTGTACATGCTCCCGCTCATGGTGCTCGGCGTCTGGCGGGTCGTCTCGGAGGGCTCGTTTGTCCTGCTTGCGGTCTCGACGGCGCTGTCGCTGCTGTTCAACTGGTACTCGGGGGCCATCAACTGCCTCTTCTCGGGGGTCTTCCTGGTCTTCGAGGTCCTGCACGCGGTCGTGTGCGACGGCTTTGTCCTGAAGCGGGTGGCCAGGGCCGTCGGGTGGTATGCCGTGGCCATGGGCCTGGGCGCGCTGATGAGCGCGGCACTGTTCTATCCCACCGTGCGCGAGCTTTCCGGTGGGCGCGGCCAGCTCGACCTCGACCTCATCGCCCCCGTGGTCTCGGGCCTGCCCAAGACGTTCTTCTCAGGCTTCGTGATCGGCGTGAACGCCGCGACCCCCCAGATGTCGGTCGCTTCGCTCTTCTGCGGGAGCGTGGCGACCGTAGGGTGCGTCCTGCTGCTCTCCGACGGCTCCCGCCCCCTGGCCGAGCGCGTGCTGTTCGTGGGGTTCTTCGGGGTCATGGCGTCGCTTCTGTACTTCCAGCCCTTCGTGGCGCTGCTGTCGCTGCTCAAGAGCGTGACAAGCTATTGGTATCGCTTCGCCTACGGTGTGACGCTTGCCTTCCCCTACGCCGCGGGCTTCTTCTACGCCCGGGGCCGTGCGGCGCGACCGAGGCCCGTGACGTGCGCCGTCCTGATGGGCCTCGTCAGTTTGGCCATGACCGTCGGCGTCGTGCGCTTTAGGGTGACGGGCGCGTCTCAGACCGCGGTTTCCCTCGCGTTTGCGGCGTGCGCGCTGGCTGCGCTCACGGCCATGCGCCTGGGCGCGAGCGAGCGGGTGCGTGCGTGCGCCTGCATGGCCCTGTGCGTCGTGGCGCTCGTCGAGCTGGGCTACGGGACCTCGGTGCAGTTCACGAAGATGGCGGACCATGGCGGGCTGGCGGTCGACGAGATGTCCTCCGAGCTCGAACAGGCCGCCTCCGAGCTGAGGGGGCGCGACGCGGGTGCCTATCGGGTTCAGTCGCTCTACCGGCGGGCGAGCTTCGCGTTCAACGACGGAGCCGCCTACGGCTATGCTTCGGTCTCGGGCTATACGTCTGACCCCGACAACCCCCAGAGGGCCTTTCTCGACAAGGTCGGGTATCGCGTCAACGGCGAGAACACCAACATCACGAGCCAGCTCAACCTCGGTGCGGACAGCCTGCTGGGCGTGAAGTACTACGTGATCCCCGAGAGCTGGGTCGCAACCTACGGTGACCCCTCGGAGCTCGGGCTCGTTGCGACGGGCATTACGACGGAGCACCTCGCCGTGTGGGAGAATCCCTTCGCGCTGCCCTTGGCCGTCGAGGGCTCGGCGACGAGCGGGGCGACCGACATAGTCGAGGGCGACAGCTTCGCCACCATGAACGCGCTCTACAGCGAGCTGCTGGGGGAGGACGTCGAGGTGTTCCGGCCGCTTGAGGCGGCGGTCGACGAGACCGCCTCTGGCACGGTCTTCGACGTCTCGGCACCCGCGGGTGGCCGGGCCGTCCTGTACGGGGACGTGAGCTGTGCGTACCAGAGGGGCGTCACCCTTGACGCGAACGGCTCCGAGCTTCCCTATGCGACGTGGGGCTCGCCGAGCGTCTTCCTGATTCCCTGGGACGGGTCATCGGCCACGGTGCCGGTCTCGCTCAAGGGGGAGGATCTCGGGGTGAGCGGCTACCGTTTCTACGCCCTCGACCTCGACGAGTTGTCGCGCGTGTCCGCGAGGCTCCAGGAGCGCGCCCCGGAGCACCTGTCGGTCGAGGACGGCCAGGTGGACGCCACTTTCGAAAGCGACTCGGCGGGGAACCTGTTCCTTTCGGTGCCCACGGACGACAACTGGAGCGTCACGGTGAACGGCTCGGAGGGGCTGGCGTCGAGCTGGGGAGGGGCGCTCTATCGGATCCCGTACGCGACGGGGGACTCGACGGTGAGCCTCACCTATCACGTGCCCGGGCTTCGTGCGGGCGTCGCGGCGAGCGCCCTGGGCGTCATGGCGCTCGTGTGCGTCTCCCTCGTGCGTCGCCGCCTGGGCGCGGGCGCTTATCATGGGCGCCATAAGGCAGAGATTCGGGGCGGGGGCTCCGAGAAGGGAAACCGATGACCAACGACAGCACCTGCGCACCACGGCCTCTCGCGGGCCGTCGTGTCGCCCTTTTCGACTTCGACGGTACGCTGGCCGACACCGCCCCGGGCATCGTCCGGGCCGCCACCGAGACCCTCGCCGAGTGGGGGATGTCCGAGGCCGACATGGGTGACGTGACCCGGCTCGTGGGCCCGGCGCTGCCCGGCGCCTTCCGGCTCGTCTACGGCGTGTCCGAGGCCGACGACGCCGAGCTCACGGCCCGCTATCGTGCCCGCTACGAGCAGCTGGGCCCCGAGAGCTACCCGCTCTTCCCGGGCATGGGCGCGCTTCTCGAGCGCCTGCGTGCGGCCGGGTGGAAGCTCGCGATCGCCACGTCCAAGCGCCGCCACCGCTGCGTGGCCATGCTCGACGCCCTGGGCGTCCTCGACCGCTTCGACGTGGTCATGGGCCAGCACGACGGCATCAGGGACAAGAAGACGCTCATCGGCCTCGCGCTCCAGGAGCTCGGCGCCGCGCCGGACGAGGCCGTCATGGTGGGCGACCGAGGCTTCGACGTCGAGGGCGCGCACGCAAACGGGGTGGCCTGCGTAGGCGTCCACTTCGGTTCCACGCCGCGTGCGGAGCTCGAGGACGCAGGCGCCGAGGTGGTGGTCGACAACGTCTACGAGCTGGGGCGGGCGCTGCTCGGTGACGCGCTGGTCGCCGTTGGCGACCGCTCGTGCGTGCTGCTCGACTTTGACGGGACGCTCGCGGACACCAAGGCCGGCATCGTGGCAACCGCCGAGAAGGTCCTGCGCGAGTGGGGCATGAGCGACGAGGAGGTCGGGGACGCGGGCAGGCTCGTGGGACCGCCCTTCCCCGGCGCGTTCACCGAGGTCTATGGCATGTCTCCCGAGGACGCGGCCGAGGTGACGCGACGCTACCGGGCCGTGTACGTGACGCTCGGGCCTGATTCCCATCCGCTGTTCAACGGCATCCCCGAGCTGCTCCGTGACCTCAAGGCCGCAGGGAAGCGCGTCGCCACGGCAAGCGCCAAGCGGCAGACGATGGTCTCGGCCATCCTCGAGGAGATGGGCGTGGCCGATCTCTTTGACGTCGTGGTTGGCCAGACCGACCCCACGCGCTCCGAGAAGGCCACGCTCGTGGCGCAGGCGCTCGAGGGTCTGGGATGCTCTGCCGACGAGGCCGTCATGGTGGGCGACCGCTTCTACGACGTCGAGGGGGCGCTTGCCAACGACGTGCCCTGCGTGGGCGTGCGCTACGGCAACACCTCCGCCCCCGGCGAGCTCGAGCATGCCGGCGCCGTCGTGGTCGTGGACTCCGTGGCGGCGCTTCGCCGCGTGCTGCTCGACGCGAGGGGCTCGGAATCGGTGCCGTTGGGTACAAAATAAGGAAGGCATGCGCGCGGGATTGGCCCGCGCTCGGGAACGGGTCGCCTGAGCGCGGCCAGCCCACACGGAGAGGAGCCACCATGGCACAGATCACGGACGGCATCGCGGACGTTGCACGCAAGGCGTTTCTCGTGGGCGTGGGGGCCGTCGCCTTCGGTGCCGAGAAGACCGGCACGCTCGTCGACGAGCTCGTCAAGAAGGGCGAGCTCACCGTCGACCAGGGCAAGGACCTCAACCGCGAGCTCACCGTCAAGGCCAAGGACGCCGTCAACGGCGCGCAGGACTCTGTGCTCCGCGCCCACCTCTCCACGATGACGCCCGAGGAGCGCGCCGCGTTTGTGGCCCGCGCCCAGTCGCTCACGAGCGACCTCGATGCCGCCGACGCCGCCAAGGCCGCCAAGGCCGAGGACGCCACGAAGGTCGACGTCGAGGACGACACCCCCGCAGACGACGGCGCCGAGGAGTAACACCGCGTGAGCGAGCCCGCGCGCACACACGATGACGTGACGTCCGCCCACGGGCAGGTTTCCGGGGCGGACGTCCTCACGGACGTGGACGACGCCCGCGAGGCCGCACCCGAGGGGGCCGAGGCCGAGCAGGCGATGTGGGAGGCCGCCCTTGCCGGCGTCGAGGGGCCTGCCTCCCCCGACGACGATGACGACTCCATCTACATCGGGATTCTCGGCAGCGGGAGGCGCGCCAACGCGGCTCGCTACGGCCTTTCGCGCAAGCGCCGCCATGCCCGCCTGCTGCAGATCTTCGGCATCGTGCGCAAGTACGACGTCCTGCACGGGATCACCCCGGTCAAGTTCCGCCGCATGCTCGAGGAACTCGGCCCCACCTTCGTGAAGGCCGGCCAGATCCTCTCCATGCGCTCCGAGATACTGCCGGAGCGCTTCTGCAAGGAGCTCTCCAAGCTGCGCTCCGACGTCGACCCGATGCCGCACGAGACCGTGATCGCCGCCCTCGAGGCAGAGTACGGCGAGCGGCTCGACACCATCTTCGACGCCATCGGCGAGCTGCCGTTGGGTTCGGCCTCGGTGGCGCAGGTGCACCGCGCCCGACTCGCCTCGGGCGAGGACGTGGCCATCAAGATCCAGCGTCCCCACGTGCAGGAGGTTATGGCGCGGGACATCGACATCATGCGCTCGCTCGTGCGGCATCTCACGCCGTTTTTCAAGGGCGACCAGTTCCTCGACCTTACGAGCGTGGTGGAGGAGCTGTGGGACACCTTCCGCGAGGAGACCGACTTTCTCGTGGAGGCCAGGAACCTCGAGGAGTTTCGCCGTAACAACGAGGGCTGCGCCTTCGTCGCCTGCCCCAAGCCCTACCTCTCGCTCTGCACCGAACACGTCGTGGTCATGGAGTACGTGGAGGGCATCTCCGTTTCCTCGCCGGCGCGTCTCGTCCAGGCAGGTTACGACCTCAACGAGATAGGCACCAAGCTCGTCGACAACTACGCCTCCCAGCTGCTCGACAACGGCTTCTTCCACGCCGACCCGCACCCCGGCAACATCGTCGTCTCGGGCGGGCAGATCGTGTTCCTCGACCTCGGCATCACCGGCAGGCTCTCGCCGAGCCTGCGCCGCATCATGCGCGACATGATCTTCTCGGTGGCCGAGCGCGACACGCCCAAGCTCAAGAGCGCGCTGCTCAGGCTCTCGCTCTCGAGTCCGGACGACGTTGACCACGCGGAGCTGCTTGCCGACCTCGACGAGGTGGTGGACGAGTTTGGCACGGTCAGCCTCTCTGAGCTCGACCTTGGGAGCTTCCTCGGCGACCTCATCTCGCTGGCTCGGCGAAACGGCATCGAGCTGCCTGGGCAGATCACGAGCATGGCGCGGGGCCTTGTGACGCTCGAGGGCGTGCTTGACGAGTTCCTCCCCGGCGTCAACATGATCGAGATCATCTCCCAGCACATCCGTGCGCACGCCGACACGCGCGCCAAGCTCGAGCGTGACGCGCGCGAGCTCGCGGTGCGTGGCAGGGCGGCGACGAAGGGCCTGCTCGGCGCCGCCGCGCAGGCCGAGCTCGCCATGAGCATGCTCACGCGCGGGCAGCTCAAGCTCAACATGGACTTCGTGGGCTC
>UWSJ01000090.1 GCA_900549525.1 uncultured Coriobacteriaceae bacterium | reverse complement strand
CGTCCATGAGCGTCAAGGCCACGTTCTTCGTGAACCGCCTCTTCCCCGACGCCTCGCACCTCGGCGTCGACGTGGTGGGCTTCGCCGACACGGACAACCCCGTCCCCCTCGCCGCCGCCGTCACGAACCACGACGCGCCGCTCGGCGTGGACAAGATCCTGGCCGCCCGCTGGCTGCTGCCGCTCATGGACGCAGACGCGGCAAGCGAGTTCCGCCTGGGCTCGGCCGCCGTGGACGACGCGCGCTCCGTCAAGGAGCCCGGCGAGCTCGACCTCATGCGCGCGGCCTCGGCGACCAACGACCAGGCGATGGCGTGGCTCGTGTCCCAGGTGCACGAGGGCGTGACCGAACACGAGATTGCCGACGGCCTGCTTGCCGAGTACCGCCGCCTGGGTGCCCAGGACTTCAGCTTCTCGCCCATCGTGAGCTTTGGAGCCAACGCCGCCGACCCACACCACCACCCCGACGACACGGTGCTTGCCGAGGGTGACGTGGTGCTCTTTGACGTGGGCTGCAAGCAGGACGCGTACTGCTCGGACATGACGCGCGCCTTCTTCTGGAGGCGCGAGCCGAGCGAGCGCGACCGCGAGGTGTACGAGACGGTTCGTCGCGCCAACGAGGCCGCCGAGGCTATCGTGCGTCCGGGCGTGACGTTTGCCGAGATTGACCTCACGGCGCGGGGCATCATCGAGGAGGCGGGCTACGGCGAGTACTTCACGCACCGCCTGGGCCACCAGATCGGCCTCGAAGACCACGAGCCGGGCGACGTCTCGAGCGCCCACCACGAGCCCGTGCGTCCGGGCCAGTGCTTCTCTATCGAGCCGGGCATCTACCTGCCGGGCGAGGTGGGCGTGCGCATCGAGGACCTCGTCATCGTGACCGAGGACGGCTGCGAGGTCATGAACCGCTATCCCAAGCAGCTCACGGTGCTGGGCTAGAGCGCGAAGTGCTCGATGGCCCAGGCGGCTCCGTGGTCGTCGACCGAGGGCGCCACCACGTCGGCGGCAGCCTTCACGGAATCGCGGGCCTGCCCCATCGCCACGCCCACGCCCGCGTGCCGGATCATGTGCACGTCGTTGCCACCGTCGCCGATGGCCATGCACTCGGACGGCGTGATCCCCAGGCGGGCGCAGAACGCGTCAATGGCGTCGCCCTTGCCCCGGCCCTTCTCGACCACGTCGATGAACTCGGGCGACCAGCGGGCGCTCTCGAGGCCGTCGATGCCCGCGAGGAGCTGCTCGTCCATGCCCTCCGGCCCGTCGACAACCACCTGTAGCACCGGGTTCTTTCCCACCACGCCCCAAGGACGAGCCCCGGTCGTGTGATGGGGACGGATGCGCGTCGACGCCGCCTTGGCGCGCTCGGATCCGCAGAAGTAGATGGCGTCGGGCTCGGTGAAGCTCGCGCACACGTCAAGCTCCTGACAGCGCTGCACAAGCGCCTCTACCTCGGCGGGCTTCCAAGCGGACATGTGGACGACCTCGCCGCCCGGCAGGAAGCAATACGCGCCGTTGGCCGTGCCGTAGCCGTCGAAGGGAAAGTCGCGGTCGATGCCGATGCCCGTCTTGAAGCGACCCGTCACGACGAAGAGCGCGATGCCCTTCTCGTGCGCGCGCGCGAGAGCGTCGCGGGTGTAGTCGTCGAGCGTCTTCTCGCGAAAGCGCACGAGCGTGCCATCAATATCAAGGAAGACCGCCTTGATTGCCATGGATGCTCCTCTCGGGGCGGCGACGGGCGCGACGTCTGCCAAGTCCGCCCTCCAGCAAAAAAGCCCGGGGCGCACGCGCACCCCGGGCTTGGAAGAACTCGCTAGTACAGGCCCTCGCACAGCGACAGGGCGGCGTCGTCGGCAACGACCACGCAGTTGGAGTGCAGCTGCAGGATGGAGGCGGGGCAGCTCGGCGTGACCGGGCCGAAGCACATGTCGTGCACGGCCTGGGCCTTGTTCTCGCCGTTGGCCACCATGAGGATCATGCGGGCGTGCATGATGGTCTGCGTGCCCATGGTGTAGGCCTGGCGCGGTACGTCCTCCTCCTTCTCGAACAGGCGGCTGTTGGCCTCGATGGTGCTCTCGGTGAGGTTGACGCAGTGGGTGCCCTTGGAGAAGGCGTCGTCGGGCTCGTTGAAGCCGATGTGGCCGTTGCGGCCGATGCCGAGCAGCTGCAGGTCAGGATAGCCGGCCTCGGCCACGATCTTGTCGTACTCGGCGCAGGCGGCCTCGGCGTCGGGGTTGGCGCCGTCGGGCACGTGGGTGTTGGCCAGGTCGATGTTGATGCCGGAGAAGAACTCCTTGTTCATGAAGTAGTGGTAGCTCTGCGGATCGTCGTGGGTGAGGCCGCGGTACTCGTCGAGGTTGTAGGTGCTGACCTGCGAGAAGTCCACGTCGCCCTTCTTGTACCACTCGATGAGCTGGTGATAGGCGCCGATGGGCGTGGTGCCGGTGGCAAGGCCCAGCACGCAGTTGGGCTTGAGGATGACCTGGGCGGAGATGATGTTGGCCGCCTTGCGGCTCATGTCCTCGTAGTCCTTGGCGTGGATGATCTTCATGCTGCGTCCCTTCTGTCTTCTTGGGCGGGACGCGCTTGCGTCTCGCCCCTGCGGCCGCGCTGGCCGCAACCAACGTGATGGCGGCCACCTGGGCGAGGTCGCACGAAGCTGTGTGGAGACGCCGCCGCGTCGGGGCCCCAGCCCGTCCACGACGACCGGGGCACGCGCCCCGGACGCGTCTATTCTAGCGTGCGACGAGGCGGGTGGCGTGGACGACTCGAGGGCGCTCCGCCGCTTGCCCCAGGCGCTAGGCCAGCTGGCGGGCGAGCTCCGTGAGGGCGTGGAACCGGTGCGAGATGGCGTTCTTCTCGGCAGGCTCGAGGTCGGCCATGGAACGGCCGGGGGTGTCGACGGGCCAGAACAGCGGGTCGTAGCCAAAGCCGTTGGTGCCCTCGGGCTCGTAGCCGATCTTGCCCTCGCAGTCGCCCTCGCCGGTCACGACCGAGCCGTCCGGGCGGATGAGCACCACGCTCGAGTGGAAGCGGGCGGTACGCTTCTCGTCAGGCACGCCCTCCATCTCGCGCATCATCTTCGCGTTGTTGCGCGCGTCGTCACCGTGCACGCCTGCCCAGCGCGCGCTCATGATGCCAGGCTCGCCGCCGAGCGCATCCACCACGAGGCCCGAGTCGTCGGCGACGGCGGGCAGGCCCGTCTCGTCCAGCGCGGCCTGGGCCTTGATGATGGCGTTTTCGGTGAAGGTGTCGCCGTTCTCGACCGGGTCGGGGAAGTCGCCCAGCTCACCGAGGGCGTAGAAGGTCACGCCCGGCATCACGGGGGCGAGAATGGCCTCGATCTCGGTGACCTTGTGGGCGTTGCCGGTGGCCACCACCACGGTGGTTGCGGGGTCGAGCGTCTTGTAGTCGATCTTGGGCATGGGGCTCCTTTCGCACTGCCAGCCCCGCGCCGCCGAATGCGGGCCCGGGACGCATGGTAGGCACAAGCCTAGCGCAAGCCGACGGGCGCCTCAGTCGAGACGTTCGAGCGCAAACAGCGTCCGGCTGCCCGGCAGCATCTCGACGCGGATCGGTATCCGTCATCACGATGCCCCTTGGCCGCCATTCTCCCACGCTGGCGTCAGGGAACCGTAAGCCGCGAGCTGCCCGAGGGCGTGACCCTACGCCGTGAAGCCCGTGACCTCGTCCTGGAGGGCGCACAGGCGCGCCACGCCCGCCTCGCCCATGTCGAGGAGGTCGTTGAGCTGCGCGCGTGAGAGCGTCGAGTGCTCGCCGGTGCCCTGGATCTCCACGATGCCGCCGCCCGCGGTGCCCACGAGGTTGAGGTCGACGTCGGCATGGCTGTCCTCGGGGTAGTCGAGGTCGAGCATGGGCGCGCCCGCCACGATGCCCGCCGAGATGGCGGCCACCTGGCCCGTCAGCGGCAGGCGCTTCATCTTGCCCGCCTCCACGAAGTGCATGAGGGCGTCGTGGAGCGCCACCCAGCCGCCCGTGATGCTCGCCGTGCGGGTACCGCCGTCGGCCTGGATGACGTCGCAGTCGACGGTGATGGTGAACTCGCCCAGGCGGTCAAGGTCGACCACGGCGCGCAGGCTTCGGCCGATGAGTCGCTCGATCTCCATACTGCGCCCCTTGCGCCCCTTGTACTCACGCTTCGTGCGCGTGTTGGTGGAAGCGGGCAGCATCGCGTACTCAGCCGTGACCCACCCCTTGCGACTGGCGCGCCGCCAGGCGGGCACGGCCTCCTCGATGGTGGCGGTGCACATGACGTGCGTGTCGCCAAACTCCGCGAGGCACGACCCGTGCGCGTTCTTCATGACGTCGCGCGTGAGGGTGACCTTGCGCATCTGGTCGAGAGGGCGGGCGGCGAGACGACGCTCGGTGAGGTTGAGGACAGGCATGGAAGCTCCTTCGTAGGTTGGGTGTTAGGGGCGGGGCGCAGCGTGAGCGTGCTGCACGCGTTTGCCGGCAGACAGATGCGACGGCCTATTCGTCGGCGAGCGCCTCGAGGGTCTCGAGCTCTATGTGCTCGATCGAGTCGAGCGGGTGGCCGAAGATGAACGTGCCGGCCACGGCAAACGACGTGATGTCGTCGGAGGTCGTGGCGAAGCGGTACTTGGGCTCGCCGCCGGCGCCAAGGTCGGGGGCGGCCGGGTCGGCGAGCTCCCCGCGACGCGTGAGGATCTCGGCCACCTCGCGGGCGCACTCCTCGGCCGAGCTCACCGTGGTGATTCCCTCGCCGAGCGCCTCGCCGATCTCGCGTGCGAGCAGAGGGAAGTGCGTGCAGCCCAGCACCACCGTGTCGATGCCGCGACCAAGAAGCGGCTCCACGTTCTTACGGGCGAGCTCTCGAACCTCGGGCGTGTCGAAGACGCCCTTGTCGACCATCCAGTCCTCGTGGAGATGCGCGCCCGTGGCAAGCTCGTGCTCCACGTAGTCGACGAAGCTGCCAGCCGGGGCCTGCGTTACGCGCACGCCCGCATCAAGGTTGTGGATGGCCCGCTCGTAGGCGCCGGAGGCAACCGTGCCCGCCGTCGCGAGCACGCCCACGCGCCGCGTGCGGGTGGCCTGGATCGCCGCACGGGCACCCGGCTCGATGACGCCGATGACTGGCACCTTGAGCGCGCGCTGTATGACGTCGAGGCCGGCGGCCGTGGCGGTGTTGCAGGCAATGACCACGAGCTTGACGTCGTGGCTCTCGAGCCAGCGGCCCACCTGGCGCACGAAGAGACGAACCTCGGACTGCGGGCGAGGGCCGTAGGGACAGCGCTTGGTGTCGCCCACGTAGTAGATGGGTTCGGCGGGCAGGCGGCTCGCAATGGCGCGGGCCACGGTCAGGCCGCCCAGGCCGGAGTCGAAGATGCCGATGGGCTTGCTGCTCACGGGGTCGACGCCGCCGGAGATCGAGGGGGGGACGGCGGCCATGGGATCGAAGCCGTCGGTTGGTACGTCTGGGGACATGTGACCTCCGTGCTCGTGCGGCCGCGATTCCGCGATGGAACCCGGCCTTCCCTGACCGGGTCATTGTACCCGGCATCGGGCAGCCACGCCTCCAGGTGCCCTGATCCCCATCCGCGTGTGATAAACTTCCCCTGCTTCAGGGCGATTGGCGCAGTGGTAGCGCAGGGGCTTTACACGCCTAAGGTCGGGGGTTCGAATCCCTCATCGCCCACCAATGCCATCACGGGCCGGAGCGCGTCTCCGGCCCTTCTCATGGCGCTCCCGCACGGGGCGGGCGCGCAGGGGGTCGGGCGCGGCGCTGCCGCGCCGCAACGGAGGCGGAGACACATGTCATCGAACGTGCCAACAGACGGCTTCGATCCAACCGCCGCCGTCCTCCCGTCCGCCTCAGAGGGCATCGACCCCATCAGCAGCAAGCCCATCGGCATCTTCGACTCCGGCCTGGGCGGCCTCACGGTCGCGCGCGCCATCGCGCGCCGCCTGCCCGCCGAGCCCATCTACTACGTGGGCGACACCAAGCGCTGCCCCTATGGCCCGCGCCCCCAGACCGAGGTGCGCCTCTTCGTGCGACAGGTGGGCCGCTGGCTCGAGAGCCACGACGTCAAGCTCGTGGTCATCGCCTGCAACACGGCCACGGCGGCCGGCCTCGACGTCATCCAGAAGGCCCTCAAGGTGCCGGTCATCGGCGTCATCGAGCCAGGTGCGCGCGCCGCTATCCAAGCCACGCGCACCCGCAGGGTGGGCGTGCTCGCCACGGCGGGCACCGTGGCGTCGGGCGCCTACGAGCGCGCCATCCACAACCTCGACGCGGGCGTCCAGGTGACGCAGAGCGCGGCCGGCAGCTTCGTCGACTACGTGGAGCGCGAGCTTGCGAGCGGGGCGCACCTGCACGAGGACTGGATGGCCAACAAGGGCGTCTTCGAAACGCCCGAGGTGCGCGAGCTGGCACGCGCCAACGTGGCACCGCTTCTGGGCAGGGGCATCGACACGGTGGTCCTGGGCTGCACACACTTCCCGCTGCTCGCCCACGAGATCGGCGAGGCGCTGGGCCCGGGCGTGCGCACGGTGAGCTCGGCCGAGGAGTGCGCGCGCGAGGTGAGCGAGATCTTGGCCCGCAGGGGAGAGCTCGCGGACCCCGAGGCGCCGGACCTGGGAGCCGGCGGCGAGCCCAAGTACCGCTTCGCCACCACCTCGGACGACATCACGTCGTTTGCCGTCGCGGGCAAGTTCATCTTTGGCCACCCGCTCGACTCTATCGAGCACATAGAGCTCGAGACCCTCGAGGCCTTGGCCGACGAGTAGGAAGGCAGGAGCCACATGGCAGACATCGAGATTCCGGAGCGCCGTCCCGCCGGCCGCGCGGCGGACCAGATGCGCAAGGTCACCCTCACGCGCGACGTCATGAAGAACGCGCATGGGTCGTGCCTGGCCGAGTTTGGCGACACGCGCGTCATGTGCACGGCAACCGTCGAGGA
>UWSJ01000089.1 GCA_900549525.1 uncultured Coriobacteriaceae bacterium | reverse complement strand
CCGGCTTATTCACCCTTCTGAGTGGCTTGGCTTCACATGCTCTTTAGTCTTGATGGCCCGTTCCTTCAAGACTGGCTGGTGTAGACATGAGCGATGAGTTTGTGTTTCCTTCCAAGGGTGTTTGTGGATATGGCGACGGTGCTCCTCCGCCATCTGCTTACGCTTTTCGTTCTAGCGGGTCGTATGTTTCGCGGCCTATGCTCGTTCGTCGTGTTGTGGGGGCTTTGGAGCGATCTGGTCTTTGCGCGATGTGCGCGGAGCCTGGCATGGGCTCACATACTCTTGCTCAAGAGACCGGTGACTTTTTGCGTGAGTCGGGATGGCGGATTTATCGCGCGTGTCTTTCGAGGGGATCTGTAGAAAGCCACTGTCGGCAGCTTAGAAGGCTCTCACGGCGTGCGCAGACGCCTGCCTTTCAGAACCGCCCCTCACTCATACTTATTGACGGGGTTCGTTTGGATGAGCGCTCCATCGAGAGATATGCTCGGGGAATCTCCTCCTGTCATACTTATGGTTGCCACTTGCTTTTGCTTTTACGACCCGAGGAGTCTCACTTCCTTTCTTATCTTCCGCGGTGTCCCGCTTTTGGCTCGGAGGATCTCCGCATAACCGAAGAGGAGCTTCCCGCCTGGGCTTCTTGCTACGACGGGTTCCCTCATTGTTTCGTTGAGACTTCGACGCATGGAATGCCTTCGCTTATCAGTGCACTAGAAGGCTGCTCTTTCCGTGAAGGAAAGCCGCGTGGCGCGTCGTGGGATGCGACGGTCTCCTCCGTGCTAAGGGATGCATTTAGACCGGGTCTGATCCTTGAGGAACTCTATTTGCGGGCCGGTATGGCGCTTCTTGGTTCTGGAGGCGTCGAGGATCTTGAGAGCCTCGGTATCCGGGCGTCGCGCGACCTTATGTTCGAGCTGGCTCGCAGCGCCCCGTTGTTTGGCATCGATTCTGAGAACAGGTCATTTTCTTTTATCGGTTGTCGTGAGAGCCTGCTCTTGGACGCTCTTGCCTCTTCTGCCCTGCCACCAAGCTTCTTGCATGCGATTGTTCGGCATCTGGCCGGCAAGGGAGAATTCGCTCGTGCTGGCACCCTTGCTGGTTTGGCAGGGAGCCCGAGGCTGGTTGACGAGATGGTTGTCTCGTATCCGATTGAGCTGATTGATGCGGGCCACACGGCACTGGTGAGCTCGTTTGTTGGGCGTAGGTTCGGGCACAACGAGGGCGATGCTCCCGCGGGGCCTCACTTCAGGAGAGGCGGCGTCTCCGCACTGCTTTCCGCGATGGCGAGAAGGGACGGCGGGGAGGACGTCTCGACGAGCTTTGAGGGCGCGGTGGTTGCGAATGCCTCCACCAATGACCTCGATGGCGTCAAGTTCGAGTCATGCCTTGCAATGGCGAGCGAGCGGCCTGTGACAAGGCTGCACTTCAAGCTATTGCTTGGGTGCGAACTCGTGCTTCGGCGGTGCCCCTCTGACGCGAAGAGGCAGGATAGCTGGCTCGTCAGAGTTTGTGCGGAGGGAGAGGGGAGCGAGGACAGAATTGCGCGGACTCTTTCTGCTCATCTCCGCTCGCTTTCATTGGCGATGGGTGGAGATTGTCTTGGTGCCTATCGCGGGCTCTTGACCTCGAGAGATCTGAGGCTTGCGGGGACTATCTCTCGCTCTGCATTCTCGTCCCTGCTACAGAGCGACTTTCATGCCCTTGGGATGCTTGTCGACGACCACGATGAGGCGGGGGAGAACGATGCTACTTGGCAGGGTGGTGGCTCGACAGCCGCATACGGAATGGCATCGGTCTTTTGTGGCTCCCGACTCCTCCACGAGCTGGCCTCTGCGCTGGTGAGATCTCGGCCCCTCGATACGAGGTGTGACGGACTCATACACGACGCCGAGCGTCGAGGGGACTTCGAGCTGGTGAGCCGTGCGCGGCTGATACGTGCTCTGGAGAGCCTGGCAGCAGGCGCCTATCGGCATGCGCACCTGCATGCAGAGGCGTCCGTGGATGCTGCGCGAGCGTGTGATAATCCCGGTCTCGCAACGCTCGGCACGATGGTTGACCTGCTTGCGTACGAAGGGCTTGGAGAGACATCTGCCGCCCGAGCGCGGCTCTCGGCCTCTCCTGCGGGGAGCGCCGGGGATGATGACGCCGCGGCGGCTGACGTGGTCGCTTTGGAGGACATCATAAGGAGCATCGTGCTGAAAGGGGGCGATCCGGAGGGGCAAAAGGTTGCCCCACGGATCATTCCTCGAGTGGAGCTCGTTGCGTTTGCCGACTACATCAGCGGCCTTTCCCTTAGAAGTTCGAAGGCGCTGAAGGATGCGTTGCCTCCCATCTGGCTCAAAAGGCGCCCGGCTGAAGACCAGCTGCGTACTAGTGGGAGCGCGGTTGCCCCCGCGAGAACAGGTCTGGTGGGGACGACGGATTTGTTGTCTAGCCCTGATTCTAGACGGGGAGTCGTGTCGGACTCCCTCCACCGCCTTGAGATACGCGTGCTCGGGGGGATGGGCGCTCGTGTGGACGGCGTGATACTCGCCGAAGGTCTGTGGAGAAGAAAGCAGGCGCGGACGTTGCTGGCGATGCTCGCCCTGACTCCGGGTCATGCCATGAACAGGGGAGAGGTGATAGAGAGGCTCTGGCCAGAGGCCGACTATGCCAGGGGAAGGGTGAGCCTGTACACGGTGCTGAGCTCTCTGCGTCTCAGCCTTGGCCAGCGCGACGACACAAGCAAGTTCGTCGGGGGAGAGGTGGGGAGAATCTGGCTCGATGACAGCCTGGTTCATTGCGACATAGACGAGTTCGAGCGCATGGCGCGGGCCGCGGCGTCCCCAAAATCATCGGATGACGAGAGGGTCTCACTGTGCCTGCGTATGGAGGCGATGTATGGAGACGGCTCGTACGTGCCAAGTCGAGACTCGAGCGGGCTGTTTCGACGGAGGCACGAGGAAGTTGCTCGGAGATTCGTCGACTCGATGCTGTCGGGCTCGGAGGCGGCGATGCGCATGCGAGACGTTCGCCAGGCGACCTGGTTTGCGGAGTCGGCGAGCGTGGTGGCTGCGCGGAGCGAGGTGCTGAGGGATTCCTTGGCGAAGGCGCTCAAGATGCGTTCCGAAGCTACCGCGTCGTCATGAGCCTCTTCGGGCTCAGGGCGGCGGGCGTAACGGACGGGGGTGCGCATATTGTGACGCAGGTCTCGTCCGGGCGTCTTTCAGGGCCGACCGAGCACGCCCATTGGGTAAAGTGAGAAAGTCTAGACACTTAGCCGCGACTGCAACGCTGCAGCTCGGCTGTACGCAGAGGACTGCCGCATGCCAGGTCTTTTCTCCAAGATTCTCTCTATCGGTTCCGACAAGGACCTTCGTGAGTTCAGAACGGTCGCCGACAAGGTCAACGGGCTCGCCGATACCTACAAGAAGATGGATGACGAGGAGCTGGCAGGTCAGACTACCCTGTTCCGCGAGCGTTACGAGAAGGGCGAGTCTCTCGACGAGCTGCTCCCCGAGGCGTTTGCCACCGCGCGAGAGGCGTCCGACCGCGTCCTTGGCATGCGCCACTTCGACGTGCAGGTCATCGGCGGTATCGCGCTGCATCGTGGCATGATTGCGGAGATGAAGACGGGCGAGGGCAAGACGCTCGTCTCCACGCTCGCAGGCTATCTCAACGCCATTGCGGGCGAGGGCGTGCACGTGGTGACCGTGAACGACTATCTGGCGCGTCGAGACTCCGAGTGGATGGGCAAGCTCTATAACTTCCTGGGCATGGAGGTGGGCCTGCTCCAGAACGGCATGCCGCTTAAGGACAAGGGCCCGGCCTACGCCGCAGGCGTCACCTATGGCACGAACTCCGAGTTTGGCTTCGACTATCTGCGCGACAACATGGTGACGCGCACCGACATGCGCGTGCAGCGCGGCCACCACTACGCGATCGTGGACGAGGTCGACTCCATCCTTATCGACGAGGCGCGTACGCCGCTCATCATCTCGGGTGCTGGGACCAAGTCTGCCGACACGTACAAGGACTTCGCTCGCGCGGTTCGCGGGCTCGTGCGTGCCGAGGAGCCCGAGCGTGACCCGCTGGGTGGTCCCGTCCCCGAGCCTGACGGCGACTACATCATGGACGAGGCGAAGCACACCATCGCAGCCACCGACCAGGGGCTCCGCAAGATTGAGCAGCGCCTTGGCGCCGACATCTACGGGGATCTCTCCGGCCAGCTCGCCAACCACCTCCAGCAGGCGCTCAAGGCCCAGTACATGTTCCACCGCGACAAGGACTATGTGGTTGTCGACGGCGAGGTCAAGATCGTCGATGAGTTCACCGGCCGCATCATGGAGGGCCGCCGCTGGTCGGACGGCCTGCATCAGGCCGTGGAGGCGAAGGAAGGCGTGCTTGTCCGCGAGGAGAACCAGACGCTCGCCACCATCACGCTCCAGAACTATTTCCGCCTCTATGACAAGCTCTCGGGCATGACGGGCACTGCCATGACCGAGGACGCCGAGTTCCGCGAGACGTACAACCTGCCGGTTATGGAGATCCCGCCCAACAGGCCCGTGGTGCGCGTCGACCACGAGGACAAGATCTACCGCTCCATCGACTACAAATTCAGGGCTGTCGCCGACGACGTCGAGGCGCGGCACAAGAAGGGCCAGCCCGTCCTCGTGGGAACCGTCTCCATCGAGAGCTCCGAGCGCCTCTCTGCCATGCTCAAGAAGCGCGGCATCAAGCACGAGGTCCTGAACGCAAAGTTCCACGAGCGCGAGGCGCAGATCGTGGCCCAGGCCGGACGTGAGGGCGCCGTTACCATCGCCACCAACATGGCTGGCCGTGGTACGGACATCCTGCTCGGCGGCAACCCCGACCAGCTTGCCGAGGACAGGCTCGCGGCCGAGGGCACGCCGACAGACGTTGCCACCCCCGAGCAGCTCGAGGCGGCGAAGGCCGAGGCCCGTAAGACCTGTGCCGAGGAGCGCAAGCGCGTCATTGCGGCTGGTGGCCTGTGCGTCATCGGCACCGAGCGCCACGAGAGCCGTCGAATCGACAACCAGCTTCGTGGCCGTGCCGGACGTCAGGGTGACCCGGGCGAGACGCAGTTCTACCTGTCACTTGAGGACGACCTGATGCGTCTGTTTGGCGCCGACCGCATGGATCGCATCGCCGCCGCGATGGAGCGCTGGGACATGTCGGCCGACGAGCCGCTCCACCACAAGCTCGTGAGTCGTGCCATCGAGAGCGCCCAGCGCAAGGTCGAGGAGATTAACCACGCCATGCGCAAGAGCGTCCTCGACTACGACGACGTCATGAACAAGCAGCGCCAGGCCATCTACGAGGAGCGCGACAAGATCCTCGACGGCAAGGATCTTACCGATCACATCGAGGAGGTCACGAGCGCAACGGTCGAGCGCCGCGTGCGCGACTTCTGCCCCGAGGGAACCGCCGTGGAGGACTGGGACGTCAAGGGCCTGCGCTCCTGGCTCGGCGAGCTTACGGGTGTGGACGGAATGCCCGCATTCTCCAAGGAAGCCGATACCTCCGAGGTCGTCGCGGCCGTCGACCGCTATGTGGACGACCTGTACCAGAAGCGCATGGACGACCTGGGCGAGGACATCACCCACAGGCTCTCCTCCCAGGTCATGCTGCGCGTCATTGACACGCGGTGGATGGCCTATCTGCAGGAGATGGACTACCTGAAGACGGGCATCGGCCTGCGCGGCTTTGGCCAGCGTGACCCGCTGGTCGAGTACAAGCAGGAGGCCTACGCCGCGTTTGGCCAGCTTGTTGACACGATGTACGAGGACTTCCTGCGCACCATGCTGCACATCCGTCGCACGGCCAAGCCGCAGGAGATGCCTGCCCCGTCGTCGCTAGAGGGGGCGCGCTACTCCGGGCCCACGGAGCTCGACGGCGACCATGGCGCACGCGCGGCCGCCTCAATCGTCGGCTCCCGCGCACAGCGCAGGGCTAGCGCCCGTGAGGCCATGAAGGCCGAGCACGCCGAGCGCCGTGACCCCCTCGCCCCTGCCCCCAAGGCTTCGGTGGCCAAGGGCCACACCTACCGTAAGGCCGACGATCCCGATCCCTATGTCAACGTGGGGCGCAACGACCCCTGCCCGTGCGGCAGCGGCAAGAAGTTTAAGAACTGCCATGGCAGGAACCGCTAGAGGCGGCGAAGGCAGTAGACCTGTTACGGGAGAATTCGTTTGTCCGAAATAACGCAAGACCGAATTGACGCGATCGCGGCGCGCCTCGCCGAGGTAGAAGGATATCTTCATGTCGAGGAGCGCCGCGGGGTCATCGAAGACCTTGAGCGCCAGAGCGCCGAGCCCGGATTCTGGGACGATGCCGCGGCGGCGCAGGCGGCCATGGCCAAGCTCTCGGCAGCCAAGCAGGACGTGGCGGGCGTCGATGCCGCCCATGCGCGGCTTGACGACGTCCGCGCCGCCTTCGAGCTTGGTAAGGAGACGGGCGACGAGGAGCTGCTGGCGGAGGCCGCTGCCGGCGCCGAAGCGCTCGAGCGCGACCTCTCGGAGCTTGAGCTTTCGAGCTGGTTTACGGGCGAGTTCGACCACGGTGACGCCATCGTGAGCGTGACGCCCGGACAGGGCGGTCTCGAGGCGCAGGACTGGTGCGACATGCTCTTTCACATGTACCTGCGCTATTGTGAGCGCCGTGGCTGGAAGGTCACGGTAAACGACGCTCCGGCCGCCGAGGGCATCGGTATCGATCGCGCCACGTTTACCGTGAGCGGACACAACGCCTATGGCATGCTTCGAGCCGAGCAGGGCGTGCACCGGCTCGTACGCATCTCTCCCACCGACGCCAAGAAGCGCCGCCAGACCACCTTTGCCGGCGTCGAAGTGTTGCCGGTGCTTCCCGACGATATTGAGGTCGACATAGACCCGGGTGACGTGCGCGTCGACGTATACCACGCGAGCGGCCCAGGCGGCCAGGGCGTCAACACGACCGACTCGGCCGTGCGCGTCACGCACCTGCCCACGGGCATCGTGGTGACCTGCCAGAACGAGCGCA
>UWSJ01000088.1 GCA_900549525.1 uncultured Coriobacteriaceae bacterium | reverse complement strand
GCGAGAGTATAGAACTAGATTGGTGATTTGTTCGGAAATTAGTGAACTTATTGGCGCTATCGTTCGCTAACTGCCCTCGCGGGCGACTTCGGTCAGGCCCACTCTGGGATGGGGCCCGGGAAATCGCCGCCTGTCGAGCGGGCCTGTCTTGAGCCCCCGAAATGCCGCCTAGCTGTTCGCGAGGCGGTCCAGGAGGTCCGCCGCGGAGCCGGCGGCGTTCTTGGCGCCCTCGCTCAGCTGCGACGCGGCATCGCCCAGCTTGGACCTCATGTCGCCGAGGTCGATGGAGCCAAGCTTGTCGAGGGCATCGCCGACAAGCGAGCCCAAGGTGTCGTCGCCCGAGGGGGCAGGGGCGTCGTCGGTCCTCGGCTCTGCCGTGGCAGCCTTGGGCGAGGCGGGCTCCTCCGCGGACGGCGAGCCCGCGGCCTTGGAGGCGGCCTGGTCGGCGGCCGTGCATGAACCGACCTGGAAGGCTATGACGATCGCGAGGATGACCGCGAGGACGGCCGCGACCCAGGCGAACGGGTTGCGTCGCGGGACCGGATGCCGCGAGGCCGCCCAGGGGCCGGCCGAGACAGGGGCCCGGTCGCCATCGTCAGACCCCGGGATGTAGGGCGGCTGCTGCGGGGGCGACGCCACGTAGGGACGGCGCTGGGTCGTTCCGTCGTCCGCCGGCTGCTCGGCGAGGGGCTCCGTGTCCTGGCCGGGCTCACCCGACGGCTGCCAGCCGCCGATGGGCTTGGTGACCCCGGCGTCGACGCGACGGGTGGGCGCGGCATCCCCGCGGGCGTGCTCATCCTGATCCTCCATGGCCCCTCCTCCGCCCGACGACAGTATAGACAATGCGTTGCCCGCCACAGACAACACGCTGGCCTTCCCAGACGACGCGCCGCCTGTCCCAGAAAGCCGCGTGGCCCGCCCCGGGCAACGTTTTGCCTACCATTGTTCCCCACCAGAGGGGACGGCTTCTAGACAGATTGCCGCGCGGAGGCAGTTGGTCGATAGGTGACCCCTCCCCCCCAGGAGGTCCGGGTCGTTGGCTCATATCCCACCATGTTACTTGGAGTTGCCAACCACTATCAACTTTTTGGGAGAGATTCGGAAGGCCGGGAGGGGCTCACACGCGCTTCTCGCAATCGCCACCACACAGGTGGCAGTTGTGGAAGTCTTGAGTAGGCCACCAAAGAGTCGCAGGAGGACACAACACGTGGTGCGCCGCCGGCCCCTCGGGCACATCGGGTAGTGGCATGATGGGTCGCCGGACACAGCGCGCGCCACGCGCCCGCAAGCCAGGCATGGCTCCGGGCACAGCACGCGGTGCCCGCCCACGCAAGCCCAGACCAGCTCGCGGGCACACGCTCACACGACACGCGAAGCGGAGACAACGTGAACATCACCAAGCGAGACGGCCGTACCGAGGCGTACGACGGATCGAAGGTCACCTCGGCCATCGACCGGGCGTTTGCCGAGGTCGCGGCCCAGACCGGAAGCGAGCCCGCCTCTGCCGAGACGCTCACCTCCCTGCTCGCCTCCGTCGAGGCGGCGATGGAGCGGCGCGGCGCCACCTCCGTGGAGGACATCCAGGACATCGTGGAGCGCGCCCTCATGGAGCAGGGCTTCTTCGACGTCGCCAAGAGCTACATCCTCTACCGCCACACGCGCGCCGAGGCCCGCCTTACCCGCGAGGCCCTCTGCGCCACCGCTGGCACGCCCGAGCTCGACGCCACGCTCGCCCGCATCGAGCACGACTTCCCCGAGGACGAGTACGCCCTCGCCACGCTGCTCTCCAAGGCCCGCGGCTTCGTGAAGCCCGAGATGGCCGTCGGCGAGCGACTCGACGCCCTCACCAAGGCCGCCGTGGAGCTCACGAGCCAGGAGGCGCCGCGCTGGGAGATGGTTGCCGCCCGCCTGCTGTCGTTCTCCTTCCACCGCAAGCTCGCCGCCGCCGAGGCGGCCCGTGGCATCACGAACTTCTACGAGAAGATTCGCCACCTCACCGACCAAGGCCTCTACGGCGACTTCATCCTCGGCCGCTACAGCCGAGCCGAGCTTGAGCGCGCCGCGAGCTTCATGGTGCCCGAGCGTGACGACCTGTTCACCTACGCAGGCCTCGACCTGCTGCTCAAGCGCTACGTCATCTGCACCCACCAGCACGAGGCGCTCGAGAGCCCCCAGGAGATGTTCCTCGGCATCGCCCTGCACCTCGCCATGAACGAGGGCCAGGGCTCGCCCGCAAGCGAGGGCGCTGTCAACGAGGCGCGCCTTGGGTGGGTCAAGCGGTTCTACGACATACTGTCTCGCCTCGAGGTCACCATGGCCACGCCCACGCTCGCCAACGCGCGCAAACCCTTCCACCAGCTTTCGAGCTGCTTCATCGACACGGTGCCCGACAGCCTGGAGGGCATCTATCGCAGCATCGACAACTTCGCCAAGGTGTCCAAGTACGGCGGGGGCATGGGGATGTACCTCGGCAAGGTACGCGCCAAGGGCGGCTCCATCCGCGGCTTCGAGGGCGCTGCCGGCGGCGTCATCCGCTGGATCCGCGTCATCAACGACACGGCCGTGGCCGTCGACCAGCTGGGCGTGCGCCAGGGAGCCGTGGCCGTCTACCTCGACGCCTGGCACCGTGACCTGCCGGAGTTCCTGCAGCTGCGCACCAACAACGGCGACGACCGCATGAAGGCCCACGACGTCTTCCCCGCCGTCTGCTACCCCGACCTCTTCTGGCGCATGGCCGAGGAGGACCTCGACCAGCCCTGGTACCTCATGTGCCCGCACGACATCCTCACCGTGAAGGGCTATGCGCTGGAAGACTACTACGGCGAGGAGTGGGAGCGTCGCTACCAGGAGTGCGTGGCCGACCCGCGCATCCCCAAGCGCACCATGACCGTGAAGGACATCGTGCGTCTCGTCATCAAGAGCGCGGTGGAGACCGGCACGCCCTTCGCCTTCATGCGCGACACGGTGAACCGCGCCAACCCCAACCCGCAGGCGGGCATGATCTATTGCTCCAACCTCTGCACCGAGATCGCCCAGAACATGAGCGAGATCCGGAGCGTCGCCACCGAGGTAAAGACCGAGGACGGCGACACCGTGGTGGTCACCAAGACCCGTCCCGGCGACTTCGTTGTCTGCAACCTCGCGAGCCTCTCGCTGGGCCACCTGCCCGTGGAGGACGACGCCAAGATGGGGGGCGTCGTCGAGACCGTGGTGCGCGCCCTCGACAACGTGATCGACCTCAACTTCTACGCGCTCCCCTACGCCAAGATCACCAACCGTCGCTACCGCTCCATCGGCCTGGGCGTCTCGGGCTATCACCACATGCTTGCCAAGCGCGGCATCTCTTGGGAGAGCGAGGAGCACCTGGCCTTTGCCGACGAGGTGTTCGAGCGCATCAACCGCCACGCCATCGCGGCGAGCGCCAAGCTGGCGGCCGAGCGCGGCAGCTACGCCACGTTTGCGGGCAGTGACTGGCAGACGGGCGCGTACTTCGACAAGCGCGGCTACGAGGGCGAGGCCTGGGCGCCGGTACGCGAGGCTGCGGCCAAGGGCATGCGCAACGCCTATCTGCTCGCCATTGCGCCGACGTCGAGCACGTCGATTCTCTCGGGCACCACGGCCGGTCTCGACCCGGTGATGCGTCGCTTCTTCCTCGAGGAGAAGAAGGGTGCGATGCTGCCGCGCGTTGCCCCCGAGCTCTCGATGAAGACGTACTGGTACTACAAGCCGGCGCACCTCATCGACCAGGCCTGGAGCATGAAGGCCGCGGGCGTGCGCCAGCGTCACATCGATCAGGCGCAGAGCGTGAACCTCTATGTGACCAATGAGTTCACGATGCGCCAGGTGCTGAACCTCTACCTCGAGGCCTGGCGCGACGGCGTGAAGACGATCTACTACGTCCGCAGCAAGTCGCTCGAGGTCGAGGAGTGCGAGAGCTGCGCGAGCTAACGGCCGCGCTTGCGGGCACGCCCTGCGTACCATACGCCCGCCGAGACGTAGTCGGCGCCCGGCGGCGTGCCTGACAACACCCGGCCTCGTGCACGACAAAACCGGCTCTCGTGCAGGGTTCCCGCGCGAGAGCTGACAGAACGGCGCCCTGTGCTGAGCACGGAGCGTCGTTCTGTCATCCAGCCCCTCTCGTCCCGCCCGTCGTGTCCATAAAGCCGCTGGTAAACGGCCTACGGTTCGAAGCGCCACACAACGGCGGCCGTGGGCAGCCACGCACGAACGGGGCTTCTGTCACCACGCCGCAGGCAGCCCCGCACGAGCCGCACTTCTGTCACCACGCCGCAGGCAGCCCCGCACGAGCCGCACTTCCGTCCGTCGCGCCGCCACAACCGGCCCGCTTCCGCCGCCGCGCCGCCTCGCCTTACGCCCGAACGGCCTCCGCGGGCTTTCCAGCGCTCTCGGCTGTCTTCTCGCGCATGAACTCCTCCGTGGGAGACCCCTCGAAGCCGCGGTGCCCCTCGCGCGAGAACTTCTCCATGTCGCTCTTGGCCATACCCTCGGTGGGGTCGTGGTGGCGCCTCTCGTAGAGCGGGTCCGTCTCGTCGTCCCAGAGCCGCTGCGCCACCGGCGCCCACGCAACGGCCGCAGGCACGGTCTTCTCGGCCAGCTGCTCGGGCGTCTCCTCGGCCACGAGGTCGGTGTTGTGGGCACCCGCCTCCTCCACCATGGCCCCCAGGATCTTGGGGTTCTCGAGCATCGGGCACGGGCGCAGGTGATTGTTGTTGAACGGCTGGTTCTCGTAGTACTTCATGAAGATGGGCGACCGCAGGGCGTCCAGCAGGCTCATGTCGTGAATGTTGGCGTTGGAGTAGTGGATGAACACGCACGGCTCCACGTCGCCTGCCGCGTTGATGTGCAGGTAGCGACGGCCGCCGGCGATGCAGCCGCCCACGTACTCGCCGTCGTTCTGGAAGTCGAGGGTGAAAAGCGGCTTCTTCTCGCGCATCTCGCGGATGAAGCGATACATCTTCTCGCGCTGCTCGGGCGTGGGGATGAGGTCTGCCGTGGCCGCCCTGCCCACCGGCATGAAGTGGAAGTACCAGCAGAAGAGCGCCCCCTCCCGAATCATCCAGTCCATGTTCTCCTCGGTCGCCACCGTGTCGGCGTTGGCACGCGTCCAGCAGCAGGAGATGCCGAACGGCAGGCCGTGCTCGCGCAGAAGCCCCATGGCGCGCTCGATCGACTTGTAGACGCCCTCGCCACGGCGGGCGTCGGTCGTGTGCTCGTTGCCCTCGGCCGAGATGGCGGGCACGAAGTTGCCCACGCGGATCATGTCCTGGCAGAACTGCTCGTCGATGAGGGTGGAGTTGGTAAAGCACAGGAAGATGCAGTCCGGGTGCTTCTCGCAGATGCGGATAAGGTCATGCTTGCGCACGAGCGGCTCGCCGCCGGTGTAGATGTAGACGTGTGTGCCGAGGGCCTTGCCCTGGCAGATGATGGAGTCGATGTCGTCGAAGGAGAGGTTCTGCTGGTGCCCGTACTCGGCCGCCCAGCAGCCGATGCAGTGCAGGTTGCAGGCGCTCGTGGGGTCGAGCAGGATGGCCCAGGGGATGTTGCACTGGTACTTCTCGCGCATCTTCTCCTGCACGGGCCAGGCCAGCAGGTTGCCGTCTACCAGAAGCGCCTTGAGCAGCTTGGTGCGCATGTCGGGATTAAGCCTGAACACCTTCATCATGAGGTCGTACCAGTTGCCGCGGCTCTTGATGACGTTGGTGAACGCCGCGCGCTGCACCGGGAACACGCTGTCCGGCACGAGCCTGTTGACCAGGTCCATGATCTTGTCGATATGCGTCGCTGGGTCATCGTCGAGGTAGTCGACGAGCTTGTTGAGCGCCACACGCTCCGCCGCCTGGGTGATTGCCATAGAGCTCTCCTTCATCCCCGCCGCCAGGTATCCCTGCCTTGCACTACGCTGGGTGATACCCTTATTCGACAGGTGTGGAATAGTCGTCCGCGGTTGTTCAACAGACTCGAGAAAAACGGGGAGTATCGAATATGGGAACCCTCGGCACAAAGGTGGACAGGCGCATCGAACGCAGCCGCTCCCTCATCCTCGAGGCGCTCAAGCGCCTGCTTGGCAGGCAGGGAGCCGACAAGATCACCATCTCGGCCGTCTCGCGCGAGGCCGGCGTCGACCGAAAGACCGTCTACGCCCACTTTGGCTCCATCGAGGGGCTCTACGAGAAGCTCGCCGAGGAGATCGTCACACGCATGCTCGACGAGGTGGAGCGCTCCTGCGGGCACGTGGCCAGCCTCACGGAGGGTACGGAGGAGAGCGCCCGGGCGTTCTTCTCGGCCATCGACCGAGCCATCAAGGCCGACGAGGAGCTCGACCGCCACATCGTGAGGAACGTCTCCGAGGAGGCACTCGTCAACATGCTGCGCGACATCCTCGGGCGCGCCCTCAAGGAGCGCCGCCTCTTCCCATCCTCGATACCGGATGCGCTATACGCCTACTACCTGCAGTTTTCCGTGGCGGCAACCGTGTCCGTCTATCGCATGTGGCTGCTGTCGGACAGGTCGATCCCCATCGAGAGCGCTTCCCTCGTGGCCAGACAGATGCTCGTGGAGGGTATCTCTGGACTCGCCTAGGCACGAGGGCGTGTCCGGCCCAGCTGCTACCATGGACGGGACAACCAACCGAAAGGCAACCATGAGCGGCATCAATACAAACGAACACGCTGCAACCGAGCGCACCGCCCCCAAGCTCACCAAGAAGGCCCTGTTCAACCCCAATGGCGACACCGACGTGCGCAAGCGTCGCATGATCGGCGGCAACACCACCAACCTCAACGACTTCAACAACATGAAGTACCCGTGGGTGTCCGACTGGTATCGCCAGGCCATGAACAACTTCTGGATTCCCGAGGAGATCAACCTCGCCCAGGACGTGAAGGACTACCCCAACCTGCCCGAGCCCGAGCGCGTCGCCTACGACAAGATCCTCTCCTTCCTCGTGTTCCTCGACTCGCTGCAGACGGCCAACCTTCCCAATGTGGGCGAGTACGTCACCGCCAACGAGGTCAACCTGTGCCTGCACATCCAGACCTTCCAGGAGTGCGTGCACTCGCAGAGCTACT